>JBGSWU010000439.1:0-3704 GCA_041751795.1 Thermomicrobiales bacterium
CGTCGGATACTGCGGCAAATTGATGTGTTGCTGCTGGGCGCTGACACGCTCACTGAACGGCTCAGCCCGGCGGAAATCAGCGTCGGTCAGGGACGCCATCCGCTCACGGGTCCTGGCATTCACGGACGCTTCGAGTTTCGACAACCGGGTCGCATCGGCGTCGAGTTCAGCCTTGATCGCGTCTCGACCCTCGGTCAGTCCCTTCGCAAGAATCACGATCTCATCCAGCCGCTGCTCGGCGAACGACAGGTTCGCCAGCACATCGGCGTCGTGACCCGACTCGAGTCGGACATCGTGTGGCAGGTAGAGCAGAGATGCAGACAGCCCGACGACGATCCGCTTCTGAGGAACGGTGTCGGCAACCGCCTCGAGCAGACCGAGCGCCTTGCCGAGGTCGGCCTTCCAGACGGCGCGGCCATTCAGAACGCCCGCACCGAGGGTCTTCTCCCCCGGGAAGCCCTTGCTCTTAAGGTCGCTCAGGTTGCCATCATGGCGGACGAAATCAAGCCCGATTCCGTCAACCGGCAGCGCCATGACGGTATCCCAACTCGATCCCAGCGACCCGAAATACGTTTGAAGCATGATCTTCGGACGATTTCGTACCGCCGACAACTCACCGTACACACTCGTATACAGTGCAAGCTCTTCGGCACTTCGATCCTGAACGAGGCATGGTTCGTCGATCTGGACCCATTCGGCTCCGGCGTCAGCCAGATCAGCGAGCAGTTCCACATAGAGCGGGAGGAGTTCGGTGACGTGATCGGCAATTGACTTCGCGTGATGCTTGCCGAGCAGGACGAAGGTTAATGGACCAACGATCACCGGACGGGCAACGTCACCCACCTGGGCTTTCGCCTCGTTGTAGGCATCGACCGGAGCGTTTCCGCTTCGCTGCGGTGCGGCACCGGCAAACTCTGGAACGAGGTAGTGGTAATTGGTGTCAAACCACTTGGTCATCTCAAGCGCCGCGACATGATCGCCACCGCGTGCCATCGCCGAGTAGGTTGCCAGCGAGACTGGCTGGCCGGCAGTGTGGCCAAATCGCTCGGGGACCATTCCCCAGAGGCAGATCGTATCGAGCATATGATCATAATAGGTGAAATCATTGCACGGAATATGATCGATTCCTGCCTGCTGCTGAACGGACCACGCGGCCTGACGAATCTCTTTGGCTACAGCGTGAACATCATCCTCGCCCGTCTTGCCGGACCAGTAGCGCTCGATCACCCGTTTCAGTTCACGATGCTTTCCGATACGTGGGTATCCCAGGTTGCTCGTCTTCGCCACGATATCCCTCTTATCTCTCCAGCGGTGGACAAAATTGCGACGGTAAAGTATGGCATAGTGGCGCAAAACGAGTTTCGGAATCGAAGCCACGGAACGCGGGGAATGGGTGGTTCATTTGCTCGGATGTGAACGACGCGCTCACCGCACCTGGCGTCATATTGCGGTCATCGGGCTGCTGACGCTCGCCGTTTTCACCAGTGCATGCGCTGGCGGGAACGGCGAAGGCATTACGCCGATTCCAACCGCAACTCAACCAACAGCGACGACGTCAATCGGTTCACCCGCTGCCGGATCGCCCGGGACCAGCGCGCCAAATGCATCCCCAACCATTGCGACAGCGACGACGACCGTTGCCGCGACGCCTAGTGTCACAATCTCGATTCCGCCTGGTGAGCCAGCCGTCTACGGCTATCGCATCGTCAACACCTATCCACACGATCCAACAGCGTTTACGCAAGGGTTGGATATCGCCGACGGCGTTCTGTATGAAGGGACCGGGCTGAACGGCAAGTCATCGCTGCGCCGTGTGGACCTGGAAACTGGCGAGGTTCTCCAGCAGATCGACATTGACGAGCAGTATTTCGGAGAGGGAATCGTCGTCTTTGGCGACAGCATCGTGCAGATCACATGGCAGTCGCAACTGGCGTTTGTTTACGACAGGGAGACGTTTGAGTTGATCGAGACCCATGCCTACCCAACCCAGGGCTGGGGACTCACGACCGACGGCGAACGACTGATCATGAGTGATGGCAGTAACACGATCATCTTCCGCGATTTTGAGACGTTCGCCGAAATGCGCCGAATCGAGGTCATGGACGGCGATGAACCAGTGATCCGGCTGAATGAGCTTGAGTGGGTCAACGGCGAGATCTGGGCCAACGTCTGGCAAACCGACACCATCGCCCGGATCGACCCAGCCACTGGCGCAGTCATCGGCTGGATCGATCTCAATGGCCTGCTCCGGCCTGAAGATCAGGCTGGAGCCACCGTCGACGTCCTGAACGGGATCGCCGTCGATGAAACAACTGGTCGTATCTTCGTAACTGGAAAGCTCTGGCCCGTTCTCTACGAGATCGAACTTGTGGCCCCGTGACGACGCGCTAGGATTC
Organism: Thermomicrobiales bacterium; assembly: GCA_041751795.1. Lineage (GTDB taxonomy): Bacteria > Chloroflexota > Chloroflexia > Thermomicrobiales > CFX8 > JBBECJ01. The sequence goes on from JBGSWU010000439.1 coordinate 2,397, forward strand.
TCGATCACGCCGTGAGTCACATCGTCTCGCGCCATGACATGCTTCAGCGATACGTCACGGTGGTATCCTTCGCGGCTGTGCTGACGCCGTTCAGCATATGGGTGCGGTACGAAATGCGGCATCCCGGATTAACGTTTACGGCAACTGACAGTTGATCAATTGCCAGCGGACTCTGAATCGTCACTATCCCGGAGGATCATGCGCTCCTGGCGCGTCTGGCTCGGATTCGGTATTAGTCTCGTCTTCCTTTACTTCGCCGTCCGCGGCCAGGATTTCGAGCGCATCGGTCAGGCTCTCCGCGAGGCGAGCTATATCTGGCTCATTCCTGCCCTGATCGCCTATTTTCTCGGTGTCGCCGTTCGATCGATCCGCTGGCACTACCTGCTACGGTCGATCCAGGACATCGCGCCACGCCGCATCTTTCCGGTTGTCACGATTGGCTACATGGCAAACAACGTCCTGCCGTTTCGGGCGGGGGAAGTTGTCCGCGCCTATGCGCTGGCTACCCGTTACGGCGTTCGGAAGAGCGCAGGACTGGCAACGATCGCGATCGAACGGATCTTCGATGGTCTGACGATGCTGATATTCATGCTCGTCGCCTCACTCTCGATCGCGCTGACGAGTGATCTGCAGGCGGTCGCGATCATCGCGACGGTGCTCTTCCCCCTGTTGACGGTCATGCTGGTGCTGTTCGTCTTTGCGCCCGGGTTGCGGGACTTCATGATCGACCTTTCGGTCAAGCTGCTGCCTGGCAAGGTTGGCATTCGCGTCCAGGAGATGGCACACGCGTTCTTCGACGGACTCGGCATCCTCAAGCGCCGTCTGGACCTGATCAGCGTGGCACTGACGTCACTACTGGCCTGGTTGCTCGAAGCGTCGATGTATCTGCTGGTTGCCCAAGGCTTCAACCTGGATGTTTCACCGTTAGCGATTCTGATGGTGACGGCGGTTGCGAATCTCGCGACCCTCATCCCCAGTTCTCCGGGGTATGTCGGTCCATTCGAAACCGGCGTCCTCCTCGTTCTCAATGGTGCGCTTGGGATCGAACGCGAGCTGGCCCTCTCATACGCTATCGTCGTCCACGCGGCCCTTTACTTCCCAGTCACGATTCTCGGCCTCGTCTTCTGGTGGCGAGAGAGTCTGTCATGGCGCGAGGTCCGGCGAGCAGAAGGCGTGAACGGAGTGATGAGTGACGGGTGACGATTCGCATCACCTCGATGCTCCAGCGATACGCGCTCGTTTCTCCCAGTACCCGATCCACTCAGCACGATCAACGGCGACTCAAGCGCTTCGACTCAGCTGGTGTCG
>JBGSWU010000440.1:0-1847 GCA_041751795.1 Thermomicrobiales bacterium
AAACCGGAAAATCCGCCGTCTGCGAGAACTGTATCCAAACGTCAACGTCATGCTTGTCGACCGCAAAGCATTCCACGAGATCCTGGGCCGATTCGGTTACGGGTCAGTCGACATCACGTCGCTCCGCCAGGAGGATATTGACCGAATTTTGCTCTCATCGTCAGAAATTCAGCAACGCGTTGTCGCGCTCGGTCAGGAGATATCAGAAGACTACGCTGGCGATTCACTGGTGCTGGTTGGCTTGCTGAAAGGGGTGACATTCTTTCTCGCCGACCTTGCACGGGCCGTAACCCGTCCGCTGGCGATCGACTTCTTATCTGTCAAGGCGCCAATCTTTTCGCCTGATGGAATCACGATCGAGCGCCATCTGGATATCGACATTCGCGACCGGCACGTTCTGTTGGTCGAAGATATCGTTAACACGGGCTTGACGATGGACTTCGTCCTCGAATACCTTCGATCGCAGCAACCAGCCAGTATTGCCGTCTGCGCCTTGCTCGATCGCGTTGAGCGCCGCATTGCTCCAGTCGACGTACGCTATGTCGGGTTCAGGATTCCGAACGACTACGTCGTTGGATATGGTCTCGATCACCATGAGCTCTACCGAAATCTGCCATTCATCTGCGTCCTCAAACGTGCCGCCTATGAACAACACACGGCAACGAGTCAGGAAAGCAAAGTGACATGATCCGTCCCCGGATTTGGCTCATCGTGTGCCTCATATGGGTCGTGGTGGTCGCCACCGCGTGCGTTTCCTCAAGCGACGACGATGCAGACGCGGAATCAACTGGAGCCGTGCCAACCGCGACGACCAAAGCTGATGCATCGAATACGACCCCCACGACAAATGCAGCACCGATGCTGACAATGAGCGTTGAGGCTGCAGTACCGTCGGCCAGCGGAACTATAGAACCAGTGAATACAGTTGTTACCGCTACTACGACAGTAGCCATTTCCGAGGGATCGGCGACGGTGACGATTGGCGACGAGAGTCTCACGGTTCCCGCCGGGTATACCGTCAATGTTTTCGCAGACGGTCTCGGTGCTGCCCGGTTCATGGCGCTTGACGATGCCGGAGTTCTCTTCCTGACCGACGCCCGAGGTAGGGTCCTCCGCCTGCCCGATGATGACAACGATGGCGAAGTCGATGATGTTCAAACGGTGCTCGACGGCCTGGACCGTCCGCACGGCATTACGTTCCACAACGGTGACTTGTATGTCGCAGAGGAATTACGTGTCATCAGGGTAACCGACGCCGACGGCGACGGCAGCTACGAAACGTTGGCGACGATCATTGATGAACTACCAGAAGACGGCCACTGGTCGCGAACAATCCGGTTCGGCCCTGATGGCAAGCTGTATCTCTCAATCGGGTCATCGTGCAACGTGTGTACCGAAGATGATCCGCACCGAGCCGCGATCTGGCGGTACAACGCCGACGGCAGCAACGGCGAACCGTTTGCCATCGGGCTACGCAATGCTGTTGGAATTGCCTTCCACCCCGGCACCGGGGAGTTATGGGCAACCAATAACGGTCGCGACGGCATGGGAGACGACGTACCGCCAGAAACGATCAATCAGCCGAGCGAGGGCGAAGACTTCGGCTGGCCTCGTTGTCACGCCGGTACCATCGTCGATCCTGACTTCGGCGGAGACAACGCATGTGATGGGGTGACTGCACCCTCGGTGCTTATGCAGGCACACTCAGCGCCGCTGGGATTGACGTTCGCGACCGGGGATCAACTTGCTCCATTCGACGGACACATGCTGGTCGCGTTTCACGGTTCCTGGAATCGGTCCGAGCCAACCGGATACAAGATCGTCCGGATTCCGTTCGAGAACGGCTC
>JBGSWU010000441.1:0-1972 GCA_041751795.1 Thermomicrobiales bacterium
TGGCGGGTCGTCCACGATGACCGTCAATGACGTAGATTGACGTTAACTTGAGTCAATTCGATAACTGTGCTTGATCGGTAGTTCCTGAACCATCGGTCACGGATGAAACTGTCCACTCGATCAGGCAACGTGACGCGCCCAACCGAAACAATTGAACGCAACTATCGAGGACGCACGACGGAGTGCGTCCTACAACTTTTCGTGAGGTGGAGTCGAACGTGACCGCGCAAGTGATATCGACGAGGTTGCCCGCTGGCTACACGATCCGTGCCCCTCGCATCGACGATGTCGCGGAGGTTCTGCAGGTCGTTCACGCGCGTTCCATCGCAGACACCGGATCAACCTCGACCTCGGCGGATGACATTCTGATGTACTGGCAGGAACCCGAGCGAAACCTCGACGAGGACGACTGGTTGGTGATCGGTCCGGACGGCCGAATTTCTGCGTTCATGGAACTGTACGAGTACGCACCCTACACGACGTTCGAATTCGATCACTACGTTCATCCCGACGCTGAGAACCTCGGGATCGAATCGGCACTGTTCGAAATTATCGAGACCCGCGCGAGACGAGAGATGCACCGTGCTCCGGACGGCGAGCGTGTCGTCCTGCATACCTTTTCCCCGAGTACGGCACGGTATCGGCAGCGACAACTCGAAGCCGCAGGCTTCTCGCACATTCGCGACGGATTACAAATGCTGATTGATCTCGATGACGTACAGGCACCAACGCTGCCGGTGGGCATAAACATCCGATGGTTGATCCGTGATCGGGACGAGCGAGCAGTTTGGGAAGCCGCCGAAGCATCGTGGCAGGACATGTGGGGATTTGCCCCTATGTCGTTCGAAGAATTCTGCTACTTCCGGATCGAGTCGGTTCGCGATTTCGACCCAACGCTGTGGCACCTTGCGACGGAAGGTGACGACATCGCAGGCGTTGCCCTCTGCCTTCCGGAAAAAGAAGGCTTTCCAGAAACAGGCTGGGTTTCGCTGCTCGGTGTCCGTCGTGAATATCGCGGCCGCGGTGTCGGAATGGCGTTGCTCAAACACGCGTTCTCCGACTTCCAACGGCGCGGATACAAGCATGTTGGTCTGGGAGTCGATGCAAGCAGCATCACCGGTGCGGATCGACTCTACCGAAACGCTGGGATGCGAGAAGTCAAGCGCGAGTTCATCTACGAGAAAGTGCTTCGAGAAGCGGGCACGTAGGGAACTCAAGCCGGGTCGAGTTCACCAATTTCAGACCCGGCTCTAAGCGTCCGAAACCATCGCGATGATCGCTGCCGTTCGTTCAGCCGCCGTGACGACGGGACCGTGAAGGTTGCAATGCGGTCCTCACGAGAACATCGGTGCGTCAACGTACAGTTTCGCAATCCCGTGGACTCGACAGTCATGGCCGACGACCACAGTCGGATCGGTCGCCAAACCCATGCCAGGCATCGCTCCCAGATCAATCAAATCGGAGAAGGAGCGATGCTCGATTCGCCGCGTCAGGATAATCGCGTCGGCAAATATGCCATCGATGTCGCGCTCGGATGAACTGTTTCGCGCCTTCAACCTGGCTACGAACCACACAGGGGGAGAGGAGACAGACGATGACTCGTCAACGACGAGCAACACTCCCGGACGGGTTTAACGTTCGCCCTGCAACGATGGCAGACATCGACGCCGCGGTCGAGATAACCAATCGCCGATCGGTCCACGACATCGGCGAGGGCGACATGACGATGGCTCGCATGCGGATGTTCTGGACCGAGCCCGAGCGTGATATTGCGACCGACAACTGGATCGTAGCGAGCCCAGATGGTCGACCAGTCGCGTATGCAGACTACAGCGAGTATGCTCCGTTCGTCGAGAACGGTTTTGATTACGCGGTTCTTCCCGACTATTGCGGACGTGGTTTGGAACAGGCCATCTTCGACGTTGTTGAGCAACGCGCTAGAAAAACGGTTGTGAAGGCACCGCTCGGTGAA
>JBGSWU010000442.1:0-12302 GCA_041751795.1 Thermomicrobiales bacterium
GAAAGAATTTGGAAGCCAGCCGCCGCTAGGCGTTTCGCCAGTTCCGATACTCCTGTCTTGTCCCAGACGCTGATCAACGCTCTCGGCATGACTAACCCTTCTTGATGGATGTTTCGCTTCTCTCGATTGATATCTCGACACGCAATGGAACGTACGTGAGGGCGGTGAATCCTCCAGCAGCCTCTCGAAGCCGATCGCGATCGACGCTCGGCTCCTCAGTCGCGGTTACACTGAGGATGACTCCATCATCACTCGATCGTGCACTCACGCGACGGATAACACCGAGGTGACTGAAATCGCACGCGACAGCGAGCCGGACGATCGCACTTAATCGACGGGTACGACGCTGGTCTTCGGTTTCCATTTCACCGAATCCGGCGTGCTCAATGCTCGGAAGAGTCCGGCCATGGTAGCGAGCAGCGCAGGCAGTGATGACCTGCTCCCGGCGGTCGAACCCCTGCAACACGCCCGTAGTCAGTACGTCGAACGATCTTCGGTGATGATCGCGTGCCCCGCGAAGATATCCAGAATCATGAAATAGTGCCGCGACAACCGCGATCTTTCGATCGGAGGACGCAAGCTCGAGCCTATCGTCGAGATCATCAAACAACGATCCAGCGAACCATGCACAACGCACGGCATGGTCAGGATCGGGTACCTCAATTGCGAAGAGGTCGAGCAGTTTCTGTGGGTTATCGAATTCCAACACCAACACTCCGTCCACCCGGGTGGACTCCCGGTCGTGGACAGAGTGTATCGAAGATCGAGGATGTTACAGTTTGTTGACGACCAGCTTCGAAATTGCCCGGAGCGTTTCGAACACACCTGTGCCCTTGACCGCCACCGCTTCAAAGCGTGGAACCTTGATGGTGTTCAGATACCGGTCGAGCACCGGGGTTGGCAACGCCGTCGGCATGTCCATCTTGTTGTACTGCATCACCAACGGGAACTCGAGGAGCCGCTTGCCCTGGTTGGTCAGGTTGTGAGCCAGTTCCCGGAGGCTCTGGAGGTTGTCGGCGAGTCGGTCACGCTGTCCGTCGGCGACAAACACCACGCCATCAGCCCCATTCAGGACGGCAACGCGGGTCCGCTCATAAAGGATCTGACCAGGAACCGTGTACAGGTGGAAGCGGATGGTAAAGCCATGCACTTTTCCGAGGTCAAGTGGCAGGAAGTCGAAAAACAGCGTTCGCTCGGTCTCGGTAGCGATCGACAACAGGTCGCCGCGTCCATTCTGCGGGATTTTCCCATGAATGAACTGCAGGTTGGTTGTCTTGCCACATAAACCTGGGCCGTAGTACACGATCTTGCCGTGGATCTCTCGCGCGGCAACATTAATTAGGGCCATGGCTTCTTTTCCGTTGTCTGACCCGGGCTGGGAACCGAGTCGTCGTTGAACAGCAGGTCAATCGTGTCAACGGCGGCTTTGCGGACCTGTCCCCGTAATTGGGCCCGTCGGCTGTCGTTTCCTTGTATGACGAGATGCAGGATACCAGTCAGCGACTGGGTTGCGCGCTTCGCCAGGACCTTGACCAGACCGAGGTGCGCCTGATGGTCGAAGACGACCACCAGCAGCCAGCGATCCTCAACCGTTTCGGTGAAAATCTTCTCTCGCATTCCCTCCTGGACGAGTACGCGAAAGCCGTCCTCCTTCAGCAGCTTCGCCATCTCTCGCGACGTCGCATAGGCACCGGCAAGGAGCGCGCCAAGATGCATCATCTCCTGCGTTCGGTTTTCGCCGCCTTCCCAGGAGATTATCTGGCCCGCCCGGTCGAGCAACATGATGTGGGTCGCCCCGGTTTCGTCCATCAGTCGCTTCAAGCAGGCATTGATCGCCGCCGATTCTTCGACATTGACGATCAGGCTCGTTAAAGTCGGATCGAGCCGATCAAACATGGACCCGTTCTCCGGCCGCGGCCAGGGCGAACTGCGTTGCACGCTCGCTGTACCCGCGGCTCACTTCAGTTCTGACCCGTTTTGGACCAACACGACACGACGGTCATCTATCGCTGGAACGACCTCGCCGATGACGACGGCATCCAAGGCGATTCTGGTGACCGTTGCGGCAACATCTGGCGAACAAACAACGACGTAACCGATCCCCATGTTGAACGCTCGATAACTCTCTTCGACTGCCACGTTCCCCGCCTCAACTACGTATGAGAACGGCGCCGGTACCGACCACGAATCGACATCAACCCGGGCTGTCAATTCCCTTGGAACGATTCGCGAGACATTTCCTGGCAATCCACCTCCGGTAATGTGAGCCATGCCCGTAATCCTCGCTTCTGACAGCAGTTGCCGAACGATCGGCAGGTACGAGCGGTGTGGCTCGAGCAGTATTTCTGCGAGGCCACGAGACGCATCGAACGGGGCTGGTGCCGCAAGTCGTTCTATTGCTGCGTCACTCTCATTAAGCCCCAACGCGGCCCGGATGAGGGAGTACCCATTGGTATGAAATCCGCTACTGGGAACCCCCACCACGACGTCACCCGATCGAACCGATGAGCCGTCGACAATCGCATCAGCATCGACGATGCCGACGATCGTCCCAACAAGATCGTAGTCCTCACCTGAGTACACACCGGGCATTTCGGCAGTTTCGCCACCGATGAGTGCAACCCCCGCAGCCTCACATGCCTTCGCGATTCCACCAATGACGGTAATCGCAGTTTCAGGGTTGAGACGACCGGTTCCGAAATAGTCGAGGAAGAATAGTGGCGTCGCACCACACGCTACGATGTCGTTGACGCAGTGGTTGACGATATCCGCACCGATTCCATCGTGGAGATTAGCCAGCGATGCGATCTTCAGCTTGGTTCCGACGCCGTCAATACTGGCGACGAGCGTCGCGCTGTTTCCAGCAGGACCAATGCGATAAAAACCTCCAAAGTGACCGAGTCCGCGAGGAATACGGTCAGAGTGCGTTCGCGCCGCAAGGCCCCGAATACCTGCGACGACCGAATCAGCCGCGTCGATATCAACCCCGGCATCACGGTAACTCAGCGTCCCATTGTCGTTTTCTCGTGGGTGAATGGTTGTCTCCCGCTCATAGCGCAACGATCGAGTGATGGTTGAAGCTACACGTGCTCCAACGCATCGGTCAGTTCTGCTGTTCGTCGCCGCAAAATGATGCGCATTCGACCGAGATTGATGTCTGCCCCTCCGAGGAGCACGAGAAGATTCTCGCCATCCAACGATGTCATGACGACCGTGTGACTACCGTACTCGATTGTCATCATGTTTGACCCGTGCGCCCCCACTTCTGCGCCAAGGGAGTCCATCACGAGCACGGCATTTGACGCGACCGAGCAGAACGACTCGACGTCGATGTTGCCGTTCGACGATGAATCGATAACCAGACCATCGGAACTCACGATTGCAGCCATGTCGAGTCCACCCGACGTTTGCAGTTCTCGAAGCACGTCCATCAAACTGGCTGCCATCCCTGGAACCTCCCCAATCGACGCGTTCTCATTCAATCCAGCGATTATAGCCGCGCCAGCGGTGAACGTACTGTCTAGGCGTATCGCCCAGGCAGATTCATACTTTGGTACTAGGCCGGGTGCCTAAACCGCCTCGCCACCATCTATCGACGCAGCAGCTCCGTCCGTCGTAAGGAAGGGTTCGAACCGCTCGTGGAGTCGACGAGGAAGCATGCCCGTAAGGCACGTCCCTTCGTCACCGTGTGTCACCTGCTCGACCTTGCCCGCATTGTGGAAGAGGTTCACAAGTTCAGCGCGATCGTAAGGGATGCAGACATCAACCCGAGCGACGCCGGCTGCGAGCCCAAGGGCTTCTTCGATACGCAGTAACAGGGTGTCCATCCCGAGATTCTGCATCGCTGAGATTGGAACAAAGTCATCCGGCAGATTCAGATCGTCCGCAACCGACGCTGGGTCCGCGTCATCTTCGAGGATGTCAATCTTGTTCAGCGCTGTAACCATTGGCTTACCAATGACGTCGAGTTCGGCGAGCACCTCACGAACGGTTTCTGCCTGCTCCGGCGCATTAGCGTGCGAGATATCGAGAACATGTAACAGCACCGACGCTTCCTCGATCTCTTCGAGGGTCGCCCGGAATGCCGCGATCAGCGTTGTCGGCAGATGGTTGATGAATCCGACGGTATCAGTCAACAGAACGTGCCGACCACCCGGGAGAGTGATCCGTCGCGTTGTCGGATCGAGCGTCGCGAACAACTGATCTTCTGACAACACACCCGCGTCAGTCAGTCTGTTGAGCAGCGTCGACTTTCCTGCGTTTGTGTAGCCGACGATTGCAACAACGGGGATATTGTTCCGCCGTCGTCTCGTTCGGTAGAGTTCGCGGTGGCGATGCACATCAGCCAGCTCGGACTTGAGATGAGAGATTCGAGACCGGGCAAGTCGCCGGTCGGTTTCAAGCTGGGTTTCGCCAGGACCACGTAGACCGACTCCACCGACGCCCTGACGTTCAAGGTGGGTCCACATTCGCGTCAGTCGCGGCAATCGGTATTCGAGTTGTGCCAGTTCCACCTGCAACCGACCCTCATGCGTCACGGCACGTTTCGCGAAAATATCGAGAATAAGCGCCGTTCGGTCGACGACCATCTTTTGCAGGCGATCCTCGACATTGCGCAACTGAGCAGGCGACAACTCGTCGTCGAAGACCACGACATCAGCCTGCATCTCATCGACTGCTTCGACGATCTCGTCTAACTTGCCTTTGCCGACATACGTTTTGGGATGCGGATGGTCCAGATTCTGGGTGGCAGAACCAATGACGTCCAGTCCGGCGGTTTCAGAAAGGCGTGCCAGTTCTTCCAATGACGCTTCAGCGCTCCAGTCGTCGCGCCGGTAATCGACGCTTACGAGGAATGCGCGCTGCTGTGGGGCTTGTGTCGCGTACGGTCCGCGTTCGCTGATGGGGATGCTCCGTTCACCATGCGCTGGTAGATATCCCGGAATGGTATCATCCGGCTCTTCCTAAACGTCCCATGATCGACGGACTATGCCCGTCGCAACGCTGCCTCAGGATCGCTTGCAATTTCCGTTGCCCGAGTTGCCAACGAATCGGCCGCCGTCGTCAGCGCAGTTCGACGGTCCTGACTCCACGCGGCATCCCGGCTCGCGGCGAATGTCTCGCGTTCGAGCGCGGCTCGGACAGCACTTGGAGCCGGGCCACCCGGGTGCTCTCGTCGCTCAACAAACCGTTTCGGCGACAGCACCTTGGCCAGCATCTCGGGTTCAATGCCAACTTCAACTCCGCGCAGTTTCAACGCGATCCCGTCAATAACCTCAGTCCGAAGCGTCGTCGCTTCCCCGCCTGCCTCGGTCGCTTCAACGACAACACGCTGAGCCAGTTGAACTGCCTCGTCCCGCGGGATCTCAAAATCAATCGCAAACAGATCAGCGAGTTCGGAACTCGACGCGAATCCTCGATTTGAACGGTGAGCGAAAAGCGCGCGGTTGACGTCAGCTGTCGTTAGAACATCCGAGAGAACATCAAACGTCTCAACAGCGTCGGCCAGTTGCGACTCGACAAGAGAGAACGCGGTGTATCTAGAACCCTCTCCTCCAAGCATCTGACGCCCGGACAGCAGGAGGGTGAGTCGTTGAGGAACCGCCGCCATATCGAGTAACCGCGTCCGGACATGATCGAGAACGACAGGGTCACGACGCTGCGGCTGTGCGTCGCTCCCATGGACGTAGACATCCGACGGTGCCATCGTTCCGACGTCGTCTCGGGCCCAGAACAGCAGATCAGCAAGCAACCGCGTAATTTCGACCGCCAACATCGAAACGACGCCCGCAATTTCCATCATAACGTCGGCACTTGCGAGCGCATCAAACGTACTCTCGATCGGCCCGTCGAATCCCAACAATGCTGCCTGTCGGTCGCGATGAATCGGCATTGCTGTCGCCATTCCGGACACCGCCCCAAGCGGCGATTGATTCAGGCGCGGGTAAACCTCCTGCAGTCGAGCGGTTGTTCGGCTCAGCGGTCCGATCTGGCCGACGAGATAATGTCCGAGGCTCGTTGGCTGGACGACCTGACCGTTGGATGTCGCAAGAAGCAGCGTCGTCAAGTGCTGCAGCGCAACCGAGGCCAGGGACTCACGCAGTCGAAGCACAGCACCGTGCGCATCGAGCACACGCTCTCGCAACACAAGCCGCACTGCGGTTGCCAGTATCTCCTCACGAGCGGTTGCAAGCAGTATCGACGGTCCTGCCCGTCGAACCACCTCAGCCTCGACGATCGAAAGGGCGTGGACTGGATTGGCGTCTTCCCGGTGCTGGGTCGCTGCAAGACCACTCAGCATTTCACCGGCTACGCCTGGCTCAACGATGCGACGTTCAGCAAGCATGACCGCATGCGCTCGATACACCTCGAAAGCAGCGCGTCCAAGCGTTCGCCCGGCGTCGAGGGCGATCGGATCGAGGATTGCTGTGCGATATCTTGGTTCTGGAAAATCTGCTCGCACACGGGTTTCTGGGCGTTCCTTGCGTCGGAGTCTAGCGAGAGGATCCTGGCTCACGTTCGCTCTCAATCCGTGCCATTCGAAGGTCATTCATAGCGCGGCGTGGGCCGTGCAGTGTTCAATCGTACCGAGGTTGGGTACGATGTCGACGCGGTTTCCACCGCCGAACCCGCTGTAGAGGGAGATGAGCGATAACAATGACATATGATTTTCCAGGCAAGGGCAAGGTTGCCGTTCTCAAGACGCGGCCAGAAACCGTCGTTGAAGATTTTGGCGAGTTGATGCAACTTGCCGGTTACCAGGACACCCTTGATAAAGCCCTCGAAACGATCCTGAAGATCAATATCTCGTGGCAGACGTGGTATCCGGCATGCTCGACTGCGCCCTGGCAGCTCGAAGGCGTCATTCGTCGGCTGCAGGCCGATGGGTACAAGAATTTGATGGGCGCGCACAACAAGACCGTCGTCGTCGATGCCTATGTCGGCGAGCGCAACAACAAGCACAAGTACGTCGTCGACAAGTACGGCGTGCAGAATGTCCATCTCTACGAACCGGAAGTTGAGTGGGTCGTCTACGAGCCGAAGGGCGAGATGATGGTCCTCAACGACATCTTCCCGGAAGGTATTAAGATCCCGAAGCTCTTCATCGGCAAGAACATGATCCAGCTCCCGACGGTAAAGACGCACGTCTTCACGACGATCACCGGCGCGATGAAGAACGCGTTCGGTGGCCTGCTCTCTGAACGACGCCACTGGACCCACGCTGTCATCGATGAGACGCTGGTCGACCTGTTGACGATTCAGCGCGAGATCCATCCCGGATTATTCGCCGTCATGGACGGAACGTTCGCCGGCGACGGGCCGGGCCCCCGTGCAATGCGCGTTCACGAAAAGAACATCATTCTGGCCAGCGCCGACCAGGTCGCGATTGACGCGATCTCGGCAAAGATGCAGGGCTTCGATCCGATGGAGCTTGAATTCATCCGCTACGCGCACGAAAAGGGGCTCGGCGTCGGCGATCCGAAGGACATCGAGATTGTTGGCTACGATATCAGCGCTGAGGACTGGGGCTTCATTCAGGAAGACACCTTCGCGTCCAAGGGCCAAAAACTCATCTATCACGGTCCGCTGAAGAAGTACGAGAAGGCACTGCTCCAGTCGCCAATCGTGCCGTGGAGCTACTTCGCCTCAAACTTCTATCACAACGTCTACTGGTATCCAGTCGTTGGCCGGAAGCGTGTCAAGGAAGCGCTCCACAGCAAATGGGGTCAGCTCTTCCAGTCGTACGGTGACGGGAAAGTCGTCCTGCCGGGTCCTGAACCGATTTCAGCGAGCATCGCCGCTGGCGCAGGCGTCGCTGCGGTAACTGGTGCGATCCTGGCCGGAAAGTCGCTGCTGAAGAAGTAGGCAATCACGAACCGACGAGCCGTGGCAGAAATCGCCTCGGCTCGTTCGTTTTAGTTCACGAGTTGTTGAAGATCCCGATCAGGACGATCCCGTAGTTGTTGGCGGGACTCGAATAGCGGTGATCAGTCATCGTCCACGTTCGCTGGACCTGTGAAGACAATCGAATCCCTCCGAACTGCCGGGTGGGATGCATCGCAGCGATCGGAGTAGATTCCCCGATATGGTGTTGGCAAGAGTCTAGCGATCTCGATCATCATCGCTTCAGTGAGATCGTCAAGGGAGTACTTGGACCCGTCCGGTGCCAGTTGGTCTAGGGTAAACGGATCGCCGAAGATTGCCGCGATCTTTGGATAGCGACGCTTGGTCGACGGTTTCGACCCGCTGAGCGGCAATCCTTCGGTTCCGACAAGCGCACACGGGATGATCGGCGCTTTCGATCGCAATGCGATCAGGCTGGCACCACCGAATGGCTCGATCAATCCGCCGGTTCTCGAACGCGTGCCTTCAGGAAACATTCCAACGAGCATTCCATCGTTCAGCAATCCCTGTGCGTGGCGAAGCGCCTGACGGTCAGCCTGTCCACGACGGACAGGAAATGCGCCAGCCTGAAACGCTAACCAGCGGACAAACGGGTACTTGATGAACTCGGATTTCGCCATCCAGAGAATTGGCCGAGGCGATGCCGCCACCAGTAATACGGGGTCGAACCAGCCGAGATGGTTACAGATGATCAGTGCTCCGCCTCGTTTTGGAACGTTGCCTAGTCCGAACACCTTCATCCGAAGTCCGAGACGTAACGCAGGTAGCACGAACCAACGCGCCGAAACAAATCCGGCATGCTTCCAACGTCGCTCGAAATTAAGATTCCTATCGAGAATCGGATCGATCATCGACAAACCGACTCGAGGATGTTCTCGACATGTTCGACATGCTCGACAATCAGGTCAGCGACTTCCTCAATCGACATGGCGTCGGAATCGACGATGACAGCGTCACCAGCTGGCCTGAGGGGCGCGATGTCGCGCTCCGAATCGATCTTGTCGCGAAGTACCATGTCAGCCAGCACAGTCTCGAACGGAACAGGACGCCCCGACTGTTCCAATTGCACACAGCGTCGGCGAGCGCGCTCTTCCGGAGACGCATCGAGAAAGATCTTTAGAGGCGCGTCAGGCAGCACGACTGTCCCGATATCCCTGCCAACCATCACCACACGTCCCGAGCGAGCAATTCGTCGTTGCTGGTCGAGGAGTGCAGTCCGAACTGGTGCGTGAGACGATACCGCCGACACGTTCTGATCGATATGCTGCGTCCGAAGCAATGACGAGATGTCACGTCCCGACAGCAGGACATCAAGCTGACGGCCGTCCTCAACGGTCGGCTGACGAATGACGATCTCCATTGAGCGCGCGAGTTCAGCAAGTTGATCGGCGTCTAACGGATCGATTCCGCGTTCGAGAGCGTCCATCGTCAAAGCGCGATACAACACGCCAGTGTCGAAGTAGACCCCATCAATCTTCCGGGCGACGATCTCCCCTACCGTGCTCTTGCCCGCTGCCGCCGGGCCGTCGATCGCGATTGTCATCGGGTGGCCTGTCACCACCACCTCCTGCCCCACTTATCGGGTTATCTCGCCTAGGACGTTGACTCGGACCACCGGGTCCTGGTCGCTGGTTGCGTGGGGGCCCGCCCGAGCCAGAGTTGGAGTTTCGCCACTGACCACCGGGCTTGCTACCAGTTCCACGCTTCGACGCTACAGCACTACCTGGGCGGGCCCCCCCTCGTCGTGGGCCTGACGGACGATCACGTCGATGATCGTTCGGCCCGGAGTTTGATCGACGTGGACCACGCGGATCATCACGGCGCTGCGGTCCAGTGGGTCCGCCCGCGCGTCCCTGGTCGCGATCGTCGCGAGCCGATCCTCGCCCCTGTTGCGGAGCACTCGAACGTGAACCGCGTTGGTCGTCGTCCCGACGGTAGGCAGGACGACGGTCATCCTGGTTCCGCCCATCACGGCGTGGGCGATCAGCGTCGCCCGGTGTTCCTTCGCGAGGCGGACGCGACTGTCCCGTTCGATCGTCGGTGCGACGCGCCTGTGGCGGACCGGCGTATTGTCCATCCCGTTGCCGTGGCGCTGGACGCCCACGATCGTCGTCGCGGCGCGGACGCGGTGGACCGGAGCGTTGGTCGTCACGACCTCCTCGAGATGGTCCGCGTCGGTCATCATCCCGGCGAGGCTGTGGTCGGCCACCAGATCCACGGGCTGCGCGTTCAGCGTTATCCGCCCGAGTACGCCCTGTCTTCATCCGATTCGGATCGGGACGATCGCGTCTGGGCCGGTCAACGACTGACTCCGCGAACGTCACGTCTTCGTCCGCCATGTGGAGTGCCTCACGAAGCGCCTTCAGTTCGCCATCGGTGAGGTCGCGGAAGGTTCCGCGCGGAATCGCTCCCAACTGAAGCGGTCCGACTCGCGTCCGAATCAGTTTGACGACCGGATAGCCGACCTCATCGAACATCTTGCGGACGATTCGGTTGCGCCCTTCGTGGATCACGATACGAACGATCGTTCCATCTTCTGTATTGCGAATCGGACGGATCATTTCCGGCAGAGTGCGCTGGCCGTCGATGGTGATTCCGCGTCGAAGGCGGTCAAGGATCTCAGGTGGGGGGTAACCGTCGAGGAGTGCTTCGTACTCCTTGTCGATCCCGTAGCGTGGATGCATGACGCGGTTGGCGATCTCGCCATCGTTCGTCAGCAGCAGCAGTCCCTCGGTCTGGCGATCGAGACGGCCTACCGGAACGACACGCTCGTTGACGGGCACGAGGTCCATGACGGTGTATCTGCTGCGCTCGTCCGACATCGTCGTGATGTAACCACTCGGCTTGTTGAGCAGAATGTAGCGTCGGCGCACAGTCGGGATCAACTTGCCGTCGACTTCGATCTTTTGCGCACCGGGATCTACTTTGCTACCGAGTTCAGTGATGATTTCGCCGTCGACTCGGACGCGTCCTTCGAGAATCAATTCCTCGGCGCGCCTTCTTGAGGCTATACCGGCTGATGCCAGGACTCGTTGCAATCGTTCCACTTCGCGGTCCTCTCGGATCTATGCCGCGTCCGGCCCGATCGCCCCGCCGCTATTAATTGAGTATATCGACATTCGTGCCACGACGCGTCCATCAAGCTCAAATACAACCACTCCAACGCGATCACCCTGCGGTTGCGCATCCAGAATGAGTTCCCATGTCAGGTTCTCAGCCTGCGACGCGGTCATGAGAATCGTTCTTCGTGAAAGAAACGTAAGCCCCTCAGCGGCGACCGCATCTGACGCTCCCTGTGACACCGCGCCGATGCCTAACGCGAGCCATCGAAGAGATCCGTCTACGGCATCCATGACGGCTTGGGTATCAGCGTATCGATCCTCACTGCCTAGAACGACGGTAATGAGCTGGTTATCGCCTCGCCAGAAACCTGTAATCAGACATTGTCCAGCAATCTCTTCCGTCCCGGTCTTGATTCCGAAAACATCATCCCGAGCGATCAACTGGTTCGAGTTGTACAGTTCAACCTGCCGCGCATTAAGTCCGCCAATGTCGGCGACGAACGACTCAATTGCGACAATACGTGCGAGCAGCCAGTCATTGAGGAGCACATTTGTCGCGCGAACGAGGTCACGAGCCGACGCGTAGTGTTGTGGATCGTCCGTCCCGACCGGGTTGGTAAAGTGTGAGTTGGTCATTCCGTGACTAGCTGCCCAGACGTTCATCTCGGCGATAAACCGTCCAACTGGATCGACGGTTCCTGGTTCCAGCCTCGTCCCAGCAACGCGCGCTAGCGCCATCGCTGAGTCAGCGCCAGATGGAATCAACACACCGTGAAGCAGCGTTCGAACGGTTACGACGTCTCCGGCCTGTAACTGCATGTTTGAGAAGATCGTGATGTCCAGAATATCGGTTTCCTGGATGGTGACTTCTTCGTCCAGATCAAGAATCGACGCCGCAACGAGCGCCGTCACGATTTTCATTGTGCTGGCCGGGGGAAGCGGAGTATCAGCGTTCGACGCATACACCTCGATACCAGTCGTCAGATCTACGACGAGCGTTGCCGCAGCCGATACAGCTGGCGGATCGATCTGGCGAACAATCATTCCTGGGCCGGAAAGGTCGCGACTAAGTGCGGTAAACGGCAGAATGCCGAGACCGACAGCTGACAACATGAGTGCGACTCGTACACATCCACCCGAGCGCGACTGCGCGAATCGAAACAGCTTCCCTATCCTTCCGCGAATCCTGGCCCCGTCTGCTGGCCGGAAGTATATTGAGTCAGCACCGGATATTGCCCAACCGCGGGTTGCACGGTACGCTTCGCCCAGGATGCGAGAGGAGAAACGAGAACGATCATGAGCGTCCCGCCCATGCTTCGCCGGATCGTCCGGCAA
>JBGSWU010000443.1:0-12806 GCA_041751795.1 Thermomicrobiales bacterium
ACGCCGGACACGTAGGATTTTGAGCGGAGGAACGCGGCTGCGGCGATCGCGTCGTGGGTTTGCCCGCCACCCCAGTCGGCGTAGGAGAGACCGGCGAATGCGCGCCCGTATCCACTAGACCCACGGTACTCCACTGCAAAGACGATAAAGCCGCGCTGCGCCAGATACTGTTCGATCGGATGCCAACCGTTACCGAATGAGTTCGTCCCACCACCGTGAACCTGAACGAGCGCAGGAAACTGTTTTCCGGCACTGAATCCGGTTGGAAGATACAGGTATGCGTCGCAATAGATTCCGTCGTAGGTCTGATAGGGCATTCTGATCGGTGCTGTCAGCGGAGCGGTGACCGAGCTGCCTGAGTTAGTCAGTGGCACTGGCAGGCCGCCGTCGATTGCCAGAATAGCCAATTCAGGTGGAGCGGTCTGGCTGCCGATCACGATCGCGAATGCGTCGCCACGGGGCGACAGCGCAAAGTCACTAACGACGCCATCGTGGTTCGTGACGCGGGTGAGGAGGCCATCGTCAACGCGAACCGAAGCGAGGTTCGTGTTGCCGTTGGAGTGATTCAAACCGTAGATGAACCGTCCATCTGGTGACCACGCGACAGCGCCTCCGTCGAGTTTGCGAGTGACCCCGCCGCCACTTGTCAACCGTCGTGGTCGTACATCGTCGAGATCGACGAGCCAGAGGTCAAGGTCGTCGCCGTACCAATGATCGATTTCGCTGTTGGCAACGACCGCGAGTCGCTGACCATCAGGCGACCAGATCGGGTCGGTATCGACGATCAGGCCGGTCGTCAACTGCCGGTGTTCCCGTCCGTCAGCGGAGACAATCCAGAGATCGTCGTTGTTGCGCTCACCCGAGCGGGAAGAGACATACGAAATCCAGCGGCTATCGGGGGACCAGCGCGGCGTCCAGCGTGGCTCGTCGAGTGGATTGGTACGTGTTGTCAGTTGTGTTGCCGCACCACCCGCCAGTGGGACTCTCCAGATATCGAACGCCCCATCCCTGCTCGATTGAAACGCGACGGTTTCGCCATCCGGGGACACCTGAGGCGCACGGTCGCTAGGACCGGGCGTCACCTGTCGCACGCTTCCAGATAGATTCACTGCGGCGATTGCACTACCAGCGTCGGAACGCCGGACGAAAACGACTTCCGATCCGTCCCGCGTCCAGTCGAGAGCTGATGGCATCGCATCCGTGGCGAGCCGCCTGGTTCCCTGCCCCGCTGCTTCGGCGACCCAGACTTCCCAGCCTGCTCCAGCGTCCCAAAGATAGGCGACAGCCGAGCCGTCAGGCGCCCATGCGGGCATCGCCGGAGTCGGCACATCAGCGATTAACGATTGAATGGCTGCCTGGTGGCTCCCGTTCTGGCTGCTCACGTTGTTTCATCCCGTACGTTCAAGACGGCTGTGACGGGGGTGTGAGGGAGGAACTGACATGCCGTCAGTTCCTCACGCAATCTGGGTTAGCCGTCCAGTCCGAGTGTCTTCAACCCTGCTGTCGCGCCTCCCATCAGGAAGCCAACGTCGCTACCGGCGGTGAGATAGATGAACCCCTGCTCAGCCCGGCGTTTTGCATCGTCCGGTGCGAAGGCGGCGAAACCTGGGATCTTCCCGGTGTTCCGGCAGGCTTCGACAACTCGCTCCAGCGCCCGGGCATGTCGGTCGTCTTCTCCGGCTTTGCTCGGATGGATGCCCATCGACAGTGCGAGGTCAGCGGGGCCAACCCAGCATCCGTCGACGCCCGGTGTCGACATGATTGCCTCGGCGTTATCGACGGCCTGGATGCTCTCGAGCTGAACGGCCACGAACAGTTCGTCGTTGATCGCGGCTGCGTACCCGTCACCATATCGGCTGGCAGCACCCCATCCCCACGAACGGTTGCCAGTTGGTGGAATTCGGCAGGCGTCGGCTGCTGCCTTGGCATCTTCGGCAGTGTGGACCATCGGAACGATAATCCCCATCGCGCCCTCGTCCAGTAGACGACCAATCAGCGTGTAATCGTTGCGGGCCACACGTGCCATCGGCACCGAGCCGCCTGCGTGGATGCCCATGAACGCAAGGCTGACACTCTCTGGTCCCCACGAGCCATGCTGGGTATCGACGAAGACGAAGTCGATGCCGCTCGCAGAGATCATCTCAGCGACGAGCGGGGAACCGATGCCGATTGAGTAACCGTATGCAGGCTGTCCTGCCTTCATCTTCTGAAGCGCCTTGTTGACTTTCATCTGCCTTCACCCTCCCAAATTGAATCGATGTACCCTCGTTGGTCGCGACACTATACCCGCAGTTGCTGACCCGTGCGCGCGATGGAACGACCTGTGCAGGTGTTCAGGAGGAGATAGAGGATTCGGAAAGGAGCATAGGCTGATGTCGAGCGAGATTCATACGATGAGTGATCTTCACCGCGATATTCTTCATCTGTTGATGGCAGGCTGGCAGACGATGGATCCCGCCAAGGAAGCAGGTAACATTTCGCTGCACGATCTGGCAATGCACTATCAAATGGAGCCTGAAGACCTGCGACGTGAACTGGCGCTTTTGGAAGCGATGGGCTACGTCGACAATGTCCACAGCATGGGCCGTGACCAGACGATGTCGTATCACGGGATCAAGCAGGAGTCGGTTCGACGGGAAGATCTCGATAATCCGTCATACTTCATCACCGAGAATGGGAAGCGACTGGTCGTCGCCGACGACTTGAGCGGCGGTGATGAAACCGTGGCAACCACATGACGTAGCCGGAGGAATCCGATGATCGATCTCGAGGCGTTGCGTAACCGCTATCGGGGCGCGCTGGTCGGGTCCGCAGTTGGAGATGCCCTTGGAGCGACGGTTGAGTTCATGTCTCGCGCCGAGATTGCCAGACAATTCGGGCAGTTGCGTGAGATCATCGGTGGAGGCTGGCTGAACCTCCCCGCCGGCGAAGTGACTGACGATACGCAGATGGCCCTGTGCATCGCCACGTCACTGGCTGAACATGGAAAATTCAGCGGAGACGACATCGCAGTACGGTTCGTTGAATGGTATCGCTCCAACCCACCTGACATTGGCAACACGACCCGTGATGCGCTCGTTCGGCTTGCTGCGGATGTACCGTGGCAGGACGCCGGGCAGCAAACACACGAGAAACTGCGCCCTCGTGACGCCTCGAACGGTTCCGTGATGCGCTGTGCTCCGGTGGCGTTGTTCGCCCGTGGCGATGAGGAAGCGAACCGCAGGTACTCCGAGGATTCCTCGCGTATTACCCATGCCAACCCGCTGTGCGTCGATGGTTGTGTCGCACTCAATGCAGCGATCGCTGTGTTGCTGAACGATGCAGATTCGGATCCATTGGACGTTGCGATCGCTTCGACGTCCAACGAGACGATCCGAGCGACGTTGAGAGCTGTTCCCACCCAGAATGCGTCGACGTTGAAGTCAGGTGGGTATGTGCTTGAAACGCTTCAGTCAGCGCTCTGGGCTCTTACGACGCACGATCGTCTCGAAGACGTTGTCGTCGCAGCTGTCAACCTGGGGGACGATGCCGACACCACTGGCGCGGTCGCTGGAGCACTCGCTGGAGCGCGCTGGGGCTTCGACGCAATCCCCAGCCGGTGGTTGGACATCCTACGGTGCCGGGACGAACTGGTGGAACTGGCCGACCGATTGCTCGACCATTCGCTGAACGATGGATGAACAAGGGTGTCGTCGTCAGGAGGCTGCGCTGGGCGCGGCTCCCGAGGCATTCACGGCTGGCGCAGCAAGCTTGATGTAGCGCCGGACGCTGAGGATGTTGCGAGAATCGTCAGCCAGGCCGAGAAGGGCCATGAGTTGGTGTTCGTCTGCGCCGTCGCGAGCGCGCTCAACTGCCCAAGTATCGCGTAGCGTTTGTGGCGAAACGTGACGGCTGATCCCTGCGGCTTTGGCGACTCGTTCGACCAGTTTGTTCACCGATTGCGGCAGCATCTCAAAGAGTAGGTCGACGGGTACGTACTCGTCGACGAATGCGCTATATAACGTCGCGAACTCCTCGTCCGCTTGCAGCTTGCGTTCTTTTCCGCGCCAGCGAGGATTGTCATAATACACATAGACGAGTGGCGCGTCTGGGTCGGTGAAATCGATGTGGTCTCGCCGGAGTGTCAGGACCTCGCCCCGAGAAAGGCCAAGGCGCATCATCAGCCAGACCATGCTCGCTGAGCGGCTGGAATCCTGAATTGCGGCGTCCAGAACTGCGCGTTGCTCTGCTTCGAATAACGGTCGCGGCGTCTTGAGCGGGATGTGATCGGGATAAAACGATTCGGTCGGGTCGCTATCGAGCATCCGTGCGCTTCCTGCGAGCCATTTGAACAGTTGCGATACCGATGTCAGCCGTCGCTTACGCGTCGAACGCGTATTCGCTTCCCCGAGGTAGCGGGCGATGTCGCGCGCAGTCACGCTGTCGATTGTCTTCGGGCCGACGACCTGCTCGAAGATCGAAAGGTCGTACAAGTATGACTCGATCGTGTTCTTCGGGTGCTGGGATTGTTCCAGAGATCGCCGGAACCAGTAGCGGGCGACTGGAAGTGGAGAGGTCGCCGTCAGAGCGGCAACGCCACTGATTCGCGGCGCGTATGTACCCGGACTGGCGACATCGAACAGCGGTGGCTGCATGTCGCCACTGGCTTCTGCGTTTCTGTCGTTGTTCGTTGTGTCGCTGCCGTCCAACATGGCCGCCCCCTGATCGCCACCGTTTGGCGTACTGTAACGGAACATACGTTCTACTGTCAATCTGCGCGAATGGGTTAAACGATCGGCGTCAGTGGACGGTCGGTGTTGGTCTGAAGATGTGGGTCGAGATGGTCCGACAGCCGGTGGATCGCAATCCCGAGGCGTCTGACCCCTTCGTCGATTTCAGCATCTGTCGGTAATGTGAAGTTCAAGCGAATGTCGAATCGTCCCCGCCCAGACGCCGCATCGACATGGAAAGATTCGCCAGGGGCGAATGCAACCCCTTCGCGGGCCGCTTCCGGCAGCAGGTCGCGAACGCGAATTCCCTCATTGAGTCTGCACCAGAGATAAATGCCACCATCTGGCCGGTTCGCCGTGATCAGGTTCCCGGCGTGACGTTGCAACGCGGTCAGCATCCGGTCCCTGCGCTGTGGATACTCACGATTGACGCGCTCCAGGTGTTTATTGAGTAACCCGCGCTCGAAGAATGCGCAGACGGCGCGCTGGGCGAGGGCGTTTGTATCCAGATCGACGAGTTGCTTCATGCGGGTGACCTGTTCGATGACCGGCTTCGATCCTGAGATCCAGCCAATCCGGAAGCCAGGGAACAGCATCTTCGACACGGTGCTGAGATAGATCACGTTGCCACGGCCTTCGGCGCGGTCGATCGTCGCGAGCGACGGGAGCGACCTGCCGTCGTAGCGAAGCGCCCCGTACGGATCATCCTCGATGATCGGGATCTGGTAACGGGCAGCGAGATCCAGCAAGCGCAGGCGACGCCCCATCCCCATCACTGTCCCGCTGGGATTCTGGAACGTCGGCAGTGTGTAAATGAGTTTCGGTCGTCGGCGAGGGAGAAGATCCTGCAACAGGTCGACCTGCATTCCGTCGTTGTCGATTGGGATCGGCATCAACCGTGCGCCAGCCGCCCGGAATACCTGAGCTGCTCCGAGATACGTTGGCGACTCGACCGCGACGAGATCACCCGGGTCGATGAGCGTTCGCGCCAGCAGATACAGTCCCTGCTGCGACCCCGCGACGACGACGACCTGGTTCGGGTCAACATGGATCGACGCCCCGGCCGCTTCGGCATGGCGTTCCATCCATGCTGACAATTGTTCCCGTAGTGGCGGGTAGCCCTCTGTCGGTGTGTGCTGAAGGAGTGTTGAACCAGCGTAATCGAGTGCTTCGTCAAAGATCTGGCGGATGGCGTCGATCGGGTACATCTCCGGTGAAGGAGTTCCGGTCGCGAAGCGAATGACATCTGGACGGGCCGAGACAGTCATTGCGTCACGCAACAGCGGGTCGTCCATTACGTCGGTGACTGACGTGAAGAGTTGAGCCCACGGGATGGAACTCTGGCGCGATCGCGATGTCGCTTCGGCAGCATCGCGTTCTGAACCGTTTAGGCCGTGGCTACGACGAAGATACCCATTGGCGCTCGGCCAGGCGGCGACATCGCTGGAATCTGCGGTATCGCGAGCTCCGTAAATGACGACAGTTCCGCGCCCGACCTGTCCTGCAACGAGACCATCCGCAGCGAGTTCTCGGTACGCGTTGACGATCGTCGTTCGGTTGACGCCGAGGAGGTTTGCCAGTCGCCGTTCAGGCGGGAGTTTCGCGCCCGCTGGTGGTTCGCCATCCAAAATGGACTGCCGAAGTTGTTGAGAAATCTGCAGATAAATCGGCGTCGTTCCCTCGCGATCGATGACGACATGCATGGTGCTGGCCTGTCTCTATGCAGTTCAGTCGGTTTCGGAGACGATTGGCCTGTGCCAATCGATCAAATTGTTGCATTCCGGGGCACCCGACGACATGCCCAGTCCAACGATATGATCCCTGTGCTTCACGCACAACCGATCGAACTGTTCAGGCACGTATTATTGGGCTGTGCCATCATCAATTATGCGTTGCGACTGAATCGGAAGTCTGGATCATGGCCGATATCACGATTGACGATCTGCTTCATTGGGAGCGGGGACTGTCGTTTCAGCCTCCCATAGGGAGCACGCCAGACGAGGGATTAGAGCGAACCGTCTCCTGGGCGGCGGCGATCCGCGTGACGGCACCGATTATTCCGGCAGTCCGTGGTGGCGAGATCATTATCGCGGCTCCGAGAACATTGGAGCGGATCGAGCAATCTGAAGGCCTGGATCGCGCAGGTTTCCTCCGAATGCTGGCCGATCAGCCGATCGCTGCATTGATGGTTGACCGCGCATTCGTTGATGATGCGCCGTCCGACATGAAAGTGCCTCTCCTGATCACGAATGGCGCGTTTCCAAGTGATGCCGAATCGGTCCTGAACCGACTGTTCACTGAACGCCGAGCCGATCTGTACGGGATCGGCTCGGCG
Organism: Thermomicrobiales bacterium; assembly: GCA_041751795.1. Classification (GTDB taxonomy): domain Bacteria; phylum Chloroflexota; class Chloroflexia; order Thermomicrobiales; family CFX8; genus JBBECJ01. Next base: position 7,045 of record JBGSWU010000443.1, read on the forward strand.
CTGTCGAGAGCGTTGTCCTCGGCAACGATGTCTGGGGCTGGCCTGGATGCGCTGCTGGACGCTGCGGCGTCGGCTACGGGTCGTCCACTGGTGCTGATGAACGCCGAAGGTGCGATCGTCGCGGCATCGACGGCTGCGTCGAGCGACGTCGGCCCGGCTAATGCGGACATCGCCGGCATCTTTCGCGAACCTGATCCTCGAATGCACCGAATAACCTTGGGCGCCGAAACGTGGCTCATGTTGGCGATACGGTCCGGCGCCAGAACATCCCCATCCCGAGATGTTGTCCTGGCGATCGAGCTGGATACGACAGCAAGCGGAGAGATTGCTCGCCTGACGCTGACGCAAACCGGGGCCGCGATTGAACTGATGCTCGGTTCTGGTGGACACGATGGGTTCGGGCAACGCGATCGGTGGAACCGGGAATCGCTGATTTCTGATTTCTTTCTCGGCCGCCTTGCGTCACGTGAGGCTGCCGACGCTCGTGCACGCCTACTCGGAATCGATCCCGCCCAGCAAGCACGGTTCGCCCTGTTCGTGACGAGTGATCCATCGCTGACGACTCGCCTGCGTTCGGCGCTTGCAGACGAGCGAGGCAGGATCGCTGCCGCGCTTGGCGAGGGAGAGTTCGGCGTTCTCATTTCCGGCCCACAGGCATTGACAGCGGAAGTTCGTGACCTGTCCGCCGCATTGCGCTCACTTGTGGCGCAGGACCCGCGTGCTGTACTTGTTCTAGGTGAATTGCTGGACGGCGCGATGCGTGTGCCGTCAGCCCTTCAGCAGGCGAGGCTGCTTGTCAGACTCGTACAAACGGGAGCGATTGCTGGCCCTCTCGTACGAGCTGATGATTTCGCAACCGTCGGCGTGTTCGGTCTTCTCATGCCGTTCGTCACTCGGTCTGACCTGGATGTTGGTCAGGCACGCGGGCGGATGACCGCATTTGCCACGACGATGCTTGGACCGCTGGAAGAGCATGACGGACGGCGTGGCAGCGAACTTGTCGCGACACTGGAAGCGTATCTCCAACTTGGGGGTGCGTTGGCGTTGGCGGCGGAGCGATTGAATATCCACCGAAACACGTTGTCCTATCGCCTTGGTCGAATCGCTGAGCTGACTGGACGCGATCTGCACGAGCCATCGACGCAATACCTGTTGCAGACCGCCTTGACGGTTCGCGCACTCGAGCGAGCCGCTGGATAGCATCGAACGCCGTTCCAGAACTATCGCAGTGGTACGATGACCGCCATTGTCGTTCGACATCGGTTGAGTATTAGCGCCTTAGCGTGGGAGTTGGGATGAGGGACGAAACCAAATCGTTTTTGCGTCGCCTGTTGGAAACTGCCAGCCCATCCGGGTTTGAGGTCGAGGCTGCCCGAGTCTGGCGTGAAGAAGCAGAAACGTTTGCGGACGACGTCAGCGTCGATACGAACGGGACCTCGTTCGCCCGCCTCCGAGGCAGCGGCCCGAAGGTGATGATCGAAGGCCATATCGACGAGATCGGCGTGATGGTCACCCATATTGATGACAACGGCTTCCTCTGGTTCAGCGCAATCGGCGGCTGGGATGATCAGGTTCTCGTAGGACAGCGGATCCGTGTCCTGGCGGAGGGTGGCCCAATCGTCGGTGTCATCGGCAAGAAGCCGCGCCACCAGATGACAGAAGACGATATGAACAAAGTGTCGAAGATCCGCACACTCTGGATCGACATTGGCGCGAAAGACGGGGATGATGCCCGGTCACGCGTCTCGATCGGTGACGCCGGAGTCATCGAACAGCCACTCATTGAACTTGGTGACGACCTTATCGCTTGCCGGGGGCTTGATAATCGTGTTGGTGCGTTCATCGCCCTCGAAGCGCTGCGCTACTTGTCACAGGGTGATCGACCCGCTGCGGATGTCTACGCGGTAGCTCCGGTACAGGAGGAAATCACCTTCGGTGGTGCAAGGACGAGTGCGTTCGGACTTGATCCTGATGTCGCAATTGCGATCGACGTGACCCACGCGACCGATCATCCGGATGCTGACGTTCGTGGCAACGGGCTCTGCAAGCTCGGAGGCGGGCCCGCGCTCGCGCGTGGCTCAGCCGTTCACCCTGCCGTCAACCGTCGCCTGGTCGAAGCCGCGCAGGAAGAAGGAATTCCGTACACGCTCGAAGCGACGCCACGTTCGACCGGAACTGATGCTGATGCGATCGCCTACGCACGGGCAGGTGTGCCAACTGGGATCGTCTCGATTCCGAACAGGTATATGCACTCGCCGAGCGAGATTGTCAGTTTGACCGATCTCGACAACTGTTCGAAGTTGATTGCGGCGTTCACCCGGCGTCTGGGTCCGGAACCGGATTTCAGACGCACCTGACGTGTACCGTCTGTCTCTGCTTATGCGTCGCGGACGGCACCCGCTGGAATCGGTGATCGTGCTGGAAGTGTGTCTGGCTTCTGTGTTTTTGTGTAGCCAGCGAAGATCAGCGCGATGCCGAGCGACATCGCGATATACAGGTACTGGTGGCTGCCGAGACGGGTCAGTGTCCCACCACTGGCGACTGACAATGTCCCGGCAGCAATCAACAGGCAACCCTGCATCCGGTTTCGCATGATTCCGCGCCGTTTGAAGGAAATCGCGCTGTAGATCAGGCCGCCGACGAGTATGATCGTCCCGACCGAGTTCATCAGGATAGTCAACAGTGTCAGTCCAGGACTGCGTTCGAGCGCCTGCCAGCCTGCCTCTTCAATACCGGGACCGATCGATGCCTTGCTGACGAGTGATAGTGCCAACGCGCTGAGAACGATGAGCGCGCCGGCAATTCGATCGACCCATTCCCGCCGCATCAGCAGGTAGAGTTCGCCAAGCGCGAGGTAGCCAACCACGAGTGTGGCACCCAGGACGTAATAGGTGCGGGCTAACAATGGTGTCCAGCCAATGATCGTACCGATGACTTCGGCCAGTGCGGCAGTACCGAAGATGCCAAATGCAATTGTCCAAACGAGGTTGGCTGGTTTCGGACGAGCGATCGTGGCGCGAAGGACGGCAAGGCAGCAACCGAACGCAAGGGAAGTGGCGATCAGCGGGAAAATAACCATCGGGGACCGTTCGAATAGAGGCGATCAGTCATCGTACCGCGAGCGATTGTAACAGAGACAATCACCGGGCTCATGTCGTTTGTGACGTGGTATCGCTGGTTAACTGGCCCCTGACGGCAGGTCAATGGTGAACAGCCATGTCCCGTCGGGCTGGCGACGGACCACCTCAATGCTGCGCCCTGTGTGGTCGAAGGTCGTCCCGTCCGGGTTTGTCCCGCTGAATGTCCAGCGTGCTCGTAGGACTGCGAGATCGCCGTTCTCGACGACATCAATCTCGTAGCAGTCGAGTGTCGCTCGTAGGGCGATCAGTTCTGCCAGCGCAGCACGAATCTGTGCGTGGCCACGCGCTACCGTGCCATGGCCGTCGACGTACGAAGCGTTCTCCTCGTAGAGCGCAAGCGCACCTTCGAGGTCGCCCGCGCTCAGTGCTTCGGCGAACAGTCGATCGACGTCAGCGGGGGTATGTGCCACCATCATGTTGTTTTACTGGCGCGCCAGGTAGGCGAATACATCGTTGAAGTCGTCGTCGTTCAACGGGCGAATGTCGGTTGGCGCGTATTTCGGGTGTGGCGCTCCGAAGCCTTCTCCGGTTCGAAGTTTTGGGATTTCGACGGCTGGATCGAAGACCTTGCCGAGGATCGACGCAGCGCGTCCACCTTCATGGCATCCCGAGCACGTCGCGTTGTAGATGGACGATCCAGCGGCGACATCGCCTTGCGGCATGTCCCCGCCGCCGCTTGTGCCTGGCGTTTCACCGGCGGCTGCCGTTCCACTCGACTCGGTTGTGGGTGTTGGAGTTGGCCGATTTGCCAGGTCGAGCGCCTGTTGCGTCTTGAATGCTTCTGGTGTCAGGTCTTCGAGATCGTCTCGACCGCACCCCGCAAAGAGTACGACGGCGAGGATCGCTGTCAGCGCTAGTAACGAGCGTGACTGGGTCAGTCTCCTTGACCGCATGCCTGGGACCTTTCCTTCCACCGGACCACAAGACGTTGCAAAACCGACGCGCTCAAACCTCAGACTCCTGCCATGCGTGCGTCGCCTACACGGCAGTCAACCCGGCTGGAAAGCGCGGGAATGCTGGTATGCCCGAGGTTGTCGGTGCTGGCTGAGTAGAGTTCGTGTTGGAACAACCTGACGTACTATAGGCATGCGCCGCGACGGTGTCAAATCCAATTTTTTGAGCCTGCTGGAGGTAGACGATGGATGACTACGCCGACCGAATCGCCACCGTCCGTGTTGAGATGGAACGGCGCGGCGTTTCCTTGCTGTTTCTGCCGGATTCGAGTTCGCGTGAATACGTGACGGGTCTTCATCGTGATGTCGGTGACCCAACTGAAGCGAACCGCCCTGGTGACTGGGTTTCAGGGGTGTATATCGGATTGACCGGCGGACCGATTGTCGTTGAGCCACGGATGGGCAGCGCCAGGATGGAGCGTCAGGTAGAAAAGATGCCGTGGATATCCGAACTGCGCGTCCTCGGCGAGCCAGACGATTACAGTGGTGTGATGATGAGCGTCGTCCGCGAACTGCGAGGAGATCGTGGTGACATTGCCGTCGGCGATCGAACCTGGGCGAAATCAGTCATCGATCTGATGGCTGCTGCTCCAGACGCGAAGATTGTCAACGCTCACGACTTTCTCTCGCCGCTTCGAATGATCAAGGATGAACGCGAGCGGGACATTATGCGAGCAAACGCTCGAATAACCGACGAAGTCTACGAAGCGTCTCTGCCGCGCATCGAACTGGGGATGTCCGAAAAGGAGATCGCCTGGGTCGTCGAACGTGAGATTCACGAGCGCGGCGGCGAGTTCGTCTCGTTCCACACCGGCATCCGGATTGGTGGAGGGCCTGCCAGTCGAGGTGGCTCGATTCATGATTCGATCACTGCCCAGCGACTCGAACGGGGAACCGTTCTCGCGTTTGACTTTGGGTTGATCAAGGATGGCTATTGTTCCGACTTCGGGCGGACGGTCTTTGTCGGTGAACCGACAGATGAGTACCGTCGGGTGTATGACGTCGTCATGCAGGCGCAGGCATCGGCGATCGAAGCGATGCGTGACGGAGCAATCACTGCGGCAGGTCTTGACCGGGTCGCGCGTGCCGTGATTGAGGACGCCGGGTACGGCCCAAAATTCATTCATCGCCTTGGACACTCGATCGGTAAGGACGTGCACGAGCCGCCGTTCCTGCTCGAGGGAGATGACACCGTGCTGCAAACCGGCATGTGCTTCACGATCGAGCCAAGTGTGTTCATGGAGGACGGCGCGTTCATCCGCGTTGAGGACGTCGTGATGGTCACGCCGAACGGTGGCGAGAATTTCAACGCGACTGATCATGAGTTGCGTGTGCTCGATCTGTAACGGGCTATTGCGCTCGTCCTGAGCAAATCAGCTTAAAGATGCACCGGATTCGACGGAGATGCTCGTTCAGCGGGATCTCCGTCGAATCGCGTCTGCGACTGGGACTGCCTGCGCTTCCTGCCACTCGCCCATCGCTCGATACTTCGCATACCGAGCTTCAAGGAGCGCTCGCTCGCCATTTGCGCCGCGCTTGAACGTCTCGTCGAGTTCGATGAGATGGCGTTCGATAGCGTCGCCAACTGCGCTGATCGTGGCCTGTGGGTCCTCGTGAGCCGGAGTGTTTTCGGGGATCACCTCATCGATCAACCCGAACTCCAGCAGAT
>JBGSWU010000444.1:0-3905 GCA_041751795.1 Thermomicrobiales bacterium
CGATAGTCTGGAATCTCGCGCAAGCGGATCAATCGATTTAGTTCTTCAAGCAGACGTGAGATGGCCGGATGAGCAACCGGACACGTCCGTAATCCGACGATCTGCTTCGAGCGCCGCATGCGGAATCCCGCCTCCGGGCCAAGCGCGATCTGGGCACGAATGCGATAGGCCCATGGGTTCGGCATCGGGTGGACGGCATCTATCCGCGTCGGTAGTCGTTGTGCAGACAACAGCCGTCGGACGATCGCGGCCTTCTGGAGCAACTGCCCTGACTGCGAGAGATGCTGCCACTCACAGCCGCCGCAAACGTCGATCACGTTGCATCGCGGGACCACTCGTTCCGGCGACGGATCGAGAACGCTGACGACGTCCGCACGCGGGCGATCCTTCCTCCCGGTTGGAATCAGTGCCAGGCGCACGGTTTCGTTCGGGATTCCGCCTTCGACCATCACCTTGCGACCCGTGACTTCCAGCGGAATCGCGCCGTCGGGCGCATAGCGACCGAGTCGGGCATCGACCCGCTCCGCCGCGCTTTCCTTCGTCCCTGCCCGTCTTGGGGCGCCTCGTCGTGCCATACTGAAAGTGTTGCACGCGGGGATGGGATTGGGGACGACATATGGCAGATCTGGGATGAATGAGACGAATCAGACTCATCCCTCGCCCACAACCTCGTTCCTGAGCCGATTCCCAATCCTTATCCACCTGTCATTGCTCTTGACGGCGATGATCTGGGGAACGACCTTCGTTGCCGTCAAGTACGTCGTCGAGCGAACCGGGCCAGAGGGCGTTCTGCTGATTCGCTCGTGGCTCTCGTCGTTGTGCTTTCTCCTGCTGCTGGGTTTGACGTGGCGCAAGGTGCCGCGAATGCCTGCCGTCGTCTGGCGGCGGTTGGTGCTGATTGCATTCTGCGGTTCGGTCGTCAACAACACGGCAATCGCCGTTGGCCAGTCGTATCTCGCGGCAGCACTGGCAAGCCTGATCGTGACGAGCAATCCGATTTTCACGACGATTTTCAGTCGCATCCTGCTCGGCGAGCCGCTGACCCGACGGAAGTTAACCGGCATCGCCATCGCATTCACTGGCTTCCTGATCGTCCTCCTTTGGGGTGGGAGCGACGCCAGTTTCTCGGTCAACAATGCGACTGGCATTCTGATCCTGATCTGTGCGCCGCTCGGATGGGCGATCTACACTGTGCTCTCGAAGCCGCTGCTGGCTGACTATGAGCCACATGTCGTCGCCGGGCTGACGACGATCCTCGGCGCGATCATGATCGCGCCGGTCTTTCTGTTTTTCCCCAATGTCTTCAGCGACGCCGTTAATCTCGGCTGGCGCGGTTGGCTGGCGGCCGGGACGATGAGCGTCCTGGCGATCTTCGTCGGCTACATCCTCTGGTATCGTGGGCTGCGCAGCCTCCAGCCAAGCCAGGTCGCGGTCTACATCTACCTCGTTCCATTCTTTGGCGTCCTCTCAGCATGGCTACTCCTGGGTGAAACAATCACCGCCTGGTTGCTGCTCGGCGGGGCAACGATCCTCAGCGGTGTCGTCGTCACGAACTCGGGGCGTCGCCCACCAGCGGAACCACTCGTGTCCAAGGTCACAGAACCAGCCAGCGTACACGCCTCGTCGGGACCGGGCTGACGACAGCCCACCTCCGAACGGCGTGACACAATGGTCCCTACGAGGAGAGAAAGGACGATGCAATGCGTATCACTGGAATCGAGATCATTCCAATCAGGTTGCCGCTGATCGAGCCATTCGTGATCTCATACGGTACCTTCCCTGATGTCGAGTCGGTCCTGATTCGAATTGAGACAGACAGCGGCATCACTGGCTGGGGAGAGGGAACGCCCGATCCACATGTCACTGGTGAAACATTTGGTGGGACGCTGGAAACGCTGAAGATGATCGCTCCCGCCCTGCTGGGTCGCGATCCCCGCGACCGGACGGCAGCGATGCGTGCCGTCGAAGGTCGAATTGGATCTGCCCCAACGGCCAAGGCCGCGCTGGACATCGCACTGCACGATCTGGCAAGTAAAGCCGCGGGACTCCCCGTCTACGCGCTACTGGGCGGGAAGGCGAAAGAACATCTGACCATCTCACGCGTCGTCAGCCTGAAGTCACCGGAGGAGATGGCACGCGACGCGACCACGCATCTCGCTAACGGCTTCGCAACTGTCAAACTCAAAGTCGGTGTCTACGACGATGTCCAAGCTGATGTCAGGCGGGTGGCCGCTGTTCGCGAAGCGGTCGGCCCGGACGTGAAGATCAAGATCGACGTCAATCAGGGCTGGCGCAACGCTGGGGTCGCGATCCAGGGAGCGCGAGGTGTCGCTGCCTACCAACCAGAGTACGTCGAGCAACCGGTCGAGTGGCGCGACATGGAAGGGTTGGCCGACGTTCGCCGCGCGTCCGGCGTGCCGATCATGGGTGACGAGGCGATCCATGATGCGCGCGATGCGCTGCGCGCCGTCCAGCTCCGCGCCTGCGACCTGATCAACATCAAGTTGATGAAGACCGGTGGGCTACTGGCCGCCCTCCAACTCAACGCGATCGCCGAAACCGCAGGCTACGTCTGTCAGGTCGGAACGATGGTCGAATCTTCGATCGCGTCATCGGCAGGATTACACCTTGCCCTGGCGCTCCATAACGTCCAAACCGTCGAGATGGGCGGCCCGATCATGCTAGCCGAGGACATTGGACCGATGAAGCGTCATTACGACCGCGATCGCGTCACCGTTCCCGATGGTCCCGGACTTGGGGTAGAACCGGATGAATCGATTATCGACCGGTACGCTGGAACACGGACGTGGCTTCGCAGATAGCGGTAAGGACCGTCTTCTTCAAATCAGAACGAAGGGCATCGCATGGGGAACAACCGAGGACGTGGAACGCAGAAGCAGGGGCGACAACGCCGCCGGGAACGCAGACAGGCTCCGATGGAACATCGCCTCAACCTCGTCGACTATCTCGACGAATTGGTTGAAGTGCGCGTCGAGGCGGAACGAAACCTGTCGGCAGCAGGCGAACGGGCGCTCAAAGTTCTCGATGGCTTCCTCAGTGACCTCGCTCACGCGCTTGGAATGGAAGACTCGCGAGCCAGCCTCGGCGACTCGATTCGCTACCTTGAGGAACTATCCGGTTCAGCACGTGCCGTCGCAGGACAGGCCGAACGGTTTCGCGATACTCGGAATGCGATCTTTCACAATCCCGACATCATGCTTCGCCCTGAGGCCGCCCAGCGCATCATCGATGGCGTCGAGGCAATCGTTCGGATGGCGGCCGAAGGTGCTCGCGACATGGCACGTAGCCGCGTCGTCTGCGCCGACGCCACTGAACCCGTTGCCGATGCTCGGGACAGGATGCTGGACCACGGCTACAACCAGCTGATCGTCGTTGACGAGCGCGGTGGCGTGATCGACCTTCTGACCGAGCGGGACATCGTCGTCCTCGAAGCCGAGGGCAACATCGACGACTCCGGCTTGACCGTTGGCGACGCGATCCAACGACGTGGCCATCTGGCCGTCGCGCTGCTGTCAACGCATGGCGCAGCACAGGAAGCTATCGAAGCCCTGCGCGACGAGCAGATCAACGCAGTCGTTCTGACAGAGCACGGTAAGCAGGGACAACGTCCGCTTGGGATCATCACCCGTGGCGATGTCCTGAAAGCGATGTGACGCTACGCTTCGGCGACCATCCACCCATAGTCACCCGCTTCAACTCGCGTCACCGCTCCACGGGTGAGGATCATCAGCGTTCGCTCGAACGGCGCATGGATCGCTTCGAGTTTCTCGAACGTCTGCGGGTTGTAGACCGTGCCGAGCAGCGTGCCTGCGGGGACGATCTCGCCAAGCTGGTCAGCACGAACGCCGGGAACGAGCAGGCCACCGTGGTGTGGTCGGATGATC
>JBGSWU010000445.1:0-12540 GCA_041751795.1 Thermomicrobiales bacterium
CCGGGGGCCCATGTGGGCCGCGGTTCTCTTTGCGTATCAGTTTCTGCCTGGAGTCATCCGGAAGCCGTTTGCGGGCGAAGTCGAGGGGCCTCCGCGCCGCGATTTTCAGGTCGATCGACAGGCTTTTCGATCGGCGTGTAAATCTGTGGCCCAGAGAGCGTCGGCTTCGGTCGAGGCGAATCGAAGAGTTCTTCCATTTCGTGCGCCTCGATCGTTTCGCGCTCCATCAGGAGCATCGCGATGCCCTCTAATTTGTCTCGTTGCTCTACGAGCACCTGCTTCGCGAGCACATAAGCTTCGTCAATGAGTTCACGAATTTCTTTGTCGATCTGGAAGGCGATTTCGTCTGAGTAGTTCCGCTGTTCATTAATCTCGCGTCCGAGGAAGACGAGTTCTTCTTTGCGGCCAAACGCGAGCGGTCCAAGTGTCTTACTCATCCCGTACTCAGTCACCATCCGGCGCGCAAGGCCAGTCGCACGCTCAATGTCGTTGGATGCTCCCGTGCTGATCTCGTTGAAGATTATTTCTTCAGCGACGTGACCTCCCATAAAGTAGGCGAGCATGTCCTCGAACTGCTTTTTCGTCCAAAAGAAGCGATCCTCTTCAGGAAGCACGCGGGTGTAACCACCCATCATCCCTCGCGCGACGATCGACACCTTATGGACCGGGTCGGCATGCGGGAGCATGCGCGCAACGAGCGCGTGTCCAGCTTCGTGATAGGCCGTCATCAACTTCTCACGATCTGAGATCACCCGGCTCTTCCGCTGAGGACCTGAAATCACTCGGTCAATCGCTTCGGCCAGTTCGTGACGACCAACGGTCTTCTTGTTACGACGTGCCGCGAGAATTGCCGCCTCGTTCACCAAGTTTTCAAGGTCAGCGCCCGAGAAACCCGGAGTTTGTCGCGCCAGTTCCTCCAGTTTGACATCGTCCTCGAACGGCTTGCCCTTCGAGTGAACCTCGAGAACCGCGATACGACCAGCAATGTCCGGCCGGTCTAGAACGACCTGGCGGTCGAATCGCCCAGGACGCAGAAGCGCAGGATCGAGCACGTCGGGACGGTTCGTCGCAGCGATCACGATCACGTTGGTGCTCGTATCGAAGCCGTCCATTTCAACGAGAATCTGGTTCAGTGTTTGCTCGCGCTCGTCATGACTACCGCCAAGGCCCGCGCCACGCTGGCGGCCGACGGCGTCGATCTCGTCGACGAACACGATGCAGGGTGCGTTGCGCTTTGCCTGATCGAACAGATCGCGAACGCGACTCGCGCCGACTCCTACGAACATTTCAACGAACTCAGAGCCGGAGATGCTGAAGAACGGAACGCCAGCTTCTCCAGCAACGGCCCGCGACAACAGTGTCTTACCGGTCCCTGGAGGACCGACTAGCAGCACGCCACGCGGAATCCGCGCACCGAGGGCGGCGAACTTTTCTGGATACTTGAGGAACTCGACAACTTCTGCCAGTTCCTCCTTCGCCTCATTGACACCAGCGACATCGTGGAACGTCACCGTCGGTTTGTTTCCCGTGAACATTCTCGCCCGGCTCTTGCCGAACGACATCGCCTGATTGTTGCTTCCCTGCGCCTGGCGCATCATGAAGACGACAATACCAATCAGCAATAGGAACGGGAGGAAGATGCCGAGTGCGCCCAGCCAGGCACCCCATTGGCTGGAACGCTGAATGTCGATCGATACCTGACTCGCGTTCAAATCGTACTGTTCAAGTGCCTGATAGATATCAACATCGGGTGGGAGCCGGAAAGCCGCAGGACTCTCTTCGTTCCGATAGTGGACGGTGACCTGACGGGAGTCTTCGCGCTGTTCGAGCCGCTCGACGCTGCCGGCTTCGATATCCTGCGCAACTTCACCGAAGTCGACTTGTCGGGGATCGCTGCCGCCTTGTGTGATCATGAACCAGACCGCAATGACCGCGATGATCAAAATGATCCATACGAATCCGTTGCGGAGCAGTCTATTGTCCGTCATTAGGTGTCCTCCGAGTGCGCTTCGCTGCCGTCTCCGGGGCACGAATCAGGAGCGCCGGCGTGGTGGAAGCGACGTCCATCGATTATAGCAGGTGGGTCCTGTACTACTTTGAAAGCTACGAATCGATTACTCGGTACGAACAACCGCAACGTACGGCAGATTTCGGAATTCTCGCCCTGCATCGAGACCGCACCCAACGACGAATTCGTCGGGGATCTCAAACCCGAGATAATCCACCTGCACTGGGTGTGCGTCATCGCGCTGTTTCTTCAACAATGCGACCACGCGAACGTCCTTCGGATTTCGTCGTCGGAGGATATCGAGCAGGTAGTTCAGCGTAAGACCGCTGTCGATGATGTCCTCGACAATGAGGACCTCCCGACCTTCGATGGACGTATCCAGGTCCTTGAGAATACGAACGACTCCACTCGTCTGCGTTGCAAGCCCATAACTCGACACAGCCATGAACTCAACGTCCAGGGAAATCTTCATCTCCCGGCTCAGATCAGCCATGAACACGTACGCACCGGTAAGAACTCCGACGAGCAACGGCTTCCTGCCTGCGTAATAAGTGGACAACTCTGCACCGAGTTCTTGGATTCGTGTCTGAACCTGCTCTTCCGTCAGCAGAACCCGCTGGATGCCGTCAGGCAGGCTCGTATCGTCAGGTGTTCCCACGTTAATTGCCCCTTCGTTTAAACACAACTTCGGACCGCTCAATGCAGGCAACGACACCGTAGGGCAACTCAATTATCGACCCAGTGCGACGAGGCACGGCGTATCGGACGCTGTCTATTCGCTCGAATGTCAGTTCACGCTGATTCTCAGGCATCAATCGACTTGCCGCCATGCGGATGAGACGCGTCGCTACAGCTGGGTGTGCATCCCGAAGGAGTGATCGCGGGATGAACACGATGTCATCTATGAAGCGAATGTGTTGCACTGCGAGCGCGTCGGCGATCGATTCCAGAGCGTCAGCGTCACGAGCCGTAAGCGTCACCGACCGAATAATCGCAGTGTCGAATCCTGGGTAGATGTTCTGAAGCATCGGAATGATGTCGTGTCGAATCGCGTTTCGTCGATACCCTCGATCTTCGTTGGTTGGATCGACGATCGGTTCGACTCCACACCGTTGCAGTACCTCGATCAACTCTCCTCGTTCAACATCGAGCAATGGCCTGACGATCTCGACCGAATCGTGTTGAGTGGAAAGCGTCGAAGTGTGGGACATTCCAGCCACAGCGAGTCCGCTCGCGCCGGAGAGGAGTCGCATGAGGATCGTTTCAACCTGATCGTTGCGCGTATGCGCTGTAACGACGGCGCGGTTGACGGACTCAATTGCGATCCGAACTAACGCCGCATATCGCAGAACGCGCAATCGCTCTTCAGGTGACATGCCCCGAGATTCGACGTCATCGGGATTAATCGTCCTTCGAATCACCGTCAGGCCGAACTGGGCTCCAAGTCTGGCAACAAACTCGCCGTCGGCTTCACTGCTAGGTCGAGTTAAGTGGTCGACGTAGACAACCCGGAATGGCGCGAGGTCGCCTCTTCGAACCGCGATTCCGGCGAGTACGAGGAGCGCCGACGAGTCGATCCCTCCAGAGCAGGCCAGCAACGCTCGTTCCGGCCATCCGCGAACGACTTCACGATACGCGTGGTGTCGCCGAACCCAGGCGTCACCGGCGCTCATGACACACTCCTTCAGGTAGTTGTCGACCCGACAATGAAACAAAAATGAGACCGCGCGCCATGACGGCGAATCAGCGGTCTCATCAGGTGGGTGCCGGTGGACGGATTTGAACCATCGACCAAGGGCTTATGAGTCCCCTGCTCTACCACTGAGCTACACCGGCGTTCGTAGCCCGACAATGATAGCGAAATGGCGCTTTTCTGGCAACGTCGGAGCCGTCGGCGAGGCTTGAGTACAATCACCCTACGACCTTGCTGCCATCACGCTGTGCATGTCCAGACTACCATCGAGTTGAACGAGGTGACCATGGTTTCCGCACTTCCGGACGCGGTTGAATCACCGCTATTATCGGGACTCAACCCGGAACAGCGCCTGGCTGTCACGACGACGGACGGCCCCGTCCTCATCGTTGCCGGCCCCGGTAGCGGTAAGACGCGGGTGCTGACGGTTCGAATCGCCTACCTGATTCAGGAACAGGGCGTCGCCCCGTGGAACATTATGGCGGTGACCTTCACGAATAAGGCCGCCCGTGAAATGCGTGAGCGCGTCGAGCGACTGGTTGGGGAGCGAGCGAAATGGATATCAATCGGGACGTTTCATGCGTTCTGCGCTCGGGTACTCCGACAGCATGGGAGTGCGCTGGAAATCGATCCACGTTTCGTCATCTACGACGACGGCGATCAGATGAGCGCTGTGAAGCAGGCGATGGAAACACTAGATATCAACACAAAGACGTTTTCGCCGCGCGCCGTACTCAGCGCGATTTCGAAGGCGAAGAGCCACAACACCGGTCCCTCTGCGTACGCACGCGAGGTCGAAAGCTACTTCGAGGAAATCGTCGCACGCGTCTATCCAATGTACCAGCAAACGTTAAAGCGTCGTCGCGCGCTCGATTTCGATGATCTCCTCTTAAACACCGTCCGACTCGTCAACGAATCTCAGGACGCTGTCGAGGCACTCCGCCAGCGTCACCAATACGTGCTGGTTGATGAGTATCAGGACACAAACCGAATCCAGTATCTGCTTGTCAAAGAGTTGAGCACGTTCCACCGGAACCTGTGCGTCGTCGGTGATCCAGATCAGTCAATTTACGGCTGGCGAGCTGCTGATATACGCAACATCCTGACGTTTAAAGAGGACTATCCCGAGGCCGTGGAAATCCATCTCGAAGAAAACTACCGTTCGACGCCGCAGATTCTCTCAGCGGCTGATTCGGTGATTCGAGAAAATACCCAGCGTATCGACCGTCGCCTGCGAACGTCGAACGAGCAAGGCGACAAAATCATCATCAACGAGTGTTTCGACGAAGCCGTCGAGGCGAAGTTTGTTGTCGATGAGATCCGGCGATTGAACTCGCAAGGTGGCTACAAGGGGCAGGATATTGCGGTTTTGTACCGCACAAACTGGCAAAGTCGTCCGATTGAAGAAGCAATGATCCGGGCGGGAATCCCCTACCAGTTGATCGGCGGTACACGCTTCTACGAGCGCAAGGAAGTCAAAGATGTCCTGTCGTTGCTACGACTGATCGCTAATCCCGATGACACCGCGGCATTCGAGAGAGTTGTTGGAGCCTTCCCGATTGGTGACGGTATCGGCGCCAAATCACTGTCAGATATTGAGCGATGGGCGCAAACGAATCAGGCGGGACTGGGCCACGCCCTGGATGTTATCGGCGAACCAACTGGACCAGCACTCGGATCTCGTGGGCAGAAACTCCTTCATGCCTTCAACCGAGATCTCGCGGCACTTCGGGAACTTGAACCAGACATTCTGCTGTCGGAACTGTTTGATCGCGCGATGGAGACAACCGGATACCAGGGTTACTTCGAGAACGGTGATCCGGAAATGGCCGACCGCTGGGAGAACCTTTTGCAGTTCCGAGCGAACCTCGAGCGCTTTGACGACGAAGACCCGGAAACCCGCCTCATGACGTTCCTCAGCGAAGTTGCACTTGTTTCCGACGCGGACACCGTTGGAGATGAAGCCGACAAAGTCACGCTGATCACCCTGCACGCCGTAAAGGGTCTTGAGTTTTCGGTCGTCTTCCTGACCGGGATCGAAGAGGGACTCCTGCCACACCAGCGTTCGGTGCAGGAAAATCCAGCGATGCTGGAAGAAGAACGTCGGCTATTCTATGTCGGAATCACGCGCGCCAAAGAGCGCTTGTATCTGACACATGCTTTCCGGCGATCACGGTTCGGGAGCTTTGAACCGTCGCTTCCATCGTCGTTTCTTACAGCAATTCCTGACGACGTGCTGCACAATGCGAAACCAAAGCCGGAACAACGTCGGCCCGCAGCCAAACGCTTATTCGATCCGGCACCGGTTGCTGCCGCGCCGACGTGGACCCGGGTATCTAATGGCCAATCGGTCTTCCACAATCGGTTTGGCGATGGCGTGGTCTTGAACGTGATTGACAAAGGCGACGATCAGGAATTGACCATCAACTTTAAGCGACATGGGGAAAAGCGTCTCATCGCGAGTATGGCGAATCTGACGGTCGATTAGTGGGCAAGGGACAGGAGGATGCCGTGGCTAACTGGGTGTTGGGATTCGATGAGGGTCAGGGTGGTGACCGCGATCTGCTGGGAGGCAAAGGAGCAAACCTGGCCGAGATGACGCGTCTAGGGCTTCCGGTTCCACCAGGATTCACCGTTACAACCGAAGCATGCCGCGCGTTCCTAGCCAGTGACGCAACATTTCCGAAAGCGCTCTGGGAACAAGTACTCGACGGTGTGAAGCAGATCGAGCAAAGGATGGGCCGAACGTTCGGCGGGCGGGCTGATCCCCTGCTCGTCTCGGTTCGTTCTGGCGCGAAGTTCTCGATGCCTGGAATGATGGACACAATCCTCAATCTCGGATTAAACGACGAGAGCGTCGAGGGCCTTGCGGCAAGCACCGACCCACGGTTTGCCTGGGACTGCTACCGGCGTTTGATTCAGATGTACGCCAAGGTCGTACTTAACGTCAGCAGCGACCACTTTGAGGATGCGCTCGATAATCTGAAACGCCGAGACGGTGTCAATCTTGACTACGAGTTAAGCGCAGACGCTTTGCGAGAGCTCGTGACGACGTTCAAGCAGATCGTCCAGCGCGATGCCGGTCGTCCATTTCCGGACGATCCGTTCGAGCAACTGCGCGGATCGATTACGGCAGTCTTCAGTTCATGGAACAACCGCCGAGCCATCAACTACCGAAATCAAAATCACATCCCTCATGACCTTGGAACAGCGGTCAACGTCCAGTCGATGGTGTTCGGAAACCTCGGCGCAGACAGCGCGACGGGCGTCGCGTTTACCCGGAACCCGTCAACCGGCGAGACGGGCATCTTTGGTGAGTTCCTCGTCAATGCCCAGGGGGAAGATGTCGTCGCCGGCGTGCGAACGCCGCAGCCTATGGCAGAAATGGCAGACCTCCCGGAACTAAAGCAGGCGTATGACGAGTTCAACGAAATTGCATCTCGACTTGAACAGCATTATCGCGACATGCAGGACGTTGAGTTCACGATCCAGAATGGCCGCCTGTTCATGCTCCAGACCCGGACCGGCAAGCGGACCGGACAGGCTGCCGTCAACGTTGCGGTGGACATGGTGGCCGAGGGCCTGATCAGCGAAGTCGATGCCGTTCAGCGCGTTGAGCCCGCGCAACTCGATCAACTCCTGCACCCGATGATCGACCCGGACTACGCACCTGATGTCATCGCCGTTGGTCTCCCAGCCAGCCCAGGCGCTGCCACGGGCGCTATTGTTTACGATGCCGACGAAGCGAAACTCCGTGGCGATGAAGGAGAGCGCGTTATTCTCGTCCGAATCGAAACATCCCCTGAAGACTTCCACGGGATGGTTTCTGCTCAGGCCGTGTTAACGGCTCGTGGTGGGATGACTTCTCATGCGGCGGTCGTAGCACGCGGGATGGGTAAACCGTGCGTGGTCGGTTGTGGGGCGCTTGAAATCGACTACGCCAGCGGAACGATCCAGGTTGACGGTCGAACGCTGAAGAAGGGCGACTTCATCACGATCGACGGGGCATCCGGTCGAGTAATGGACGGCGAGGTACCGACGATCGAGCCGAACGTGGGTGGTAGCGTCGCGACCCTTCTCGGATGGGCCGACCAGCATCGACGCCTTGGCGTCCGGGCCAACGCTGATACGCCGCACGATGCGATAGTCGCTCGGGAATTTGGTGCGGAAGGCATCGGGCTGTGTCGAACTGAGCACATGTTCTTCGAGGGTGAGCGCATCCTGGCGATGCGTGAAATGATTCTCGCCTCAAACGTCCGTGAGCGGCGCGCTGCTCTCGACAAACTGCTGCCGATCCAGCAGTCGGACTTTGAAGGAATCTTCCGAGCGATGGACGGGCTACCGGTTACGATCCGGACACTCGATCCACCGCTACATGAGTTTTTGCCGCACACAGACCACGAGATGCAGGCGTTGGCCGATGACCTTGGGACAAGTGTCGAGACGATTCGGAACAAGGTCGCTTCGCTACAGGAAGCAAACCCGATGCTCGGTCACCGCGGTTGTCGGCTTGGCATTTCCTATCCGGAAATCACCGAGATGCAGGCCCGCGCAATTCTTCAGGCTGCGGTAGCGTGCGCCAAGGATGGCGTAACCGTCATTCCAGAGATCATGATTCCACTCGTTGCCGACGTGAAGGAACTCGAACGGCAGCGAGAAGCAGTCGAACGAGTTGCTCGTGACGTCCTGAGCGAGTCAGGTCAGACCGTGGAATACAGCATCGGCACGATGATTGAACTCCCGCGCGCCGCGTTGACCGCCGAGCGAATCGCGGAGCATGCCGATTTCTTTTCCTTTGGCACGAACGACCTGACTCAAACGACGTTCGGACTCAGCCGTGACGATGCTGGGCGTTTCCTGCCGTTCTACGTCGAAGCCGGCATTCTCGAACGGGATCCGTTCGTGACGCTGGATGAGAGTGGCGTCGGTGCACTCGTCGAAATTGCCTGTGAACGCGGTAGGTCGACGAGACCCGACATCAAGCTCGGGATATGTGGCGAACACGGCGGAGATCCGGACAGCGTCGCCTTCTGCGAGCGTGCAGGGCTCGATTACGTCTCATGCTCTCCATTCCGCGTACCGATCGCTCGCCTCGCAGCGGCCCAGGCCGCACTAGGAGTCGCAGACCGCGACAAGTAGGTTGTGGACGTCCGGCCACCCTGAACGTACACTAGGAGCGTGTCGACGATTGTGAAAGGTTCGACGGCGGTTGTCGAGTGTCAGGGAACGGTCGGAACAGCGCGAACGGTCTTGGCTAGCGCCGGCAGCGGCGCTAGCCGCTGATGCAACGCGCCAGATCGACGAAGTGCGCTGCGATCTCCGCACTGAATTTCAACGTGATCGGGATCGCATCCTCCACTGCAAGGCATTTCGTCGGCTGAAGTACAAGACTCAGGTGTTCCTCTCCCCTGCTGGCGACCACATGCGGACGCGGCTCACCCATACGCTCGAGGTGACGCAGATTGCCCGGACTATCGCACGCGCGTTGGAACTCAATGAAGACCTGACTGAGGCAATCGGACTCGGTCATGACCTCGGTCATACACCATTTGGGCATGCAGGCGAGCGAGCGATGGCAGCGGTTTTTTCCGGCTTCCGGCACAATGAGCAGAGCCTGCGTGTCGTCGACTGTCTCGAGCGTGACGGACGCGGGTTGAATCTCACGAATCAGACACGTGACGGAGTTTTGCGCCATTCGAAACCGGTAGA
This sequence comes from Thermomicrobiales bacterium, assembly GCA_041751795.1. Taxonomy (GTDB): domain Bacteria; phylum Chloroflexota; class Chloroflexia; order Thermomicrobiales; family CFX8; genus JBBECJ01. Next base: position 9,411 of record JBGSWU010000445.1, read on the forward strand.
AACAATCACCGGAGAAGTCGCGGGAACACCTTCGACTGCTGAAGCGCAGGTCGTCAAGATCGCGGACGGCATCGCATACATCAATCACGACCTTGACGATGCAATCCGTGGCGGGATGCTGCGCCTGTCCGACCTTCCGAGCATCGTGATCAATTGCCTGGGAGATTCACACGCCAAACGAATTGACACGCTGGTTGCCGACGTTGTCTCGCGTTCGCGGCCAAATCTTCAAGTTCCGTTTTCAGGCAGCGCACTAATTGAGTTGAGCGCTGAAACACTGCAGGCCACCGACGCATTGCGAAATTTCCTGTTCGATCGAGTGTACAACCCGATTAACGAGCAACCCGCGACACTAAACGCCGAGCGAATTGTCCAATCTCTTTTCGCGTATTATGTTGAACATCCGGATGACCTTCCAAGCATAATTGCTCCAGCGGTTTCGGGCGATTCGATAGATCGTCGCGTGGCAGATGTTGTCAGCGGGATGACCGACCGCTACGCGATTCACTGTTACGAAGACTTATTCATGCCTCGCTCTGAGGAGCTCTAACCAATGGCAAGTGGAACGCTGGATACTGTCAAGGAACGAACGGACATCGTTGACCTCATCGGCACCGCCGTGCAGTTGCGCCAGACGGGGCGGAGTTTCAAAGGCCTGTGTCCATTCCACAATGAGAAGACCCCGTCATTTGTCGTCTACCCCGAGTCGCAGTCTTACCACTGCTTTGGTTGCGGTAAGAGTGGCGACATCTTCACGTACGTCATGGACACCGAGAATCTCGACTTTCGAGATGCGCTGAAGCAACTCGCCGATCGAGCAGGTGTTCAACTCGAAAGCCAGATGCAGCAGCGCCGCGATCCGGAACGAGATCGGGAACGCGATCAGTTAGTGGATCTTAATGAACGCGCGGCGGCATTCTTCTCGAATGTCCTATGGACATCCCCTTCGGCAAGCGATGCACGCGCCGTGCTCAAACGACGCGGCGTTGATCGACGGACAGCCGAGCGATTCGGTATTGGCTTCGCTCCCGATTCGTTTGACGCGCTGAAAGGGCACTTTCTTACGCGAGATGTACCTGAAATCGATCTCGTCAATGCCGGTTTGCTGACGCGACGCGAAGAAGACGGCCGGACGTGGGATCGATTCCGCAACCGGATTACATTCCCAATTCGCAATCGCGAAGGGAAGGCTGTCGGTTTCGGCGCCCGGGCAATGGGCGACGCTCAACCGAAGTATCTGAATACGGCCCAGACCGCCATTTTCGACAAGCGCTCGCTGCTTTACGCTCTCGACAAGGCGTATGACTCAATCCGGCGATTGCGCTCGATCGTTATCGTTGAGGGCTACATGGACGCAATCGCGGCCCATCAGTTCGGCTACGAAAACGTCGTCGCGTCGATGGGCACCGCCTTGACGCCAACCCAGGTGTCATCGATCCGTCGCTACGTCGATCGCGTGTACCTCGCACTCGACTCCGATGCTGCAGGTCAACTCGCGACACTGCGTGGCATCTCTTCAATGCGTGAAAGCTTTGTCGACGATGAGCGGGTCGAGGTTCTGCCTGGAAACATGGTCCGGTTCGAACGGACGCTGGGTGCCGAGATACGTGTTGTTCTCCTTCCACTTGGAAAAGACCCTGACGACTATATCCGCTCGGATCCGGCCGGCTGGCCAGCCGCTCTTGACGCATCCGTTCCGCTGGTCGAGTACTTCCTGACTCAGTCCCTCGCCGGCATCGAAGATTCGCCGACCGCTCGAGCGAAGGCTTTACAGGACGAAGCTGTGCCGATTCTGCGCGAAATCGGAGATCCCGTCGTGCTGTCGCACTACATCGCGATGACGGCGAGACTTCTTCGCTTCCGTGATACCGAAGTGCACGCTGCGGTCCTGAGGGGCCCGTCCCGTCGACGGGAGGAGCGAGCGCCGGTTCGCCCGAACGTTCTGGAGCGTCCTGCGGCCCACGACCCGGAATCCTATCTGGTCACCCTTCTCCTGCGCTATCCTCACGCTGCTCGTGACCAGCTGTCATCGATCGACCGCGACGACGTGCTCGATACGCGCCACCGTCTGATCATTGAAGCGCTGGCATCCGGGCAATCCGAAGTTGAGATACTTCTCGCGAATCTTGACGAAGAAGTCGCGTCTTACGCCAGATCACTTCTTGCCGAACAGGAACGACGAGGAGCGACTTTCCCTCTCGAAAGTAGTCGAGAGATACCAGTGGCAGTTCAGCGGCTCGCTCAGCGACGGTATGAATCCAGGCTCCGCCATGTCCAGTCAGAACTTCAAGCAGCGACGCAAGCTGGTGATACCGTCGCCGTCGCCGAGTATGTCCAGCGAATGAATCTTCTCGCTGAGAGAAAACAGTCTTTCGCCCCACGAGAAAGCTCCTACTTCCGAGACATCCGCAGCGTTGTGAACTGATTGGCTTCTTGACCTCCACGACCCCACCGTCAAAGGCGAAGGTTAGTTTTCCAGGACGTGCCTGATCGCCTCAATCAGTAGATCATCCTGATCAGGCAGGACTGTCCGGGCATCGATCGCGACACGACCATTGATGATTCGCGGCACGACGTGGGGTGAACCCGTGCGAAGGCGAGTCGCGATAGCGTCCGGGTTGGTCGCATCAATCTCGAGTGCAAACGATGGCAGTATTTTGCCCGGCAGCGATCCCCCGCCAATCACTGCCTCAGTCGAAACGAAACTGGTTCGGCTCCCAAGCGTCTGAGCCCAGCTGCGAGCCCGAGATTCGAGCCAATCGATTGATCGCGAGATCGACCACCAGACTGGGATTTGTTCTTCAGCTTCTCCTCGCAGGTAGTGGCGCAGCGTTGCTTCGAGCCCTGCCAGGCAAGTCTTGTCGGCCCGAAGCGCGCGAGCGAGCGGATGCCGCCGGATAACATCGACCACGCTGGCCTTGCCGAGAATCAGACCTGCCTGCGGCCCGCCCAGGAGTTTGTCACCAGACGCACAAACAACGTCTACCCCGGCGGCGATACTTTCACCCAATGTTGGCTCTTGGTCGATACCGTATTTGTCCGTATCGATAAGGCATCCACTGCCTACGTCCTCAAGTGACACAATTCCGCGACGATGAGCCAATTCAGCGAACGGACGCAGGTCAGGCCG
>JBGSWU010000446.1:0-19576 GCA_041751795.1 Thermomicrobiales bacterium
ATCGTCGAGCCAGCCTGGCTCGCTGAACACGTGAGTGATCCAAACATTCGCATCATCGACTGTGATCCTCCAGAAGCGGCCAGATCGCGTGGACACATCCCGAATGCCGTGATCCTTCCGATCCATCCATATTTCAGGGACACGGAAACGAGCGTCGGCGTCGCAACTGCTGAGCAGGCCGAAGGAATCTTTCGTGAGCTTGGCGTTTCAGGTGACACCCGAGTCATCTGCTACGACTCGTCCGGCGGGACGCTCGCTGCGCGCATCTGGTGGGTGCTCTGGTATTACGGACACGACCAAGCCGCTGTCCTGAACGGTGGCTGGACGGCATGGCAAGCAGAGGGTCTTCCAGTCGAGATCGAATGGCGAACCCCGCCACCAGGGAACTGGAGCGCAGAGCAGCACGACGATCGAATCGCGGGTTGCGATGTCATGCTGCCGTGGGTTAGCGAAGCCGACTTCATCCCGCTGGATGTCCGCGCATACTCGGAGTGGTCGGGAACGCAGCCAAATGTCGCCAATGCCCGTGAAGGGCACATCCCAGGCGCGGTGCATATCGAGTGGCGTGAGTTCGTCGACTGGGACAACAACACGAAACTGAAGTCGGTTGACGCCATGCGCGATCGTCTTGAAGAAGCGGGTGTCACGCGCGATAAGCGCGTCGTCCCCTACTGACAAGGAGGCATCCGTGCGGCGCACGGAACGTGGCTTCTGACGTTGTTGGGTTACAAGCGAGTCGCGAATTACGATCGCTCATGGTCGGAGTGGGGCAACCGGCCAGACGCTCCGGTCGCGTTGCCATCGTAGCGGCGAACATGCGTGAGGGGAATGAGCAATGAGTGTTGATGAGCCGCTGATCAACCGGTGGCGAGCAAATGCTGCCGCCGCTGGCGTAACACTGACGGACGAGGACATCGAGCGGATCGACAGCAGAGGACAGTTGTCGCGAATACGTGCCGTTGAAGAGATCATCGCGCGTGCCGATGCGCGAGAGATGGTGCCGGATTACCTCGACATTCTGTCGACTGAGCCAAAAGCACAGGCCGGAGCGCGAACCAATGGTTGACGGATCGTTATTGCGTAAGCCGCTGCATGAAGTCGCATCGCTCGTCGAACGGCGCGAGGTGTCGCCGGTTGAGTTAACACAACTTTCGATCAATGCCATCGAACGAATGAATCCGACACAGAACTCTTTCCGACTCGTGATGGCTGAGCGAGCGCTTGACGCAGCTCGAGCCGCTGAAGTTGAGATCACTGGCGGCACCTACCGGGGTCCTCTCCACGGGATGCCGATCGCAGTGAAGGACCTGATGGATATCGCTGGCGAGACCACTCCGGCGGGATCTATGGTGCTTGCGGATCGTGTCGCTACCGACGATAGCGAAGGTGTCAGGTTGTTGCAGGAGGCCGGTGCGGTCATCACTGGCAAGACATCGATGCCGGAGTTCGCGTTTTCTCCTGGGTCGAATAATCAGCATTACGGTCCGGTTCCGAACCCGTGGAATCCAGAGCATGACAGCGGAGGATCGAGTAGTGGATCAGGCGCATCCGTCGCCAGCGGCCTGGTATACGGGGCAACCGGTTCCGACACGGGCGGTTCGATTCGGATGCCAGCGACGCTTTGCGGAATCGTTGGGCTGAAGCCGACGCACGGTCGCGTTTCGGCGAGAGGTGTCGTCACCCTCTCATGGTCGCTGGATCATATCGGCCCAATGACGAGGTCGGTTCTCGACGCAGCGATCATGCTCGACGCGCTCGCAGGGTACGACGCTGGAGACGCTCGAACGCGCAAGGTTCCAACCGAGCGCTACTCAGCCGCTGTCGATGGCGGTGTGGAGGGGTTGCGGATCGCCGTCATCTCAGACGATGGCGGAGGGCCGATGGGCACACCTGCCGTCCTCGACGCTCTCGCTAAAGGTGTGGCGACGCTTGAGGCAGCCGGTGCGAACGTCGAGCAGGTTGTCGTCCCGGAGATCGCTGACTTTTCGGCATTGTACGGTGCCTTGCTCGTCATTGAAGCAGCGGCATACTACGAGCCGTTCCTCCGAGAGCGTCGAGATGAACTGGGCGAGTTTGCTCGTGACCGGTTGCTCCTTGCCTATGCATATTCCCCAGCGTTCTTCGTCCAGGGGTCGCAGGCGCGCGCCGTGCTTCGACGACGGATTGAAGACCGGTTAGCTGGATATGACCTGATTGCCGTTCCTGGAATGCCGCACGAAGCGCCGCCGCTCGGCATCGTCCAGCAGAATACGCGCTACACCGGGCCATTCAATGCGCTTGGTTGGCCTGCGATTGTCGTGCCAGTCGACATTGGCACGAATAATCTGCCAGTGGCGATTCAGTTGGCGGCTCGACCCTGGCAGGAGTCGCTCGTCTTGCGGGCCGGACGGGTCGTCGAACGTGATGGACCGTGGCAAGGCAGGCTTCCGGGATAGGTGAATGAACCAGCGACGGCGTGGTTCACGCCGTCGCTGAATCGAGGAGTGATGTGGGGCGGCGTTCGTCGCCGATGCTGGGCTGGCCGCACGACGATTTCGGCCCGCGCGATAGACGGTGCATAACGCAATGGAACTGTCAGATAAGGAATTACGACGCGGTTTCATAGTCCTGGTGTTGACCGCGTTCTCCGTCAGCCTGTCGATGGGCATTCAGCAGTCAATCTCGCCAAGTTTCTACCGTGAAGTCATCGGGATGGACGGCGCTCAGAACGGTTATCTGGTCGCGTTCCGAGAGTTGCCAGGGTTTCTGCTAGCATTCGTCGCTGCGCTTCTCCTTCGTCTGGGGATGGCGCGTGCAACTGGTCTGGCATTGCTCATCATGGGCATCGGCTACGCATCGTTCTCGGTCGGATACTCGTTCACTGCCATCATTATTGCGTCGGTCATAGGTAGCCTCGGTTTTCACTCCTGGCTGCAGATGCAGTATGCGCTCGGTCTCAGCCTCGCAAAACAGGGCGAGGAAGGGAGCGTTCTCGGGCGTGTAAGCTCGATCGGATTTTCTGGTCGGATGCTCGGGATGGTCGCGGTACTGATCGTTCTTCAGGTTGTTGGATACTTGGCAGGCGCCAAGGAAGAGTGGCAGAGCACTGTCTTTCGGATACTGTTCATTGTCGGCGGTGTTTCAGCCGTCGTCGGTGGAATCACGATTCTCCGCTTCCCGGCACAACCGAATGAGCGGGCTCTGGCTCGCGCCGCACCGAAGATCACCCTTCGCCGCGAGTATTGGCTCTACTACTTGCTCTCATTCCTCGACGGATGCCGGATGGAGATCTACTTCGCATTCGCACCCTTCGTACTCGTCGAAGAATTTGGTGTCAGTGCGACGGCGATTACAACGTTGCTGATTTGTGCCGGATTGATCAACTGGCGTACTGCCGGCTGGATTGGTCGGCTGATCGACAAACACGGCGAAAAACGTATGTTGACGATCAACTACTGCGGTCACTTCGTCGTCTTCCTCGGCTTCGCACTGGCCCAGAACGTCTGGCTGCTGTATGGCTTTTATCTCGGCTACAACTTCCTGTTCACGTTCTCAATTGGAACGACGACGTACCTTCGCAAAATCGCTCGGAAGGAAGACATCGCACCGAGTCTGGCGATGGGCGTTTCGTGGGCGCACGTGGCTGCAGTGGCCGTACCAGTCGCCGGCGCGGCTCTCTGGACCCAACTTGGGTACCAGTTCCCGTTCCTGTTCGGGACGTCATTCGTACTGTTGAGCATCTGGTTCACACAGAAGATCGACGTTGCCCGGCAGCGCGTCCCTGAGCCACGGCAAGTGACGCTCGCAGCCGCTCCTACCGGAGATGGATAGTCGTTCGATTCGATGCTGGTTAGCCTACCGAACGATTGACTCCATTCGGTCTACGGCGTCAGTCGCGATGCGTTCGACCTCAGCAACCGACAGGTCGGTCGGGTCGGTGTAAATGAGCGTCGACATCATGTCTGCAACACGGATCACGATCCAGTAGCCTTCGACCGTATTCCCGTCATTGTCGAATGCGAACCCGACAGCGAACGACTCATCACCGAGCGACTGAACGTTCGTGTCCGGTGTCAGCGTGATCTTGGTTTGACCACTGCTGAATGAATCGCACGATGCAGCATCCTGCTCGTACTCGAATGCTGTTTCGACGAGGCCGGTCGGATAGGCGATCAGCAACTGCATCATCGTCGCACTGTCCGACTCGAACCCTTCGAAGAATTCGACCCCCACTCGGGCGATGGCATCTTCCGAATCCGGGAACGGATCGGAGTTACACAGCCCCTGCCAGCTTTCAGGTTCCGAGCGATGGGCCTCGTTGATCTGGTCCCAGTCTTCGGAGAAATCGTCAAGTGAGAGCAAGCCGCCGATCAAGGTTGACTCCTCATCGGTTACGTTTTTACCCGTGCCGACAAGGGTGTCGATCTTTCGTACTGCGAGTTGCGCGACGTTGTTGGAGAACATTGGATCGTATTCACCGAGCGCCAGCGTCGTCACGATCGTAACGTAGCCATCGACGCGGGAGAAGACGAAGTCACCTTCGAGTGTCCCTGCATCCGCGACTTCAAAGGCAATGTGGATCGCGTGCGAGTCGTCGCCCAGTTGCGGGGCTTCAGCCGGACTGAGCTTGAAAACCGTTCCTGTATCGTCGGTCCACTCGGGGCAGGTTGCAGATTCGCGGACGTATTCCATCGCTTCGACAGCAACTTCCTCTGGAAACTGCGTGATGTCTTGTAGGACGAAGCGTGCGCCGTCAGCCGACTGATATTCCACTTCGACTTCTGCGATTCGTTCGTCGGCGCGTGGAAACCGAGGGGCGTTGCAGATGCCCGGCGATTCGCTGAGCGCTGGTGCCTCAACTCTCAGTTGATTCCAGTCTCCGTCGAGATCACCAGCCGAAAGAAGCAGATCAATGAGCGCTGCTTCGGCATCGGTGAACGCACCCGTTCCCGGGCTGGCGATCGAATCTACGGTTGCGGTAGCGGAATCGTTCGCCGTCGTTGTTGGAGTTGTGGGGCCTACCGCTGTTGCCGAGGATGTATCGCTCGTTGTCGGTGTGACATTCTGCGACAGGGTTGTCCATTGACTACCGACGGTTCCTGGTACCGTAGGATCTTCGTCGTCACCACGGCTACAAGCGGCCATCGAGATCGTCAACAGAAGCATCGACAGAATCAACCGGAGTACATGTATTTTCAACGAATCATTCCCTTGGTTCCCCTCGATTCGTCGTTCACTGAACAACGACCTTAGTTGCAGCTGCAAGTAAGCCACGCACTGTGTTGATTTGTAGTAAATCGATGCGTCAACTACCGCGTTGACGGCGGTATCGCCCAGATGTAGGCTAACGGCGCGTTTTCACGAGACACAAGAACAATTCCGTTTGGATCAGCCAGCTTGCAGTCAAGGAGACTCCTGTAGCGATGGCCATCTTTATCCCGCATCCGGCGCCGGCATGTCCAGTTTCTGCTGACGAGGTCCAACCGACACGCGTGCCAACCGAGCAGGCTCATACCCTACCGGGAAGGGTCTACCACGATCCGGCGATCCACGAGTGGGAAGTCGATCAGTGGTTCAGACATGACTGGCTACTTATTGGCAGAGAAGGAGACGTGCCAGACACGGGACACTTTTTCCGGTGTGAGGTTGTTGGCGAGCAGGTTGTCATTGTTCGAGGTGACGATAGCGTGCTGCGGGCATTCTTTAACGTCTGCCGCCATCGCGGAGCAACGCTCGTCGAAGAGTCGAACGGACGGATGGTTCGATTTCAGTGTCCCTACCACGCGTGGACTTACGATCTGGAAGGTCGCCTCCGGCAACCGCGTCATACCGATACGCTCGAGAACTTTTCCTGCGAGTCCTTCAGCCTCATTCCGGTTCGCTGTGAAACCTGGGGTGGGTTCGTTTTTGTGAACCTCGATCCGGCAGCGGCCGGACTGGATGAGCACCTGGGCGAGTTCCCGAGTCACTTCAATCGGTTTCCGCTCCCGGAACTGAAGCGCGTGAAGCAAATGGAGTATGACGTCCGAGCAAACTGGAAGGCTCTCATGGAGAACTACGCCGAGTGCTATCACTGCCCCGGCGTGCATCCGCTACTCAACCACATGACGCCCTACAACCTGGGTGGCTACCTTCCCGGACTCGGCGAGTGGGCGGGGAGTTGGATGGAGTTGACTGGAGATTTCGAAACGCTGTCGACGGACGGATACCGCCACGGACGATCAGAAATCCCTGGGATGACGTCCGACGATCTGAAGCGCGTCTACTATGCCTGGATCTGGCCGAATCTGCTCTTCAGCCTGCACCCTGATTACTTGATGACCCATCAGGTGTGGCCAGTGTCAGCAGAGGAGTCGAAGGTCATCTGTTCACTGTATTTCCACCCCCATGCGATTGACCAGCCTGATTTTGACGCTAGCGGACCAGCGGAGTTCTGGGACATTACGAACCGTCAGGACTGGCATGTCTGCGAGTTGCAGCAGGCTGGTACTGCGTCGCGAGCGTATCTGCCTGGACGATACGCCGCCATTGAGCGGATGGTCCATTCGTTTGATGCGCGCGTTGCCGACCGGTATGCCGGGGATGGTACTCGCACCGACGTGGCTCGCCCAGCCATCAAGGAGTGGGGCTCGGGTCGGACTCGGCGTGTCGATAGGGAACGGCAATTCGCGGACTGAGGGCGCGTCAGTAGTAGGACGTCGCAGAGCAGTCTGCCTTACTGGACGAAAGAAGCGTTTGATGACAGCGAGAAAGCACACACCATACTACCACAAGTTCATCGAACTTGGTGCTGAGATCGTGGATCGGATTGGGTTCGACACAGCGGCGCGGTTCACAACAATCGAAGACGAACACCGTGCGACGCGAGAAGCCGCCGGGTTGTACGACGTGTACTACCAGGGACCGATTGATTTGAAGGGTTCCGATGCCACCACCCTGCTCCAGCGGTTGCTTGTGAACGACATCGACCGCATCGGTGACGGCGGCGTCATCTATTCGTCGATGTGCAACGAGCACGGAGGAATGCTCGACGACATGACCGTTTACCGGCACTCTGAGGAGCATTACTGGATCGTTGCCACGCCGTCGCGTGCCGCGTTGATTGAACAGTGGACCGTCGAACACGCACGCGGGCTGCAAGCGTACGTTACCAACTGTGTGTCTGGAACTGCGTACTTGTCGCTGCAAGGGCCGAAATCGCGCGACATCCTCGGGCGATTGACCGATAGCGATCTCTCGACAGATCGCCTGCCCTATTTCACGTTCATTAATGCAGTTGTCGCAGACGTTCCTATGGTTGTCTCTAGAACCGGATACTCTGGTGAGCTCGGCTACGAACTGTATTACTCGCGAGACTATGCCGAGCATGTCTGGGACAGCATCATTGAAACAGGCCGTGAGGACGGCCTCAAGCCATGTGGACTGGGCGCGCTACGATCGATCCGGATGGAAAAGAAGTACCCGTTGTATGGTCTCGATCTTTCCGATGGCAATTCTCCATACGAAGCCGGACTTGGATGGACGGTCCGACCCCGACATGCTGATTTCATTGGGAAGAACGCGCTTGCGCGACAGAAAGCGGATGGTATCAAGCGCGAACTCGTCGGCATCGAACTGTCAGATCTGAGCTTTCTTCCTGCCCCTGGAGACCTGATCTACGGGGACGGTCGGGAGGTAGGCCGTGTGACTTCAGCTGACCGCGGCTTTCACCTCGGTAAGAGTCTCGCGATGGGATACGTGGAGACAGCAACTGCCGTTGCAGGCAGCCAGATTTCGATCACGTCAGGATCGACCGGCGAAGACTATGCTGGAATCGTTCGAACACGTGCCTTCTATGACCCGGAGATGACCCGATTGAAGGCGTAGTGTTTGGCTCATCCAGATAGAAAGACGGCCTGCGAATCTGACTCGCAGGCCGTCTCGCCAATTGGGACTACATGACTGCGAGGCGGGCCGCCAGCGTGAGGACTGCGATCAGTCCGAGCGTCGCGAGCGTGCCGTTCATTCGACCGAGTCGCTGCCGCAGGACCGGCGTTAACCCGAGCGCCAACATCGCAGCGATTCCAAGGACTGGGTGATACCAGACGACGCCGTGCCCTTCCGCCAAGAGGATCACGCCAAGCGCGACCTGAAGTGCGAGCAATCCGTGAGAGATTGCGCTGAGCCACGATGGCGCGACACGATTACCTCGGCCCATAAAGAACACGATGGCCATCACGATGATGTAGATGAGGAATAGCCCCTCGCCAATTCCACGATGAATGTCGATCATATCGGTTTTCCTCCCCTGCTCCGCTCCGAGCGAATGCTCGGCTGGTTTGTTGACTGAAGCGTACTCGACGCCGCAGTTTGCGAACACGTTCTCTTGGGTTGGAGGTCTGCGCGCTCGTCGCCTACACTGCGCCGGGATGCATTCATATTGGCGTGACGAATGGACGGACGATGGCTCAAACGAATGCGGAAATTGCCGACATGCTGCGGGCGAATGCCGATCTGATGGAAATCGCTGGCGAAAACACGTTTCGCGTGAACGCTTTCCGCAAAGCCGCCGATGCGATTCGATCTCATGATGAAGCGTTGACCGCGCGAGCAGATCTGACAGCGATACCTGGTATCGGAGCCGGGATCGCCGCTGTGCTTCGTGAGATTCTTGAGACCGGCACGTTCGCAACCTTCGACGAACTTCAGGATCAGTTGCCCGGTTCGCTGCTGGCATTGCTCGACATTCCCGGCGTTGGGGCCAAGACGGTATCACGGATGTACAAAGAGTTGAGCGTCACGTCGCTGACCGATCTCGAAGACGCTCTGCGAACGGGCCGGATTGGAACGATGAAAGGGATGGGGCCGAAAGCACAGGCGCGGATCGCTGAAGGACTCGTCTTCGTCCAGCGAAGATCGGGGAGATCGTCGATCGGTATGGCATGGCCGCTGGCGCATCGTCTGGCTGACCGGCTCGCAGCGACGACAGGTAAGCCAGTCGATGTCGCAGGTTCAGTGCGACGGATGTGTGTCACCGTTGGCAACATCGATCTGGTTGCGGTTGGCGAAAGCGTAGACGCAGTTCTGAACGCGGCTGCCAAGCTTCCGGACGTTGCTCGAGAGTTGTCCCGTGACGACGAAATCGCGACGTTCCATCTTCACCAGGGGATCATGCTGCGTGTTCGGGCGACGACCGCTGATCGTGCAGGGACTGCGCTGATCGAAATGACGGGATCCGTCGAACATCTGAGGATGCTTTCCGCGACGCACACCCTGCCGGACGCTCCTGACGAGGAAGCAGTCTACGCTGCGTTGGGTCTGCAATTCATCGCGCCGGAACTCCGTGAGAATCGGGGGGAACTGGAAGCGGCCCGTGAAGGTCGGCTCCCACGACTGATCGACGTATCTGACTTGCGAGGCGACCTCCACCTGCATACGACATGGTCGGACGGCGCTGGATCACCATCGGAAATGGCGAACGCGGCAGCCGAGCGCGGCTATGAGTACCTTGGGATTACGGACCATTCTGGTGGGCTGGGTATCGCTGGCGGGCTGAAACCTGAGCGACTCAGGGAACAGCGGCGCGAGATTGACGGCCTGCGGGACCGGTCACCTGTCCGATTGCTGGCTGGATCAGAAGTCGAGGTTCATCGTGACGGGCGTCTGGATTTCGACGACGACACCCTGTCCGGGCTGGATATCGTCGTTGCCTCGCTTCATTCAGGCCTGAGACAGCCAGGTGTTGAGTTCACGGATCGCCTGTGCGGAACGATCCGTAACCAACATGTAGATATCATCGCCCACCCAACGGGGCGATTGGTCGAACGTCGCCAGGGTGCTGACATCGACTGGGAACGTGTCTATTCAGCCGCGTTCGATACAGCAACGGTCCTGGAGATTAACGCGGACCCTGCCAGGTTGGATATGGATGATGAGACAGCTCGCGGAGCAGTCGAGGCTGGATGTCTTATCTCAATCGATTCTGACGCCCATCATCCCGATTCTCTGTCGCTCGTGAGATATGGCGTTGGCGTCGCTCGGCGAGCCTGGGTCGAGCCTCGCCGGGTCGTCAATACGTGGACGCTCGATGATCTACTTGCCTGGCTGAAGGACCGGCAGATAGCGCGCGGAAATGCCGTGTAGTTCGCGATAAACAGGTGTGACGCGATGGTTGACTTTCGGTCGCAGCGATCATCACGAAAACTCCATCGCAAGGTATCGCTTTTTCAGCATTTTGGGAGTATTCTGTTAGAACCGTCGTTGGAGGGGTCCAACGACGACAGGACGCATTCACTGTAACAGATGCAACCCATCGTGCGTGATGGACCGCCGCGTGCTCGGTGAAGCCGCACCGAAGTCGCGGCATTGTCGTGCGCGACAAAACCGTCCGTGTGGCTGTGCCATGCGGTCACGTGAGGAGGTGATTCCCGTGGTCCGAACAGCGTTGCCCGCCTGGTGTGAGCGAAGAAGCAGCACCGAACCAGATGGTCGCTACATCGTCGCCTGTTATTACACGCGCGACGGACATCCAGTCACGCGCGCTCGCGCTGAACGAATCGAACTCGTGGAGTACGCGCCGGATGGCACACCTCTTCGGTTCCAGGAGGGTGTCGTTGACACGATCTTCGAACCACAAGTCGATGAGGTGACGTTCTCGGCCTCCGGGTTTCAGTTCTCCCGCTAGTGCGAGTCAGAACCTGCTGCTTGCTGCTCCAGAACCGCGCGCAACAGTCCGGGGTCATCCGTGATGATGCCATCGACTCCGGCTGACGTTAACTCCTGCATGCGCTGAGGTTCGTTGACCGTCCACACATTTATGTCCAACCCTGATCCATGCACGACATCGACGATCCTCCGCGCTCCGTCACCGGTTCCGAGAGCCGAATGATGGGGATGGATCGCGCTGTGCCTTCTGGCACGCGCGTACGCGATCTGGGCGTGGATGTCACCGTGTGGGCCGCAAATATATGCCGTGCGGATCGTTGGTGCGACTGACTTTACATGATCGATTGCGCCGCGATCGAATGACGACAGCAGAACCTGACCGGTCATGTCGCGTCCAGACACCAACGTGATCAGGAGCTCGGCGAGTCGTATTGACCTGTAGACCTCAAACTCCTCATCGAGACGCTTGATTTCGATATTGAGCTCGACGTTCGTGTCCATAGACTCGACGAGATCGAGCAGATCGGTGATCGTCGGGATGGTCAGGCCGATGCCTCGGTACGGGTGTCGTCGTTCGCCTTGCGGAACGAACCAGTATCCAGCATCACACACAGCCAACGCGGACGATTTCATCGAGGAGATGTTGCCGCGGCAGTTCGTCGTTCGTCTCAGGTCGTCATCATGGATGAGGCTGACGATGCCATCTCGTGTGAGGTGAGCATCCGTTTCGATCATCTCGGCGCCAGCCTCGATCGCGAGGCGGAACGCAAGCAACGTGTTTTCCGGCGCGACGGATGACGCGCCCCGGTGGGCGATAACACGGGGTCGTCGCGGACTGTCGACGGTCGCTCGCGATCGAGATGTCGATGGATCGATGTTCATGCGTTCGCAACTCTCACCTGCAACGGTTGTCACAAGTGTAGTACGAGATCGCGGCAACGGGCTAAGCCGAGGTAACAGGGAACAGCGATCGGGGCGTAGCATCAGTTGGTTTTACGTCCACCGCCTAGCAAGTGAAACGCAAACTGCCGAGTCAGTGAACGCTCAGTCGAAACTGATGTCTCCCAGGTCGATGTCTGAGATCAGATCACCAACGACGCTGATAGCAGATCCCACGAGTTTGATCGCGTCCTCGATGCCGTCTGGCGCTTCGGCGATGAGCAAGGCTGCATTGAGGCCGTCAAAGATGCCGATTGTCCCCGAGCGGGACCGATTCTCTCGATTGATCGGCGATGCCGGACGAAGTCCACGTACCACTCTTCCAGCAGTCGAGCCAGCCCGACGTAGATGACTGCTGGGGCGTTGCACCTGGCGCATGACGCTTGAGCCGAGCGCAACGACGCCGTTGCCGGTTGCTCTGGCACGTGCCGTCAAGAGTTCCTGCTGAATGCGCTGCAGCTCAACCAGCGTGTCGCGCGCTTCTGACGCGCTGCGGACAGTAATTGACAACGCGCCGCCAGGGAGTGATGCGATGCCACCGCGTCTGTCATCCTGCGATTCAATCGGTTCTTCAAGAGTAAGAAGCTTCGGAGCATCATCGGTCGAATCGCCCCGCTGCAGCAACCAACGCATCGCCTCATCCGTTCGATTCAGTGCCAGTTTCGATCGTCAATTCAGGATATTGAACAGGAATCAACAAACGCTGACCATAGCCCCAGAGGGGGAATGCAGGGTGACCTTCGTATACTTTGGTGTTTGTGCCCCGTGCAGGTCTGGGCGCATCACTGCCCGAACACGATTGCAGCAGTCTGGGTGCGGCGTAGGCTGTCCGAACAGGAGCACCGATAGTTCATGAGCATGATTCGTTCAAACATCGATCATCACGCACAAGATCCCACATCAACCGACCCAATCATCGACATCCACGGCCTCGTCAAACGCTATGGTGAATTTATCGCTGTCGACCGGGTTGATCTATCCGTCTATACCAACGAGATTTTCGGCATTCTTGGGCCGAACGGCGCTGGCAAGACGACGACGCTGGAAATGGTCGAGGGGTTGCGGACGCCCGATGACGGAACGATTCGCGTCGCAGGAATCGATGTCACTCGCGATCCGGTGGCGGTAAAGCGCGTCATCGGGGTGCAGTTGCAGACGACGGCGCTCTTCGACCATCTTTCAGTTCGCGAGTTGATCGAACTCTTCTCAGGCCTGTCCGGAGGCAACACCGACGCTGCATGGGTGAATGAGTTAATCGGCCTCGTGCAACTCGAAGAGAAAGCCGGAGCGTTCGTCAATCAGCTCTCAGGCGGCCAGAAGCAGCGACTGTCGATTGCTCTGGCGATGGTGAATGATCCAACTGTCATTTTTCTCGACGAGCCGACAACTGGGCTCGACCCACAGGCTCGCCGAAACCTTTGGGATCTCGTCCGCCAACTTCGTGACGCGGGGAAGACCGTCGTTCTCACGACGCACTATATGGACGAAGCTGAATATCTTTGCGATCGCGTCGCCGTGATGGATCACGGCCGGATCATCGCTTGCGACGCACCTTTGGCGCTCATTCAATCGCTAGGGGAGAGCGCAACGATTCGTGCGCGCGTTGAACAGCCGATCGACGAGTCGATGCTGGCGTCGTTACCAGGATCGACTGGCTCGACCCTCGCCGCGGGCCAGTTGGAAATCCACACTGACGATGTTCCGGCGACGCTGACGGCGTTGCTGCAACTCGCCGAACAGTGGGGTGTCCGCCTGGACAATTTATCGACGACGAGCGCCACGCTAGAAGATGTCTTCCTTTCCTACACTGGACGGAGCTTGCGCGAATGAAAGCGCTTCGCTACATGATCCTGGCCAACGTCAAAATGAGCTTTAGGAACAGGACCGCGCTATTCTGGAACCTGGCCTTTCCATTGATTTTTATCGTGCTGTTCCGGTTCCTCTTTTCAGGTGACGATATCTCGATCGATGTCGGCATCGTCGGAGAGGATGTGTCTCCGGTTTCGCAGGAAGTTGCGTCAGCGATGCGCGGAGCCGACGGATTCGCGGTGTCGACCGGCAGCCTGGCATCAGAGCTGGACCACCTCGACGACGGTGATCGATCGGTCGTGGTCGTCTTCGAGCCGGGATCTCAGGGGAGCGAGGTCAACGCCCGGCTGTACTGGGATCAAACTGACCCGCAGTTCGGTCAGATTGCGCTCGGAGCAGTCAATCAGTTCCTATCCGACGCGAACGCAGGGATGACGTCCGGTTCCCCGATCATCTCAGTCGAAACCCAGGCGGTCGAATCGTCCCAGATCGAATACATGGACTTCCTCATCCCAGGGATATTGGCGATGTCGATCATGAACTCGGGCATGATCGGCCTGGCATCGGCGTTCGTGACCTATCGCGAGCGCGGCATTCTGCGCCGTATCCGTGCTACGCCGTTTCCCCTCTCATCGTTTATCCTCGCCCGAATCGTCAGTCAACTCATCGTCAGTGTTGCCCAGGCCGCAGTGCTTATTGGGGCCGGGTTGTTGATTGCCGGTCTGACGATCAACGGGAACCTGGTGTATGTCTTCACGATGGTGACGCTCGGATCTCTCGCCTTCCTGTCACTTGGGTTCGTGGTCGCTGCGTTTGCTCGAAACCAGGAAACGGCCGACTCTCTCGCGAACGCCTTTACGTTTCCGATGCTCTTTCTTGGCGGTGTCTTTTTTCCGGTAGATTCTGCGCCGGATTGGTTGCAGCCGATCATGCGGCTGATTCCGTTGCGGTATCTTGCCGACGGCTTGCGGAATCTGATGATTCGAGATTCCTCATTGACGAGCGAATGGCTGAATGTTGCTGTGATGCTCGCAACGGCGATCGTCGGCTTTTCGCTGGCGTTGCGGTTTTTCCGTTGGGAATCGAACAAAGCATGACGCCCTGCGTTGCGTGACGCTCGTTAAGTGTTCGAGGTAGTAACAGGTGGAGGAAACGAGTGGCATCGAGAAAGACGGAGCCGGAGGTACGGTTGGAACGGCTGACCGGTCAGGCAATTTCGGATGGAGAATTCGACAAAGCGATTCTGCCGATTGGCGCGACCGAGTATCACGGTCCAGCATTTCCATACGGAACGGACTCGCTGACAGCGGAAACGATCGCCGAGTCGTTTGCACGGGAATTGGGTTACACCGTCGTCCTGCCGACCCTTGCATACGGTGTCAGTCACCATCACCTGGCCTGGCCGTGGACGCTTTCGTTGCGACCCGACACGATGTCGCTCGTCGTTCGCGACATCGCCGAATCGCTGCTTCGGCACGGCATTACGAAGTTGCTGATCGTTTCCGCTCATGACGGAAATCCCCCGGCTGCCACGGTCGCGGCCAGAATCCTCTCTCAGGAACATGACATGAGCGTCGCGATCTTTTCTGGCTGGCAGGGTAAGTCCCGTTCGGCGTTGGCAGGTGTGCGCGATATCGACGAAGACCATGCGGGTCAGTCTGAGATGTCGATGGTCCTCTACGCCGCGCCAGAAACGGCACGACTTGATCTAGCAACGAAACAACCGAACCAGTTCATGGATCATCCAGTGGATTTGATCGGCGGCTTTGACGGGACGGTTCCACTTGGTTACTCAGGTAACGCTGCGGCAGCCACCCCTGAAGAAGGTGAAGCGATCGTCGAGGTGCTGACCGATCTTGTCGTCCCGTTTCTTCGCCAACTGGACAGTCAGGGCTGGAAGCGTGGTACCTGGATGAGCGGGATAGAGTAAACGAATCAGCAGTCGTTTTCCCATACAGTCATTCGCGTTCGTCAAAACCGTGGACATGTCTTACTTGTGTCCGTGATGCAACATGCTGCGGAAACGAATACCGAGGAATAATGCTCCGCATTGTGACAATGAGACAAACGTTGACTTCCGCATCCGGCTGTAGGTACGCTGTGTACGTACGGTCTTGGAAGTCTGGAGGAGTCAGAATGAATCGGACAATGTTACAGCGACGCCGAGTCATGGTACTGGTGGCGTTGATGTGTGTTCTTTCGTTGTCAGCCTTTGTGCCGAATCAGTCGAACGCACAGGAAGCACATATCGTCGAGTGGGGCGACACGCTGAGTGATCTCGCAGAACGATACGGGTTGACCATTAATCAACTCATCGCATTGAACGGGATCGACGATCCGAATCTGATCATCACTGGTCAGTTTCTATCGCTGACGAAGGGAACAGGCGAAGTCCTTCAAGGTGGCCCGCAGCCAGCGCCGGCTGATGTCGCTGACGTGGTCGAGGAACCGGTCGCCTCCTACGGGGATTCGACCGAAACCTGGGCGCTCGTGGAGTCGGGTCAACTGCCGCCAGCGTTCGATCGTGACCTGGTGCGGGAACTGTTGATCGATGCCGCCCATCGCTACGGCTGGGACCCATATCTCATCATGGCCCAGGCATGGCAGGAAAGTTACTGGTCGCAAAATGAGATCTCGTGGACTGGCGCGATTGGCGTGATGCAGGTCATGCCCGACACCGCTGCCGAAATGGAAGCGTGGTACTTCGGCCACGAGATGAACACATGGCATTCCGCCTACGACAACATTGAGATGGGTGTCGCATACCTGACAGTTCTCTACAACGAGACCGGGAGCGTCGATAACGCTCTCGCCAGTTACTACCAGGGTTGGGGAAGCGTCCAGCGCGACGGCTGGTTCACTGACACCGATGAGTACGTATCACGAATCTACATGTTCCGCGACATGTTCGCCGCTGGTGAGATGCCCTAACACGTACCTGACCGGTAACGATTCGCCGTGATTTGATGGTGACAACGCCTTGGCGTAGGCTTCCACCAGATCACGGCGAATTATGTGTACTCGGTTTCAGAGGGGGAAAACGTGGCACGAGTCGGTTGGGTCGAGTTCAACGAAGCGGAAGGACGTCTCCGCGAGCTCTATATCCAGGAAGCGAACGGCCGGCCCGACGTCGCCGGGATCGTCAAGACCTTTTCGCAGCGTGTCGAAGCGCTCGAAGGGATGATGAACTTTTCAGAGGTTCATTTTGGTGATGGTGGCGCACTCGGCCGTGCTCGTCGCGAGATGATTGCAACCTACGTTTCTTCGCTGAACGGATGCTATTACTGAGCTGTACTTCACGCAGGGTTCCTGCGTGGTGTGGATCGCTTGGAGTTCGCGGACACCGCACGCGCGCTTGCTAAGGGCGCGCTTGACGAGGCTGGGCTGTCGGATGGAGATCGCGTACTGCTTGATTATGCCGCCAAGCTGACCCTGACGCCCGCGGAAATGACCGATGACGATGTTACTCGCCTACACGCCGCCGGTTTCGACGATCGTCAAGTCTGGGAAGCGATCTTTACCGTTTCGATCTTCAGCATGTTCAACCGAATGGCCGATGCTTTTGGCTTAGAACCGCCAGCAAGTGCCATTCGACTGATTGAGTGAGGCGTCTTGTTAACGAGTCTAGCAAGCGACACTGTGCCCACGGTGTCGCTTGCTAGACTCGCCACGTCGAGCGTGATCGTCCGAATTCTCGCTATGTGGAGAGATGGTTACTGTAGAAGGTCAGCAACTTCTGCCAGCTATCACCGCTTCCCGAAGCACTTGGATTTGCTTCGTCGAACGTCAGAAAGCCGTGTGGGTAGCCTGGGTAGATCGTGAAGTCGAACGACTTGTCAGCCTTCTTCAACGATGCCTCGTACGCCTCGACGTTGTCCATTCCCACCCCGTGATCCTGATCTCCCCAGAAACCGATCAATGGCGTCTGGACCTCGGCAGCCTCGTCCAGAGGTTGCCACGGACGCAAATCTGACTTTGCCGGATTCGCAGGGAAACCGTAGTAAATCGCTCCCGCCGCCATGCGTGGTTCACGAGATGCGAGCAGCATCACGAGTGTGCCGCCCATGCAGAAACCGACTGTGCCGGTCTTACCAGGCGTTCGCTGCTCGATCGTGCTGAACAGATGACCGAGATCCTCGACTGTAGTCGGATATGACAGCTTCCGGCCACGGTCCATGGCGTGTTCTCGGGTTGCTTCGGGCAATGGACCCTCACGAACGAATAGATCGGGAAGGTAGGCGGTGTATCCGCTCGCTGCCAATCTCCTCGCGAGATCGTGATAAAAGTCGTTTGCGCCGAAGATGTCGTGAAGGATCACGACATTGCCACGGCTGGACCCGTCAGGCGAAGCTTGAAACACTGGCATGGATGCACCGGTGACCTGGATCGTGAACGACGTTTCGTTGGTTGCATGTCCGGTCTGGGCGCTGACTGAAACGCTTGAATCAGGGTGACACATATTCTCGAATCCCTTCAAATGAATAGAGGCTGCGATGGACGATAGCACACCAAGGTTCGGACCATGATTTCGGAGCGTGTTGATGTCAGGATCGCTACGGCGGCTGATATTGCTGCCGTTCAATCGGTCGCTCACGACAGTTGGTATGCAACATATTCGGTCGCGATCCATTCTATCGACATTGAGCAGTTTCTCGACCATGCATACACCCGTGAGAATATGGAGGCGGCAGTTCATCGCCTAGGTGATGGATTCATCGTCGCTGAACGCACGGGTGGCCTCGTGGGCTATACCATGGCTGGTCTGAACCGCGACGGCGTGGCTGAGCTCATCGCGTTGTATGTCGTACCCTCGCAGCAAGGGAGCGGTATTGGCTTCGCGCTCTGGAATGCAGCGATCTCTGCACTTGCCCGACGTGGGTACCATCGGATGTGTTGCTGGGTGCTGTCATCCAACGCCAACGCTCGCCGCTTTTACGAGCGACAAGGCGCATTCATGACCGACGAGCGTGATTTCGTCGTCGGGGCTTCACCGATCAGAGAAGCTCGATACTGTGTCCGCATTGGCGAATAGCGTCATGGGATATTGCCCCAACAGCGAACAGGCGGGCGCTGGGTGCGCCGCCTGCCGCTGAGGTGGGGGTGGTTCCCGGCGATTGCCGGTGGGTGTTGGAATCAGGTTAGGGCGGCTGCGTCGATGCCAAGGGGGATTCCGCCGCCCGAGTATCGTGCCAGAGTCGGCGGGATGATGTGTTAAGCGGATGTTGGACTACCGAGAATCGACACTCATCGCTTCGGCATCCGTCACAGTATCTGAGCGCTCCGGCATCGGAGTTCGGAAGGGATGGGGCGCCACGATCGAATCAACGCTCGACGGGTGACCGTTGCGGCGCTGGACTGCTCGGATTCGCGGAGGACAACATCGTGGAAACGAAGCCCCAACTTCTCCAGAATGATGATGATTACGAGGCGGTGCGTATCCTCCTTCAGCGCACCTATGCAGCTGATGGTTCACCCGATTACTGCTCGGTCGGCGATCTCGATTGGTGGCGCAGTATCGACAGTGATCCGGATGCGATACGGCGTGCGCGGATTTGGTTCGACGAGAGCGGGAGCGTCATCGGATTCGCCTGGCCCAATGACGATTCGCTTGACCACGTCAGCCATCCCAAACATCGTGACCTCGAGCCGGAGATGATTCGCTGGGCACTGGATGTGTGTCGGGCGAGCGGGAAGTACACGTCGATGACTACCTTCGCCTTTGAGTCACACACTTGGCGTCAGGAACAATTATCGGGCCTCGGCTTTGAGCGACGAGAACCGACGCTGCGCTACTGGCACCGCTTGCTCGATGACATCCCACACCCTCAGCCGGCGGCTGGGTATAGCGTCAGGCATGTACAAGGGGAGGCTGACCTTGAAGCTCGCGTAGCCGCCCACCGTGACGCGTTTGCGCCGTCGCGGATGACGATTGAGAAACACCGAGCCGTGATGGCGAGTCCGACATACCGTCAGGAACTGGACATCATCGCTGTGGCCCCGAATGACGAAATTGCTGCGTAGAGAAGTGGGTATCACGACTGTCGTAACGGTCTGACTACCGGCTGGCGATGACAGGTACCGCGGACAGTTCGCGTGCTTTACTCACAGGTTGAATGCGGTGGAATAAGACGACGAGAAGTCCGGTATAGAACGATCCCCAGAGAATCCCGCCAAGCACGTCAGTTGGCCAATGGGCTCCTGAATA
>JBGSWU010000447.1:0-13683 GCA_041751795.1 Thermomicrobiales bacterium
AAAGCGGCTCAGGCGAGATTGTTGCCGGTGCCGCAACAGACGGAACTGCCCGAAGCTGAATCAGAGCCGACCCTGCCCCAACCAGAATCCTTGTCTCCGGAAGAGGTTGCTGCCCGACAACGAGACGCGATGCTCCGAACAGCAGTAACCAGCGAACAGCTTCAGACTCGATTGTTAAATACCTACTACGCCGCCCGAACGTTCATCGAGGAACAGGGCGTCAACATCCTCTACCTCGCGCTCGGCATGCTGGAATGGTACGAGGATGACGCAGCGCAGGAAAAACGCCGGGCGCCATTGATTCTCGTCCCGGTCGAACTCACCCGAAACAATGCGCTCGACCGATTCCACCTGACCTACGGTGGAGAGGACATCGGCGACAATCTCTCACTCGCAGCTAAGTTGAAGCTTGAGTTCGGTATCACCGCGCCGGTCATGCCTGAGCTTGAAGATCTCGACATCAACTTCTGGTTCGACGCCTGGAGCGAGGCTATCGCCGGTCGCCAGCGTTGGTCGATTGACCGGTCCGCGATCGCACTCGGATTCTTCTCGTTTGGCAAGTTCCTGATGTACCGTGACCTCGACGCGGCGACATGGCCCGAAGACGCCAGACCTTCGCAGCATCCAATCATCGGATCGCTGTTAACGGAGGCCGGATTCAACGAACCAGCCTCGGCGATTGCAGATGACGCATTCCTTGATCCACACATAAAGCCGGCCGACGTTCGACAGGTTGTCGACGCTGACTCGTCGCAAACGCTCGCGATTCTGGATGTTAATGCGGGTCGCAATCTTGTCATTCAGGGCCCGCCGGGAACCGGAAAGTCGCAAACGATCACGAATCTCATTGCGGAAGCGATCGGCTCGGGGAAGACGGTCCTCTTTGTCGCTGAGAAGATGGCTGCTCTCGAAGTAGTCAAACGTCGCCTCGACCGGGTTGGGCTGGGCGATGCCTGTCTTGAACTTCATTCCCACAAGATCAACAAGCGAACGGTACTTGCAGAACTGCGACGAACGCTCGAACTCGGCAAGCCACGAGTCGAAGAACTGCACTCCGAACTTGACCTCCTCGAAACCAGTCGATCACGGCTAAACGCGTACTGCGACGCTGTCAACACTCCCATCGGAAACAGCAGCGTGACGCCCTACGCTGCCTATGGCGAGTCGATTCGATCGCGCGCCATACCCGGCAGCGGTGAGTGGCCCAAGGTCGAGTCCCCAGCGATGGCCGAGTGGACAGATGTCGAGTACGGCCAGCGTCTGGCAATCGTCCAGGAACTTCAGGCACGCGTTGCTGCGATGGGAACGCCTGACGAGCATCCATTCTGGGGCTGCAAACGGACTGTGCTGTTGCCGTCCGACATGGACCGTTTGCAACGCGAACTGATCGCAGCCTCAACCGAACTCGCCACCGTCCGCGACGCGGCGATCGCGCTGACAACGATGTTGGGACTTCCGCTTCCGGATGGGAAACCTGACGCAGACGCGGCGATGACGGTAGCACAGCGAGTGATGGACGCTCCATCGCTTATCGACATCAATGTCGCCACAAGGGAGTGGACAATCGAGACCCTGGCGATTCGCGAGATGATCGCAGCAGGCCAGGCTCATGCCGACATTCAATCGAAACGCGACGGAAAGCTTATCCCCGAGGGATGGGACGCCGATCTCCTGCCGGTTCGTCAGAACCTCGCTGCGTACCGGGACAAGTGGTGGCGGTTCGCTTCCGGCTCGTATCGACAGGCAAAGTCAACGCTCGCAGGCTACTGCGTCGCAGGTCTGCCAGACGGCGTTGATGCCCAGATCGCACTGATCGACGATGTTCTGGAAGCACGCCGACAAGCCGAAATCGTCCATCAACACGATGCGGTAAGACGGACGCTGTTTGGTGCAACCTGGCATTCGAGCGCGACCGATTGGACGCAACTCGCGAACATCAGTGAGTGGATGCTGACGTTGCACGCAGACGTCGCATCCGGCTCGCTACCGTCCGAGATCATCGCCTACCTTGCTGGCACGCCGGACACGAACGCTGTCCAGTCGGCGCTCAACAGTGTCCTGCATGCGCAGCGCACCTGGGACGCGCGGCTTGCGTCGATCCACGAACTCCTTGAGTTCGACGACGCGCGCCGGTTTGGGTCCGGTTCAACCCTCGCTGACCAGCCATATTCGACACTGGACGATCTTCTTCGATCATGGACACGTCGCATTCACGACATCGATCAGATGACTGCATTCAATCAGTCTGTAGCGGTCTGCAAGCAGGAAGGGCTGGAGCACGTCATCCAGGTCGCCGAACACTGGCCCGCGGGCGGGAGGCATCTTGTCGATGCGTTCCAGCGTGGTCGATACGGCACGCTGCTCGATCAGGGACTCCGTGAACGACCAGAACTGACAGCCTTCGATACGACAGCGCACGAGAAGGTGATCTCCAGGTTCCGCGATCTCGATCAGATCGCGTTTGCGTACAACAGATCGCGACTCGCACTGGAACACTGGCAACGACTTCCGCAGCATTCGGCAGGCGGACAACTTGGCGTCCTCCGGAGGGAGTTTGAGAAGAAGTCACGGCACCTGCCTGTTCGACAACTGATCGCGCGCGCCGGCAACGCCGTTCAAGCGATCAAGCCAGTCTTCATGATGAGTCCGCTTTCGATTGCGACATTCATCCCGCCTGGCGTGTTGAGCTTCGACCTCGTCGTGTTCGACGAAGCCAGCCAGGTGAAGCCGGTCGATGCGTTTGGCGCACTGGCGAGAGGTAAGCAGGCGGTAGTCGTCGGAGACAGTCGACAACTCCCTCCGACGAGTTTCTTCGATTCGCTGACGCAGGACGAAGATGTCGATGCGGAGGACCTGACGACTGATATTGAGAGTATCCTCGGTATGTTCTCGGCCCAGAGCGCGCCGCAGCGGTTGCTTCGCTGGCACTATCGAAGTCGCCACGAATCGCTGATCGCGGTTTCGAACCACGAGTTCTACGAGAACAAGCTGGTCGTATTCCCCAGTCCGGACCATTCTCGATCCGAAGCTGGCCTCGTCTACCATCATCTTCGCGAAACGAGCTACGACCGGGGCGGCAGCCGCACGAACCGCGACGAAGCGCGGATCGTTGCCGAAGCCGTCATGGAGCACGCTAGGACGCAACCGTCGCTGACGCTAGGCGTCGCGGCTTTTTCGAACCCGCAAGCCGAGGCGATTCTGGCGGAGGTCGAACGTCTGCGGAGAGAAGATCCTTCGTGCGAAGCATTCTTCACCGCACACCCGCACGAACCGTTCTTCGTCAAGAATCTGGAAAACGTCCAGGGCGACGAGCGTGACGTCGTGTACATTTCCGTCGGCTATGGTCGGACGGCTGAAGGCTACGTTGCGATGAACTTCGGCCCCTTGAATGCAAACGGTGGTGAACGCCGTTTAAACGTTCTCATCACGCGATCCCGGTTGCGATGCGAAGTCTTCACAAATCTGACAGCGGACGATATCGACTTGAATCGCAGTCAGGCACGTGGTGTTGTCGCCTTCAAGCGATTCCTGAAGTTCGCACAAACCGGCATCATGGACGTTCCGGAAGCCACTGAACGCGAGTCGGGTTCACCGTTTGAAGATGTCGTGGCCGACGCTCTGCGCGGCGTTGGGTACACCGTCGAGAGTCAAGTTGGTTCAGCGGGATTCTTCATCGACTTGGCGGTCGTCGATCCGGACAAACCTGGGCGATTTCTGATCGGCATCGAGTGCGACGGTGCCAGTTACCATTCCGCTCGATCAGCGCGTGATCGCGACCGGCTACGACAACAGGTTCTCGAAGGTCTAGGTTGGCGAATCCACCGTGTCTGGAGCACCGACTGGTTTCGAAACACCGACCGGGAGTTAAGCCGCTTGGTCGCGGCAATCGAAGATGCAACCGCACGAGGAGCAACAACTGAGATCCCGCGCCCCATTGTCCAGGAAACGACAATAGAACGGACTGCGAACGGCGACGATACGGCAATTCTGCCGACAGGAGTTCCGGCTTACGCTGTCGCCAATCCAACTGTCCGAACTGGTGGCCTTGAACTGCACTCCATTCCAGTCGAGTTGTTGGCCGAATGGGTCGTTGAGGTCGTCGATGTCGAAAGTCCAGTTCACACCGATGATGTGATCAGGCGCATCGTCGACGCTGCGGGCATCACACGAGTTGGCAACCGAATTCGAGGCGCACTCGACTCAGCGATCGTTCGTGCCTCGCTCGACGGCAGCATTGAGCAGCGCGGATCGTTCCTCTGGTCGTCCGGGATGACTGAGCCACCACTCCGCGACCGGAGCGCCATCGATGGCCGCTCATTGTCCAGCGTTGCGCCGGAGGAGATTGCCGTCGCAATTCGCACATCCATTGCCAGTGCTTACGGTATGGAGCAGTCGCAGATCGCTGCTGCAGCGTGCAGGCTGTTTGGCTTCCCACGCTTGAACGACGAGATGCGCGCGAACGTTGATCTCCTCGTCGAAGCCATGCTCGCAAGTGGACAATTGCAGCGGCAGGGAAACCACCTGACAGTCGTGTGAACCACGACGTACGGTGATGACGTCATGCGGCAAACCTGTGCGAAGATACGCCACGTCGAACAACCATCGAGGGAGGGACGATCAGGATGGCTATCAACGACCCATGCATCATCAGCGTCGCGATCACCGGATCAGGGACGACACTTGCGCAGAATCCGAACCTGCCATGCACGCCAGAGCAGATTGCGACATCGGCGATTGAGTCCTGGAACGCAGGTGCGGCGATCGCACACATTCATGTTCGCGAAGCCGATGGTACGCCGACACACAACATGGACTACTATCGCGAGATTATCGACCTCGTAACTGCTGAATCAGACATCGTCCTGAACCTGACGACGGGTGGGTTCACTGGCCTCGAACCTCACAAGCGGCTGGAAACGCTGACCCTCGAACCCGAACTCGGCTCATTCGACGCTGGAAGCATGAACTTCGGCGAAGGCGTGTTCCTGAACCCGCCGAGTTTCCTTCGAGAAATGGCCGCGTCGTTTCAGGAATACAACGTTCGACCTGAACTGGAGTGCTTCGACGTCGGCATGATCTACAACTGCCTTGGGCTGATTGACCAGGGAGAGGTCGACGGCCCGCTCTGGTGGCAGTTCGTCCTCGGCGTCAAAGGTGGAGCACCCGCAACGCCAAAAGTGCTGCTTCACATGGTCGAATTACTCCCACCTGATTCGCAATGGTCGGCGATCGGGCTTGGACGGGGTCAACTCCCGATGAACACGATGGCGATCATCATGGGTGGCCACGTTCGAACCGGCATGGAAGACAATGTCTACTACCGGCGCGGTGAATTGGCGACAAGCAACGCCCAACTGGTTGAACGTTGCGCCCGCTTGATCCGTGAACTCGGTCGGGAGGTCGCGACGCCCGCCGATGCGAGACGTCTATTGAGTTTGAAGGGCGGACTCGGAGTCCGCGGATAACTCCGCTCCTGCTGCTGCCTCCCGACCCCGATCAATGAGCGTGCTGAGTGCCGTCCGAGTCGCCACTCTCGGCGTCTTTGCGACCCTGGTATGCCTGGACGTAGAAGAGCAACGTGACGAAAACGACACCGCCGATAATGTTTCCGACCAGCGCAGGCAGGAAATTACCGGTCAACCATTCGACGACTGTCACATCCGCACCAAGCATCATGCCGATGAATATCTCCGCTGCTGAGATCACCACGTGGTTGAACTGGCCGAGGACGATTAACGTACCCATGATCCAGATTAGGACGAGTCGGGAACCGAAGCCTTCAGCGGCCACAAGCAGCCACGTCAGCATCGTCATTAACCACCCGGCGAACACCGCCTTCACAAACGATGTCGGAAGATCGTAATGGACCTTATGTTCCGCCAATTCCATTAGCTGCGCTGCGGGCGCGGTGTCGAGAACAGCACCTCGCGATATCAGGAGGGCAAAAACAAACCCACCGAGCAGGTTAAAGGTCAGGCTGACACTCCACAGGGTTGCTAAATCAAGGATCGACCCGCGACGCTCGAGTACCGCGGTCACGGGAAGGAAGAAGTTTTCGGTGAACAGTTCGCTTTTTCCGACGAGGAGAATGATGAATCCAACCGGGAAAAAGAGTGATCCGACGAGGTGAGCCATCGACGCCGATGCCAAGGTCCCACCGACCGATGCGGACGCCCACGCCATCGACACAGCGCCAAAGCACACACTCAATCCGCCGATAAACGATGTGATCCCGGTGCCAGCGATCGACCGTTGCAGCCGCTTTGACCCAATAATCGAAGCATCATCAATGATCTCCGGCGCTTCCTGACCAAGCGGTTTCGGCTCTTCGTCCGTTTCAGCTGGGTGGTGCTCCTCGTTGACATCCTCGTCGTGGGTATGGTGGCGTGTTGTCGTCATCTATGCCCGTCGATACTCGCGCCCCAACGGAGGAACGCCTAATTGCCTGCCGATTTACAGTCGCGCACATTGTCAGTATGCATGGTGCATGCCGCTTATCGTGCGATACTCCCGCGACGGGCTGGATTGGAAGGAGTTGAGAAGTGGCACACGATACGGTTATTCGAGGTGGACGGGTCATTGATCCTGGTTCGGGGATTGACGGCACGATGGATGTCGCAATTGCCAACGGGAAGATTGCCGCAGTCGGCGAGAACATCGATGCGGGTAGCGCACCGGTCATTGACGCCACGAATCAGGTGGTAACCCCCGGATTAATTGATCTTCACACGCACATCTACTGGGGCGTCACCTACTGGGGAATCGAACCCGACCCGGTTGCGGCGAAAACTGGAGTTACAACCTGGCTGGATGTCGGCAGCGCCGGTGGATATACGTTTCCGGGATTCCGACGCTACGTTGCCGAACCAAGCAAAGTACGCGTCTTCGCATTGCTGAACCTCTCGGCAATCGGCCTGGTTGCTCCGACATGGGAACTCTCGAATCTGGATTACTGCAACGTCGATCTGGCGACGATGATGGTCAACGATAACCGCGATCTGATCCTCGGAATCAAAGCCCGAATCGATCGAAACACGACGCGTGGCACCGGCATTCGCCCGCTGGAACTCGCCCGCGAATTGGCCGATGCGATCGATCTGCCGCTGATGGTCCACATCGGAGCGGGGCCACCGACGATCGACGAAGTCGCCCACCTGCTCCGACCTGGCGATATCCTGACGCACTGCTTCACTGGCGGTGACATGCGCATCCTGAACGACGACGGCAAGATCAACCCGGCAATCAAAGACCTTCAGGAGCGTGGACTGGTTCTCGACATCGGCCACGGAACTGGATCGTTCTCGTTCGAGACGACAGACGCGATGCTGTCCCAGGGTATTCTCCCTGACGTCATTTCCAGCGATATTCACCAGATGGCACGCCTGGGGCCGATGTTCGACATGCCGACAACGCTTTCGAAGTTCCTTAACCTCGGTATGAGCCTGTACGACACTATCGACCGCGCAACCGCACGACCAGCCGCGGCAATGCGTCGAACGGACCTCGGCTCGCTGGCAGTTGGGAGTCACGCGGATGTCGCACTCTGGCGGATCGAGGAAGGTGAGTACACGTTCTACGATGTCGATCTCAATCCCCGCACGGGGACGACGAAGCTCGTCAATACGATGACAATGGTTGGCGGCGAGGCACTCGAACCACAGCCGGAACTGCCGATGCATCCATGGACGAAGCTTCCTGACCGGCAGCACCCAATCATCGGTCGTCAACCCGGCGAGCGCGTCGGATAAAGGAAACGACACCGACCTGACACGAGGCCGTCAACAGATAGCTTCGCGTCAGGTCGGCGTATTCCCTCGTACCGCCGGGGTCAGAACGTGGGGCCATCCGGCTGCGATACCGGTTGCCGCGGTCCTTGCCGATTGGCCAACTCGACCGCTACCCGCTGGAGAAACTGCTCCGGAACGTCACCGCTCGGCGAGTAGTCGAGGCGTTTGGCGAACCCCTGAGCGAGTTGAATCGACAATGATGTCCGGGCTTCGGGCGAAAGCATCGTCCGACGCTGAAGGAACTCGCGTAAAAGGCTGTACTCGGCGGCGCTGATACGCGACAGGTTGGGAAACTGCGCTGACTCGGGAAACGTACCCGCCGATGGTGACGGAAACGCGTTGCCTACCGCTTCAGCAGGCCAAGGCGCAGGTGTTGGGGTGTCGCTTCCAATCGACGAGAGTGACACTTCCTGCTGCTCCTTGATAACGATCGTCCCCGCGACGAGATCGCCAAGTCGTCGCGAGCGCGAGTCAACGAGCATAACGATCGCGCCGATGACATACAGAAACGGAAGAAAATCGGCGACGCGCACGATGTTCCGAATCGCGGCGTGTGAAAAGCCGATCGGGTACCCGCCCTCCTGAATCACCCGCAGCCCGGTCCAACGCTTACCAGGTGACTGGCCATGCCAGATCGTTTCAAACAGGACGAAGTAGCCCCAGACGACGAAAAAGATGATCAAACTAACGACCGCGATTGCAATCGCGTTCGCCGTTCCCTCATCGCTGACCGAAGCAAAGACGACCGTCAATCCGAACACGCCAAAACACAGCGCCAGTCCGGCGATCAATCCAAGAAAGATCATGTCGACAATCGCCGCCATGAGCCGAGTGCCGAGCCCGGCGATGTCGTAATGCAGGCCGATCTGCTCGGGTGTTTCAACCCGGTAGCGAGTATCCTGAAAGGGTGATTCCTGCGATTGATCGTTGTTCGGCGACTGCGGGCTTACCACGAAACGAGAACACCTTCCCGATGATTGACCAGTTTGTCTCTACACGGCGGTCACGTTGGCAGCAACTTGAATCATTGCTGGACCGGAGTCATGGTCGACGACGATCGCAACTGAGCGCGGCTGAACTTGAGAACCTGGGGCGATTGTACCGTCAGACGACATCCGACCTCGCAATTGCCCGGCGCGACTTTCCACGCGATCGCGTTACACGCTATCTCGAAAGCCTGGTAAGCCGCGCGCATCCAATCGTTTACCGTCCAGAGGGCACCCAAATATCAGCCGTTGGTCGTTTCTTCACGACTGGATACCCGCGAGCGTTCCGAGAGTCAGGGCGCTACATCGCGGCGGCATTTGCCCTGTTCGCAATCCCGTTCCTGTTTGCGCTCGGTCTCTCGCTGACGGACCCAACAGCAGCGCGAGTTGTGCTACCGAACTCTCCGTTCGTCGAACAAGTTGAACGTGGTGAAACCTGGCTTGAGATCGAACGAACTGAGCGCGCTCCAATGGCGTCGTTCATCGCGACGAACAACATCCAGGTGTCATTTCTCGCCTTCGCTGGGGGTGCGCTGTTCGGTCTTGGGACGGCGTTCGTGATGGTCAACAACGGCCTCAGTATTGGCGCAGTTGCAGGGCTTGCCGGGAATTACGGCCTCGGTGATGACCTTGGTGCCTTCGTATCCCCACACGGCGGGATCGAACTATCCGTCATCTTCATCGCCGGTGGCGCTGGACTGCTGATCGGCGACGCAATGTTGCGACCGGGATTGTTGACGCGCCGCCAATCACTCGTGCGCGCTGGTCAACGCGCGATCTACCTTGTGTTCGGGTGCGTCCCACTGCTTTTGATTGCTGGCGCGTTCGAGGGTTTTGTGTCGCCAAGTGGGTTGCCGGACGCTGGGAAGTATCTCGTCGGAGCATTCAATCTCGCCTGGCTGTACGCCTGGCTACTCGGCTCAGGACGCGATACCCGCGAACAACAGACAGCGACTGACGACGCGTCACTGCTGTCAAACTAATTCCTTAGTCTGTTGTCTCGATCTGCCTTCACAGGCGCGCTAACGTCGCTCGCGACTTCGCGGTACAGCAGCACATCGTAAAGCGGTACGTTCTTCCTCTATCCAGTACAAGTACATTACTCGTATCGTTACGATCGTGTCAGGTAGCGGCTGATCGGCGACCGTATGGTTTGCCTTCGCGTTTCAGTGCAATCAACACATGTGAGTGATGCTGAGTCACGAAAGAGGACCCGTCGGATGCAACAGTCGAACCCGACACATTTCAACACCAGTTCACTTCGAACACTGCTGGTCGAGCCGGATGAGCTTCCGCGCCGAAACATCGAACTTGCGTTGTCGATCCGAAGTCAGGCCATCGAGAGTTTCGAGGATGCTGCTTCGGCCCTCGCGGCATTCCACGACAACGTCTTCCAGATCGTCATCATTCGTAGCGAACTGCCTGGCGGTGATGCCCTGCAACTCTGCCGGGACATTCGTGCATTGCCTGGAAGTGAAACGACGACGATTGTCGTGATGTGTGGCGCGTCATCAGAGCAAGACCGCGTTCCAGTCCTCGAAGCGGGCGCGGACGACGTCGTGAGCTGGCTCCCGACCGACGAATCGTTCGGCGTCGTATTCGACCAGATTGAGCGCATGGCGTTGAATCGGCTGGCTGCGACTCAATCGATAGGCCCTGGCACAAGCGAGCGATTTCTCGTTATCAACCCGAATGGAACGATCCGGGTTGGCGCACCGGTTTCCGAGAAGTTGCTTGGTTTTCCGCCAGAGGCCATCGTTGGTATCAACGCCTTCAGTTTCTTTCATCCTGACGACACGCCCCAACTCCTGAGCATCATTACCGAGGCCTTCAGTGTTCCGCGGCAAACACGGGCAATCGAGGTACGCGTTCGCCGCGATGGAGATGCCTGGCAAACGATTGCCCTATCAGCGACCAATCGACTGAGTGATCCGCAACTGCGCGGCATCGTGTTCGATCTACGCGGCCCTGATGTGAGCGTCGGTATCGACGATCAGGTAACCCGGGCGACGATGCACGACCGTGTCACCGATCTGCCAAACCGCAGCCTGTTCCTCGACCGGGTCGATCATGCGTTGAAGCGAGCGGAACGTCGACAGCAGGCAATCGTCGTCATGGTGATCGACTTGAATGCGTTCGCATCGCCGGATGGACAACCGAGGACTGACACGGACGACAACCTCATCGTTGCCGTATCGCAGCGACTGCGGTCGTGCCTGCGATCCAGTGACACCGCCTCACGGTTGGACCACGATCACTTCGGAGTCCTCCTTGAAGAAGTACAGGATGTTGCGAGCATCGAAGTCGTGGCCGATCGCCTCATTCGTGCGTTGTCTGCCCCATTTTTCTCCAGCGATGCGGATGTGACGTTATGCCCCCATATCGGCATCGCCATGAATTCAGCCAGCCGCACTCGCGCTGGCGAAATCCTCCGCGATGCGAACATCGCCCGGGCGTGGTCGCGGGTACAGGGTTCGGGAAGTTACGTCACATTCGACGCCAGCATGCAGCCTCCCGATGACGAGCCGATGACCAGCGAGTTCCCGAACGTCGACGTCATTGTGGATGCAACAAGCCACGACAATCGTCTTGACGAACTGAGCGAGCGGATCGCATCACTCGAACAATTGATTTCCCGGATCGCGTCCACTCGGGAAGTGTGACACGGGTTCGCACAAGCGAAAACTCAGCATTTCATTGATAATGCCCCACGGTAGTCGTTGGAAGGGTGGGGCATGGAGAAACGCGCGCTGGGCGAAACCGGATTAACCGTTTCGCGCCTCGGTCTGGGACTTGCGGCGCTCAGTCGTCCCGGCTACATCACCCTGCAACATTCCAGTGACATGCCCGAGGATCACGACGTGACCAGGATGCGCAACAACGCATACAGCGTTCTCGATGCTGCCTGGGAATCAGGAGTCCGGTACCTCGATGCAGCACGCTCATATGGCCGTGCAGAGGAGTTTCTTGCTGGTTGGATCAAGAGCCGAAAACTTGGCACTTCGCCGATCGTCGGGAGCAAGTGGGGCTACACCTACACCGCTGACTGGCAGGTCCAGGCTGAACAGCACGAAGTTAAGGATCATTCCCTCCGAAACCTGAACCGGCAACACGGCGAATCGCTGGCTACCGTCGGCCAATGGTTGCGGCTGTATCAGATTCACTCGGCAACCCTTTCGTCCGGCGTGTTAAGCAAGCCTGATGTCCTCGACCGCCTGGCTGCGATCAAACGAGAGACCGGCGTCCGCATCGGGCTAACGCTGAGCGGACCGGATTCCGCAACTGTCCTCGTTCGTGCGAACGGCATCGAACGCAATGGCAAACCGCTCTTCGATGTCGTCCAGGCGACCTGGAACCTCTTGGAGCCATCCCTCGCAGCACTGTTGTTTCAGGCTCGACAGTCGGGGATGGGGGTGATCATCAAGGAGGCACTCGCCAATGGCCGGTTGACCGACCGCAACGACGATCCATCGTTCGCTGGTAAGCGTTTCATTCTTGAGCGCGAAGCGAATCGGCTGGGTTGCACAATCGATCAACTCGCTCTCGCCGCAGTTCTCGACCGCCCATGGGTTGATTGTGTGCTGTCAGGCGCGGCGACACCGGAGCAGATTCGCTCAAATGTCGGCGCGCTTCGTGTGACGCTTGATACCGAAGCCCGAGAGAACCTGAAGTGGCTGGCCGAGCCTACCGCTCAATACTGGGAAACGCGATCCAGGCTGACCTGGAACTGACATCCTTCCGCAACAGCGCGTGTTCGTGAGCGAGTATAAGCGCGTTCGCCCGATCTTCTCCACTCACCTAATTGTCGTTGAACATCGTACAGGGAGGTCACATGACGGTTTTGAAATCCGCGAAACATGAGTCTCTGGAAGCGCGATGGGCTGAGGGCCAGGTCACGGTCATGGATGGCGGCATAGGGTCAGAACTCCAGGCAATGGGCTATCCGCCAGTCGACGAGAAGCAGTCGCGCGAGGGAATCAACTACACATGGGGCAGCATGGCACTCTACGATGCACCTGAGATCGTAAAGGCCATGCACCGTCGCTATGTCGATGCGGGAGCCGATATTCTGCTGACCAACACGTTCCTATTTCATCGCTGTGTCATCCTCGAAGAAGATGGTGAAATCGAGGCTCCACCGAAGACCTGGCATGAGAAAGCGAAACTGGCCGTTCGGCTGGCCCGCGAAGCAGCGGAGGAAGGCGGACGACCCAACACTGCAGTCGTCTTCTGCATGATGATCCAGGATGGGCCGAAAGGCGAATGGGGCTACAACGGTCCGTCGTACGAGCGGGGGACGATTGATTGGGAGTGGCAGGT
Organism: Thermomicrobiales bacterium; assembly: GCA_041751795.1. Taxonomy (GTDB): domain Bacteria; phylum Chloroflexota; class Chloroflexia; order Thermomicrobiales; family CFX8; genus JBBECJ01. The sequence continues at coordinate 13,094 of JBGSWU010000447.1, forward strand.
TCCACTCGATTATCTCCGGGAACTCACAACCGTGCTGAATGCCGACTCCGCTACGAGACCAGACGCAATTCTCGTTGAACTGGGTCCGCCGATTGGCGAGGAGTTCAACTTCCCCCACTACGAGGTGCTGGTCGAAAGCGGTATTCCGCTCTGGGTCGCCTACCGACGAAATACCAACGGGCCTGTCGGTATTTTCGGCGAAGAAATGGAGCCGGACGGGGATCTGTTTGGTCGGGCGGCACAACGATTCGAATCGCTCGGGGTACAGGCAGTTCTCGTCCATTGCCTTCCAGCCGAGAAAGCGAACGGTGTCGCGCAGTGGCTACGGCGGTACACCTCGCTCCCACTCGGCGTATATCCGAACAACGGTCGATACGACATGTGGGTCTGGAAGTGGGAACACGACCACAGCGCGGAGGAGCTTGCTGAGCATGCTCGCCGCTATGCCAGCGACGGCATGTCAATCATCGGTGGCTGCTGCGGTACACGTCCGGAACACATCGCGGCAATTGCCAATGCCGTCAGGAATCCGTCAACAGTGTCATAGCGACGTGGAGCAAGCTTTCGTCACACCCTTGCCGGTCAGTCGC
>JBGSWU010000448.1:0-3640 GCA_041751795.1 Thermomicrobiales bacterium
CGCTGAATCAGAACACATCATCGTTTCAGAAATTGCGCCGAGAACTGCACTTATCGCAGCACTTCTCGCAGAACTGTAGCGTTGTTAGGATGCATACATCTCGCCGAGGCAGCAGAGGTTTTCTCGTTCGCCCTCGGCGAGTCGCTCATATAGCGTCAGCATTGCTGGGCCAATCGTCTGCCACGAAAAACGGATCGCTGCCTGTCGCGCTCCGACCTGAAGCGAAGCACGCAGGTCGCGATCGCGAATTACCCTTTCCAGCGATGCCGCCAATGCCGAAGCGTCGCCGACTGGCACGAGAAGTCCACTCACTTCTTCTTCAACAGTAAACTTCAATCCACCTGCTCGCGAGGCAACGACCGGTAAACCACACGCCATCGCTTCGACTGCAACGAGGCCAAACGACTCATATCTCGATGGAACGGCACAGACCGTCGCTGCTGCATAGTAGTCTGGCAGCATTTCCTGTGGCTCAGATCCACGGAAGATGATGTCGTCAAGAATCCCCAGTTCCTGAGCCCGGTTGGCCACGGGTTGAAGATCGTCACCGATAATGATCCGACCATCGATGCGTTCGACAGTTCCGCCTACGAACACGAGCTTTGGCGGAAGACCGTCCCATTCCCTGGCGCGCAGTTGGTGGAATCCCTCGATCAGCGTTTCGATACCCTTCATCGCATCGACGCGCCCGACGAACAGTACGAGCGGGTTTTCTGGAAGGCCAAGCCGCTCGCGAGCCGAGACTGCGTTGTGAGGGTGGAAACGATCGAGGTCGATGCCCGGAGGGATGACGCAGATCTTGGAGTTGTCTGCGCCCATTCGCCAGACCATTTCCGCTCGTTCGTCAGGGTTCGGGGCGATGACGTTATCGACGACGCGAAGTAGCTCGTTCTCGATCCGAACACGCTCGGGTGATTCCCTACCAGCCTCGCCAACAACGGCGTTCTTCAGTCGAGCAAGAGTATGGAAAGTGTGCACGGTTGGCGCGTTCCAGTATCGCTTCAAAAGGTGTGCTGCCCAGCCAGATAGCCAATAGTGACTATGTACGGCGTCATATCGAACCCCTTCTCGTAGAGAGAACAGGGCCACTTCGTTGGCAAACTCGGGTAGCAGGCTAAACAGATCATCCTTCGCAACGGTCGTTCGCGGTCCGGCCTCGATCGAGACGATGCGTATCCGTTCGGACAGTGCGACGATTTCCGATGTTTCGTTGTCAACGCGCCGGGTAAAGATATCGACAAACACTCCACAGGCATCGAGTTGACGCGCTAACTCACGTACATACACATTCAAGCCACCCGCGTCCTTCCCACCGAGCATCGCAATCGGCGAAGTATGAACGCTGATCATGGCGACACGTTCGATGTTCGCGACGGGATGTATGGAGCGTTGAACTGATGGCGCTGCTGCTGTCACTAAGAATGATCCTTACTTCCCGCCAGCGACCATTGACTTTGAGAACATCCGCGCATTGTTGGTGCCGCCAGGCAAGAAATAAGGACAGCCATCATTGGCTGTCCTGTCGATCTCATCGAAAGTCACTGTCGAAACATCACTGGACGCGGCGAACTTCTGTATCCATGTCCTGAACCAAATCACGCTCTCGCGCAGACCTTGGCGGCCTGTTACGTTCGCGGCATTCGATTTACTCGTGCTCATTGGCATAGGACAGTCCCTGCAACTACGTATTGCAGCGCTAGAGATAAAGGCAAAGCAACGACGGTCTGCGCCGATCATTACAACGACGCGGACCGTATTCTATTCCCGAACGTCGGACGAGTTACGCTAACTCGGGTTCGAGCAGCCCGTATTGGCCATCCTTGCGCCGGTAGAGGACGTTGATCTGATTGGTTTCATGGTTGTGGTACACGAAGAAGTCATGCCCGAGCAGTTCAATCTGTTCGATTGCCTCGGCAATATCCATCGGGAGAACCTGGAATCGCTTCGTTCGAACAACATTGTTCGCCTCGGACTCGTCCCCTTCGTCCAGTTCGATGTCAGGCAGGTCAAGAAGTGCCTGGTCGGCGGCGAGCAGGCCGAGATTAACCGCGTCCCGACGCGATCGATGGACCTTTCGATCGTGGAATCGCTTGATCTGGCGCGCCATCTTGTCGGTCACGATGTCGATGGCAGTGTTCGGGTCCGTGTTCTTTTCCTCGGCCCGCAAGATGGACCTTGGTGTGGCGATCGTGAACTGCGCGATGAATCGCTGGGTCGGGTTATGCGTCTTTTCCTGTCGGAGTTCGAACTTCGCCTCAATGATCCGTTCATTCACCCGGTCGAGTTTACTCACTCGCTTGTGAATATAGTCCCGCAGGTCGTCTGAAATACGGATGTTGTGGGCCTTGATCTGGACATCCATGAGGCGCTGCTCCTCAACTTGACGCGGTGCCGACCGTTTGGGTCGCCAGCGCTCGCTATAAGTTTCGGACCGGCGCCCGCGGAGGGAGTCGAACCCCCGACACAGGGCTTAGGACGCCCCTGCTCTATCCTCTGAGCTACGCGGGCCTGCTGCACACCTTGCTCGATTCTACCAATCCTTACTGCGTTTCGACGCTGCGTCCAACGAACCTGAGAGTTGGCGGTGCCGAAACCGGATGGTAAACTAAGCCGTTCCTGTAAGAGCGGGGAGTGGCGCAGCCCGGTTAGCGCGCCGCGTTCGGGACGCGGAGGTCGGAGGTTCAAATCCTCTCTCCCCGACCAGCACATTTCAGACCAGAAGGAGCGGCATGCCGCTCCTTTTTTGTTGTCTTTGGTGTCAGTGATATCGTGGGTCGGAGGAAAGGCGAACCTGATGGATGATCGACAATCTCGAGCACTCCGTGCGTTGCCATCCGTCGACAGCGTTTCAACAGATGCGCGACTCGCAGCAAGCGCGGAGGGGCTTCTACCGGGTGTCGTCACGACCGTCGTCAGACGTGCCATTGATGAAGCGCGTAAATCGATACTCAACGGTGAAGTGAGTGCCGGCGACAGTCTGATTGAGCGGGCAGTTCAAGCGCTGCATGTCCTGAACGGGGCACAGTCGAACATCGTGATCAACGGTACCGGAGTAATTGTCCAGACGAATCTCGGTCGCGCCCCAGTATCGGCGTCCACTGCCCGCGCAATGTCGACGGCTGCATCCAACTATCTTGCCCTCGAAACAGAGCTGCAAACGGGAAAGCGGGGTGGCCGAGGATCAGAAATCGAATCGATGATGCGTGCGCTGACAGGTGCCGAGCGTACGCTGGTCGTGAATAACAACGCCGCTGCCGTTCTCCTGGCACTCACTGCACTCTGCGACGGTCGCTCAGTCATCGTGTCGCGTGGCGAGGCGGTCGAGATTGGCGGCGGATTCCGAGTTCCTGATGTCCTCCGGCAGAGTGGGGCGTCGCTTGTTGAGGTCGGCACAACGAACCGGACGTATCTGCAAGATTATGACGCCGCAATCGATGACGACACGGCAGCCCTCCTCCGAGTCCATGCCAGCAATTTCGCTATCGTCGGGTTCGTTGCCCGGCCTGACCTGCGTCCGTTCGCTGAATTGGCTCATCGTCGCGGAATTGTGTCACTTGAGGACGTAGGCAGTGGATGCCTTATCGATACGGACAAATACGGTATCGACCAAGAGCCAACATTGGGTGAAAGTATCGCCGCC
>JBGSWU010000449.1:0-2737 GCA_041751795.1 Thermomicrobiales bacterium
CCAGGGGGTCCGGGGTAGCGCGAAGCGCGTTCAGCGTGGAAAATGACAAGGTCGACTCTCAACATCCGCGATACAGGAAGAAGTACAGGGCATGACATCGATGCTGGTCATGAAGTTTGGTGGCACATCCGTTGGAAGCGCCGAGGCGATCGCTAACACCGCAGACATACTCTCCGACTACTCGACGCGTGGTCGAGTAGTCGGCATCGTGTCAGCGATGAGCGGTATCACCAATACGCTGCTTGCCAAAGCGAATGCTGCTGCTGCTGGCGATAGCGATGGCGTCGACGCCGTCCGGGCTGCGCTACTCGCGCCGCACCGCGCTGTTTTGCTCGACCTGCTGCCAGCAGGAGATCGTCGACGCGAAACCGAGGCGGCGCTCGGTGCGCTGGCGGACGAAGCGTCGCGCCTGCTCTACAGCGTCTATGTGCTGCGTGAGTTGTCGCCGCGCGCGTCGGACCGCATCGTCTCCTTCGGCGAACGGATGAGCAGCGTTCTCGTCGCCGCCGTCCTCAATGAGCGCGGAACCCCGGCCCAGGCGGTCGCATCTGACAAGTTGATCGTCACCGATAGTGTGTTCGGGACCGCATCGCCGCTTCTCGATCGAACTCGGGAAAAAACCGGTGAAACGATGTCGCCGATCTTCGCAGCCGGGCTGCTGCCAATCGTCACCGGATTCTTTGGGGCCGACGAACGTGGCATCACGACAACCCTCGGGCGCGGTGGCTCAGACTACTCAGCCTCGATCCTCGGTAACGCACTCGACGCCGACGAGATCTGGATCTGGACCGACGTCGACGGCGTCCTGACCGCCGATCCACGCCTCGTCCCGGAAGCCCACACGCTGTCGGCGATCACCTACGCTGAAGCGACGGAGCTTGCGTACTTTGGCGCAAAGGTGATCCATCCGAAGACGATGCATCCAGCCGTCGAGCGCGATATCCCGATCTGGATTAAGAACACCTTCAACCCTACCGCACCCGGAACGCGGATCGGTCCTGAAGCGAAGAATGGTTCGCTGGCGAAAGCAATCACCTCGATCTCGAACCTCGCTGCGATTACCGTTGAGGGACGTGGGCAGATCGGAGTTTCCGACGTCACTGCTCGTATCTTCACCGCCCTCGCACGGACCTCGGCCAACGTCTACATGATCTCGCAGGCGTCTTCGCAGCACTCCGTCACCTTCGTCGTCGGAGGTGATCAACTGTCGGAGTCGCTGGCCGCTCTCGAATCCGAATTCGAAATCGACCTGAGCCGTGGTCGCGTGATGTCGATCGCGTCGGTGAAAGACCTGGCGATTGTTGCCGCAGTTGGCGGTGGCATGCGCGGGACGCCAGGCGTCGCTGGCCGGATCTTCACTGCCATGGGTGCCGAAGACATCAACATCGTCGCGATCGCTCAGGGATCGAGCGAACTCAACATCACGTTCGTCATTTCTGCAGATGAGGTTGGGCGCGCTGTCACGATCCTCCATCAAGTGTTTACGATGGAGGGATGAACTACCCTCGCGATGAGCCTCGATCAGACCGTTGCTGCGTCCGGCGCTGACCGACGCGCTGACGAGGACGTGACGCCGAATCGCCAGACGGCAACAAGGGCGTCGTGCGTCGTCCTAATCGGCGGTTGCTCGTCGCTTGTGGTTTAGACTGGTCTGGCTGATGGTCCGAGTTGTCTGAACCCGTGGATGTTGCTTCTGCGCCGACCTGCACTGACACATCCGTGTCTTCGTGCGGGCTTCCATCGGACGCTGGAGCTTCAAGCGGTGCGATGATTGCAGGTTCGTCCAGCGGGACAACGAAGACACCTGACGGGGCTTCGGATCCTGCTGACTGATCGACCGATACTGATGGTTGCGGTTCAGTCGCAAGGTCTTTCAGCGCATCGTCGGAAGCTGGCACATCGTCTTCTCGGGCGCCGGATTCAGGGGCGGTGTCAGCGGGAAGGAGGATCAGTTCATCTGTCTGCTGGGTGACTGCCTCCTCTTCCATCGATTCCGTCGACTCGACTTCGTCCACGGCAGTTGATGACACCGTCACAGGTTCGGATACTTCTCCAGCGGCAACATCTCCGGAGTCAACTGACGATGGGCTAACCGCTTCAGTTGCTACAGGTGTCGCTGGAACTGGCGTAGCCGTTGTGCGAGATGGTGCAACTTCAACGACCATGTGCTCGCCGGTTTCTTCGACTCCATCAGCAGCATATTCGATATCTGTCGCCTGACGATGATCTGCCTGGGATATGTCGCGTTCAGGAACCGGGCGGGGTGGGAGGAGCACGCCACGACGCAGAAGGATCAGTGCCCAGATGCAACTCACGAGGACCGCAGTCGGTAGAATAATGAACGCGAAGATATAGAGCAGATCGCCCCCGGCCATTGTTACTCCCTTCGCGTACGAATGCCTGCGACGATCATGCTGGTCAACACACGCCTTCGGTCGGTACCCTGTCGTCAACGACCGCTGGCGTATCAATCGCCCGTGCTGCTGTACGTACACGCTTGCCGTAATGATAGCCTGTTAGCGGCGGCGAATACGAGGATCATAAAGGAGCCGCACTCAGCCAATGTTGCCAGAATCATTCCACGACCGTTGGGAAGGAAAACACTGGCGCTGGTGGGCACTTCTCGCTGGCTGCCTGTTGACGGCCCTGGCCCTCGCATTCGCAGCGACGATCGGAGCGGTGCGCGATCAGGACTCAGCGCCACTCGCGTTTCTCTTCATTACGTTGATACTGTTTG
>JBGSWU010000450.1:0-9700 GCA_041751795.1 Thermomicrobiales bacterium
ACGGTGCGCTACTACGGCTGCCCAGCTGAGGAAACACTCACAGGCAAGACCTATATGGCCCGCGATGGCGTATTTGACGATCTGGACGCGTCGATCACCTGGCACCCCGGCTACGCCAACACCGTCTGGTCAAACGGTTCCAGCCTGGCGATGAACTCATTCAAGGTGCACTTCCACGGTATCGCAGCTCACGGAGCGTCGTCGCCGCACATGGGGCGCAGCGCGCTGGACGGCGCGATGCTGATGGACATCGGCGTGAACTATTTGCGCGAGCACATCATCCAGGATGCCCGAATCCACAGCGTCATTAAGGATGGCGGCGAAGCGCCGAACGTAGTCCCGCCCACGGCCACCATCTGGTACTACGTGCGCGCCCCCAAGCGCGATCAAGTTGAGTCAATCTACAACCGCATGCTCGACTGTGCCAAGGGCGCGGCCCTTATGACGGGTACGACCTATGATGTCGAGTTCCTGACCGGATGCTACGAACTGCTCCCGAACCCAACGATCAGCAACATCATGCTGGAAAAAATGGAAGCACTCGGCGGCATCGAGTTCAGCCACGACGATATGGACTTCGCCCGTAAATTGCAGTCGTCGATCGACCCCGAGATCCTTGAGATGAGCCGCCAGCACACGCTGGAAATGGCGAAGGAAGGCACAACCGCCGAGGACATCGGTGATGTCCTGTGCGAAAACGTCATCCGTCCATCAGATGAGTTCCGCATCATGCACGGCTCGACCGAGGTCGGAGACGTCAGTCAGATCGCCCCGACCGGCAACCTGCTGACCTGCTGTCACCCACTAGGCTCTCCGGGCCATAGTTGGCAGATCACAGCATCGTCTGGTGCGGAGATCGGCTTCAAGGGCATGGATTTCGCCGCCAAGGCGATGGCCCTCACTGGCCTGGAGTTGATGGTCAATAACGACGCACTTAAGACCGCCAGACAGGAGTTCTCGCAGGCAACCGGTGGCCGCAAGTATGTGACCCCGCTCCCGGAAGGAGCGACACCTCAGAAAGGCGGTTGATCCGTCTTCCTCGACATCACTGCCTCTTCCAACGAGAGGAGAGGCGGTGATTGCTCGTTAATCGCGTGATAGCGCAGCGTGGAGTCGTAGCAACCATCATGACTCCCTTACCCCTCGTCCTCGTCCCAACCCGGCGGAGGAACCCACAGTTGCGTACGCATCGCGTAGCGGGGAGAACGTGGGACTTCGTCGGCGGCACGCGATGGAGGGTCAGTTGCACCAAGGAGTTCCCAGCCACGCGGGATGAGGATCGTTGCGATCGTTTCCTGTGTCCACTGATCTGCTTCCAGCCAGAGATCGATCGTTCCGTCGGAGCGAAGCTCTGGTTCGGCCTCGACTTCACGCACGATGTCGATTCCGACGTCAGTTTCAAGATAGACCGTGACACGAACCAGCGGTTCGTCATCGGAGAGGTGAACACACAGACCTTCAACACGGCCAAACTTCATTAGATTGGTTCCGGTGCAGGTGTCGGCGCTGGACGCGGCTGCTGAATAGCCGACCTGGGGATTCGGGCGGCAATCGCTGCAGCAACGACGATCAGGATAGCCATCAGCATGATGGCTGAGCCTGTCCCGATGTCGTCAGCAACCGCGCCAGTCACTGGTGCACCAATGCCGCCAGTGACGAATCCTAGTCCAAGGATGAAGCCGGACGCGACGCCGACTCGGCCAGGCAGCAGCCGTTGGGCCATCACCAGAGTGATTGAAAGGCCCATCTCGGCGAAGAAGCCGAACAGCGGGCCAAAGATCAGCGATAACGGTCCAGGAAAAGCCGCGAACAAAATAAGCGCTGGCGCTGAACAGATGAGTGACACAGCGAGGACCGATCGCTGTCCAATTCGGTCGGCCAGAATTCCTCCAGTGATCGTTCCAACCGCACCGAAGGCAAGAACCGACGTCGCGAGGACGCTGTAGAACGTTGACGAATACCCGAGATCCTTGAACCAGACCGGGATGAACGTGACGACCGACAGCGTCACCCACGACCGCAGCATGACGACCGACAGCACGATCATCAGCGGCTTCCAGCTGATGCTTCCCTGGACGGCCCGTTGTGACGCATGGTGCTCGCGAACGCCAAGCCCAAGTTGCCGTAACTGTCGCAGCATCAGCAGCGCGATAGCGAACCCGAACGGCGCAACGATCAGTGTTCCCTCTCGGCCAAAAATGAAGAAGATCAGGGCACCCAACACCGGGCCGAGCGAGTATCCAGCCGTACCACCCACGGTATACACCGACATAGCGGTGTTGCGCCGCATATCTCCTGCGACGGCTGCCGCGTTCGACGCGCCTTGTGGGTGATACGCTCCGGATCCGAGTCCAGCCAGCATCGAGATAATGACCAGCGTCACGTACGACGGCGCGAGGCCGGCCAACCCAACCATCCCAGCCGACCACATCATGCTTGCGACTGCGAAATACCGGCTGCCAAAGCGATCAGCCAGGTACCCAAACAGTGGCTGAGACAACGACGATGCTGCCGTGTACGCCAGTGCGATCAGGCCGATGTCAGCGTTGCTGAGGTCGAACTCGTCGGCCATGATGGCGTAGAGTACGGGCATGAGTCCGCCGAACATATCGACGGTGAAGTGGCCCATCATGAACACCGCAAGCGCACGATGTTGCAGCAATCCTCGTATGCGTTCCACCGACTGACTCACCAGTTTCCATCGTCCACGAACCTATCGACGCACCATGATACGAGGTCGGCTGACTGACCGCATTGACCAGCCGCGATGATGACACGAACGCCGAAATGACGCGTTGCCTTGACCGCTCTAACCATTGCCGTTAGTATGGCCCCACGCAACAAATGGGAGGCCGCCGCCGAGACGCACTCGGTGCGCTGGCACATAGCAAACTACCCCCAGATCATGACAACGTAGCAACGCGAGGGGTGTAAGGAGGGGCTATGACCTGGCCAAACCGAGGACTCGCTCATCGTCCGGTTGTGACCGGGCGCCGGGGTGCGATCGCATCGGCTCATCCCCACGCGTCCATGGCCGGGCTACGCATGTTGCAGCAAGGCGGCAATGCCATCGATGCAGCAGTTGCAGTAGCAGCAGCATTGAATGTCGTTGAGCCATACATGTCCGGAGCAGGCGGGGTCGGCTACATGACGATCGCGACACCTGACCGCGCGAGCCCAATCGTCCTTGAATATATCGGCAGAGCACCAGCAGCGGCAACGCTTGACAGATTCAGCGAATCGGGCAGCAAGGATGACGGTATCCGCTCGCCGCTCGTTCCCGGCGCGCTTGGAGGCTGGCTCGCGGCGCTCGAACGCTTCGGGACGATGGATCGGGCAACCGTCTTCGCTCCGGCAATTGAGTACGCTCGCGACGGTTTTCCTGTCACGATCAAGAATCATGATTTCTTCGACGGCAACCGCGAACGCTTGTTGCACTGGCCAACGTCAGTCGCGGCCTATCTTCACGATGGCGCTACACCGTTACCCGGATCGATCCTCAAACAACCCGATCTGGCGCGCAGTTTCGAGGCGATCGTCGAAGGTGGAGCAGATGTTTTCTATCGCGGACCAATTGGCGCGGAAATCGCCCGGTTCTCGCAGGAAAACGGTGGATTGCTGACGGTCGAGGATCTAGCGGGATACCAGCCAAGCTGGCAAGACCCGATCGCTACAACCTACCGTGGATTCACGACCTATTGCCCGCCGTTACCGTGCAGCGGAATGCAATATCTCATTACCCTCAATATCGTCGAAGGCTTCGACATGGCGGGGCTGGGGCCGAACAGTGCCGACTATCTCCACCACCTCGCTGAAGCGATGAAACTCGCGGTAGCCGACCGAACGACGTACGCGCCGAACCCAGCCTCACCAATCGAGTCGTTGCTCTCGAAGGAATACGCTGAGACTCGCCGCGGAATGATTGACCCTGCCGCTGCGGCATATAGCGGTGGCGAACGGTACGCATCCCATAAACACCCTGAGGAGATACCTGCCGGGAGCTTTGCGAGCATCATGCGCGAAAGCACGACCCACTTCGCGGCAGCCGATGCCAACGGCTGGGCAGTGTCCTGCACACAAACGCTCGGCGGCGGGTTCGGCTCAGGCGTCGTCCACGGAAATACCGGCATGGCGCTGAACAATTTCGCCCACTGGTTTGACGACGATCCTGAAAGCCCAAACGTCATCGCTCCAAACAAACAGGTGGAGATGTGTCTGGCGCCGTCGCAAACCTGGCGCGATGGACGCTTGTTCGTCACCGTCGGGACTCCTGGATCGTTCGGCATCATGGAAACGACGCCGCAAATGCTCCTTAACGTCCTCGACCATGGTTTCAGCATTCAAGCTGCGATCGAAGCCCCGCGCTTCCGAACGATTACCGGACGAGAACTCATCATCGAGGGACGTGTTCCTGACCCAGTGCTGGACGAACTACGACGACGCGGCCACGACATTCAGGTACTCGATCCGTGGACACCACTTGTTGGCGGTGGCCAGGGGATCATGGTTGACCCTGACAGTGGCGCATTCCTGGCTGGTGCAGATCCGCGAAGAGACGGATATGCCCTTGCGCTGTAGCTGACGACCCAAAACCAAATCGCAGCGGTCGATTGCAGCCGACGGACGAGGGGGAAGGATGACAGCGACACGTACGACAACGCAATCAATTAGTCGACACGACATCGAGGCCCGTGTCGGGCAACTCCCGCGCATTCGGTTCGCGCACTTACCGACGCCGCTCGAAGAAGCACCGCGACTCCGTGAAGCGCTTGGTCCGAATGCACCGAGAATTCTCATCAAGCGCGATGACCTGACCGGCCTGGCCTTCGGAGGAAACAAGGTCCGCCACCTTGAGTTCCGGCTCGGCGATATCCAGGCGAAGGGTGCCGACACGCTCATCGTCACAAACGTCGCGCAATCCAACCACGCGCGCCTCCACACCGCGCTTGCGGCACGCTTCGGATTGACAAACTACATCATCAAAATTCCCAGCCCCAAGGACGAACCAATCAATGGCAACCTGCTGCTCGACCACATCATGGGAGCGCAGATCATTGACGCATCCAGCGCGGATCCAGCACAGATCGACCGGGAGCTTTCTGAACTCGTCAGCCGGTTGGAAGCCGACGGGCACGTTGTCTACAACGTCCCAAAGGATCGATTCTCGAAAATCGCCGGGACGTGCGCATATCTGCTTGGAGCCATTGAACTGCTGAACCAACTCGACGAACGCGGCGTTCATGCCGATCATCTTTTCCTTGCCTCCGGGACATCGTCGGCAGGGTTAGCGCTGGCCGGGAAACTCCTCGGCGAGCGATATCGGGTCCATCCAGTCAGTGTCGGGGGGAAGCGCGCGGAGATCGAGGCGTACGTTTGCGGCTCAGCAAACGGTGCTGCCGAGTTACTGAATTTCGACACGCGGCTGACTGCGGATGACATCGACGTTCACGACGAGTACGCAGGCGAAGCGTATGGAATCCCGACGGAGGCTGGGATCGCCGCTCTTAAACTCGCCGGACGGACGGAAGGATTGATTCTCGACCCAGTCTACACGTCCAAAGCACTGGCCGCGCTCGTAGACCAGATATCACACGGGACAATCGCTCGAGATGACACGGTCGTCTTCGTCCACACTGGTGGCCTACCAATTACTTTTGCATACCACGACGAGATTATTCGAGGGATGTAGCTCCGATCTACGTGACGAGAAGGGAGGTCATCGACCCAGACAAGCCGGTGGAGAGTGAGAATCGATCGTTTCGTCGAACGAGGAGGAACCCGCATGGCTGATCCACAGTACTTCCGCGATCATCGACTGCCCGATTTCAGATTGAGTCGTAGGCTATTCCTCGGCGCAATGGCAGGGACATTCGCGGCATCGCTCCTTGCAGCCTGTGGAGGTGATGATGACGATGACGATTTAACAGCCACCAGCGCCGCATCCGCGACCGAACCAAGCGGCGGATCAACCGGGACAGAACCAAGCGGTGCCACTTCAACCGAAGCGATTGGAGATCAAACCCCAACGAGTGGCGGTGGGGAAGACGTTCGCGGTATCGGCGTCAAAGAATTCGATAACCCCGAACCGGGTACTCCGGAAGGCAGCAAGCCTGACGAATTGATCCTCGCCTGGGGAACATCGCAATTCGCGACACATGGCATCGACCCGCAATTGCATGTTGGCACGATCGCTGAAACGCAATTGCGACATATGTACGAGCCACTCGTGAAGTTCGAGCGTGATTTGACGACGATCTCGCCAGCACTGGCGACGGCGTGGGAACGCGTCGACGACCTGACCGTCCAGTTTCAGTTACGAGAAAACGTCACATTCCATAATGGCGAGCCGTTCAACGCCGACGCCGTTGCCTACAGCATCATGCGACCGCTGAGCGATGAGACTCCAGGCGACGCCCGTAGCACCTACAGCATCATCTCGGGCGTTGAAGTCGTCGACGACATGACCGTCAATGTCACGACGAGCAAGCCCGACCCGGCGCTACTGGCCCGGATGACTGGGTTCCACATGGTCATTGTGGAGCCGAAATGGGCAGCTCAGGGCACCGATGTCGTGTCGTCCGAAGCCGTCGGCACGGGTCCGTACAAGTTCGTGTCGTGGTCCCCGAATGAGGATCTCGTCATTGAAGCGAACGAAGAGTACTGGGGCGAAGTTCCCAGCATCAAGAAAGTTCGGATGACGACGATTGTTGAGCAGGCGACACGCGTTGCCGCATTACGGGCAGGCGATGTCCACGTCGCGAAGGATATGCCGCCAGAGGAACTCGAAACGATCAACCAGAGCGGCCGATCTCGGGCCGTCCGAGCCGTCAGCAACCGTGTCCCGTTCTACTTCATGACTACCGAGATCGAGCCGTTTGACGACCCGCTCGTGCGTCAGGCGATCAACTACGCGGCCAACGTTGATGGTGTCATCGAGGCGATCGTCCTCGGCAACGCAAACCGCGTGTCGACGGTTCTCGGTCCATGGATCTTCGGCCATGATCCGTCGCTAGAGCCATACCCGCACGATCCTGACAAGGCCAAGGAACTCCTCGCCGAAGCCGGGTATCCGGACGGGATCGACATCAAGATCTGGCACATTCAAGGGCGCTATCCGAAGGACAAGGAAGTCGCTGAAGCAATGGCCCAGGAAATGGGCAAAGCGGGAATCCGCTGCACGCCGGAGTTACGCGAGGCGGCAACGCTGACCGACCTTCAGAAGGCGAAAGAAACGCCGGGGCTGATCTTCGCGTCCTGGGGTAACTGGTTCTTTGACGCGGATAACACCTTCGTGCCGCTCTTCGGCTGCGAGCAGGCCGCTGCATTCAACGACTGGCGGCGCCCATACGGGTGTAACCAGGCCTTCGAAGATGTGATCCAGGCAGCGCGCATTGAACTGGATGTCGAGACACGTAAGGAACTGTATGCAGAGGCACAGCAGATCTTCTACGAAGACGCTGGCGCGCTCTTCATGTACCAGCTGGTGGACATGTTCGGCGTCGACAACTGGGTCAAGTGGGAACCGCGTCATGACGAGATGATGTGGGCGCACGAGATGGAATGGAACGAGTAGTTCTTCGCACGGACGCTGAACAAGCAGGGGTCGGCCCGGGTGATTCGGCAGTGAATTGTCGAATCACCTCTCGTCCATAGCCTGCGTGTCTTCCGTCCGACGTTCCATGTCTCGACGACAAGACAGAGAGTGTCATGACGCAATACATTATTCGCCGTCTGTTGCAATCGTTTCTGGTGATTCTCGGCGTGGTTACCGCTGTATTCATCATCACGAACATGACCGGTGATCCGGTCGCGCTAATGCTCGGCGAAGCATCGAGCGCCGAAGACATCGAACGCCTCCGGCAGCAACTCGGTCTGGACAAGCCGCTCTACGTTCAGTACTTCAACTTCCTGGCTGACGCTGCGAGAGGCGACTTTCAGGATTCGCTACGCTTTGGTGGATTCTCGTCGATGGAGATCGTCCTCGACCGCTATCCGCGGACGATCGCGCTCGCAGGCGTTGCGCTCGTCATTTCGGTAACGCTTGGCGTCATCCTCGGCATCATCTCCGCTATCAAGCGTTACACCGTCGTCGACAACTTCGTGATGATGTTGGCGCTCCTCGGACAATCAATCCCGAACTTCTGGCTCGGCATCATGCTGATCCTCCTCTTCGCGGTCAATCTAGGGTGGTTACCATCTCAGGGGTACAGTCTTTCGCCAAAGTATCTATTGCTGCCCGCGATCACCCTGGCAGCGCCAAGTCTGGCGAGGCTGACGCGCCTGACCCGTTCCGGAATGCTCGACGTTCTCTCGGCGGATTATGTTCGGACCGCGCGCGCAAAGGGGCTACGCGAGCGCATCGTGATTTCGCGACACGCGTTCAAGAACACTGCCATCCCGCTCGTCACCGTCATCGGACTCGACTTCGGCAACCTTCTCGCCGGAGCGATCATCACCGAGCAGATCTTTTCCTGGGACGGCGTCGGGCAGTTGCTCGTCACGGCGATCAACAGTCGCGACTTTCCAGTTGTTCAGGCGGCAACCTTCATAATCGCCGCGAGTTTCGTCGGGATCAATCTGCTCGTTGACGTTCTCTACACCTGGCTTGACCCTCGGATTCGGCTCACATGATGCTCACGAAGAAGGCCATTGTCGACGTGGCAAACGTGTGCCGACAAACAGGTGACCGGGAGGATTGATGGTCAAGCGCGAGATCACGAGTCAACCGCCAACACTTGCGGATGCATTCAAGGAGGTACGAGACCAACGATCGGCGACGGGACGCGCGTTCAGGATGTTGCGGCGCAACCGGCTGGGAGCGGTCGGATTCGCGATTCTCATCGTGGTTGGCTTCGCGGCGATATTCTCGCCATTCCTTGCACCTTACGATCCGGACCAAGGCGACATCATGGAACGATTGCGTTGCCCCGTCTTGACGAGTTGTCCGATCTTCGGCACGACGAACACGATCGACGGCACTACGGCTCACATCATGGGTACCGACGCGCTCGGACGCGACATCCTCTCACGGGTAATCTATGGCGCACGCGTTTCATTGATTGTTGGCATCACCGCTGTTCTGCTCGGTGCTGGAATTGGAACGGCGCTGGGGCTGTTTTCCGGATACTACGGTGGATGGCTCGACGCAATCATCATGCGCATTGGTGACATCTTCCTCGCCTTTCCCTACCTGCTCCTCGCCATCGCCATCGTGGCGGTCCTTGGAGGCGGATTACTGAATGTCATCATCGTACTCGCGATCGCAACGTGGGTCCCGTATGCGCGCTTGACGCGCGGGTCAGTTCTCTCGGCGAAGGCGCAGGAGTACATCGTCGCCGCTCGGGCGATCGGTGTATCGGACGGCAACCTGTTATTCCGCCACCTGCTTCCAAATGTCGTCACACCAATCATCGTCTACGGCACGTTCTCAGTCGCTGCGGCAATCATCGCTGAGGCAAGCCTCTCGTTCCTCGGCCTCGGCGTCGGTTCATCGACACCAACATGGGGCAACATGCTCGCGGACGGCAGAGCGTATCTTTCAACCGCATGGTGGCTCGCGACGATACCCGGACTGGCGATCATGCTGACAGTTCTCTCGATCAACCTGATCGGTGACTGGCTACGTGATGCTATCGACCCCCAGTTGCGAAACATCGAGTAATCACGGCGCGTTTCAGCCAGCTTCGTGCACGATACCGCC
>JBGSWU010000451.1:0-2510 GCA_041751795.1 Thermomicrobiales bacterium
GCGCGGGGCGTTGGCGACAACAAAGGCCAACATTTTGCACAGATCCTTGGCGTCGAAGCGCTGCTGGCCGTCAACGGCAAACTGCCGTGCAACGTTAAGGTCCTTCTCGAAGGTGAGGAAGAGATTGGTAGCCCGCGGATGCCGGACTTCGTTCGCGACCATCGTGACCTGCTGAGCGCCGATCTGGTAATCACTAGCGACGGGCCAGTCGATGAGAGCGGGCGATCGACACTGACCTTTGGCGTTCGCGGGATTATCAGCTTCGACTTACGAGCGCGCGGTGCCAACCGCGATCTCCACTCGGGCAACTGGGGTGGCGTCGTACCCAATCCGATCTGGACACTGGTTCAGTTGCTCGCGACGATGAAGAACGACCGCGGCGAGGTCACGATCGACGGATTCTATGACGCGGTACTGCCACTCACCGATCTCGAGCGGGAAGCGCTGGAGGCACTGCCGGTGGATGTCGCTGCCGTCAAGGCGTCACTCGATCTTCGTGATCTCGACGTTCCGCACGAGCGCGGATATTTCGAGCGATTGGCGGCGTGGCCGACCTTCACGATCAACGGACTCCACGGCGGCTACGGCGGTCCGGGTTCGAAGACGGTGCTACCGCATGAGGCGATCGCCAAATGTGACATGAGGCTGGTCGAGGCTCAAACAGCGGACGCGATCTTTGCGGCCGTGGAGGCGCATGTTCGGAAGCACGCGCCAGGAGTCGAGGTCGTTCGGTTGGGATCGATGGACCCATCGAAGACGCCGCTGGATTCGCCATGGGCCGAGCCGATTCTCAGAGGGATCGTTGCTGCGCAGGGTGAAGAACCACTGCTCGTCCCAGCATTAGGCGGAAGTCTGCCGGATTATGTCTTTACGAAAACGCTCGGCATTCCTGCATTCGGCGTTCCGTATGCGAACGCCGACGAGTCGAACCATGCCCCGAACGAGAACCTGGAGATCGAGCGCTTCTACAGTGGAATCCGAACGGGAGCCGCGATGCTTACTGAACTTGGCAAAATGACAGGATGCGCGACGAGTTTGCATGATTGAATGCCGTCGCGGTCGTGCGACTGCCTTGACGAAACCGTTTCGGCAGGACATGCTGCCCGCCGTTGCGAATGTGACAGGCGCGACACGGTTCAGTCGGGTTGAGGGGTAACGAGGAGTAAACGAATTGCCAGATATCAATCAGGTACGTGACATGCTGCCCGGTGTTCATGACACCGTTTATCTCAACACGGGGACCTGTGGTCCGCTGCCGACGATTTCCTACGAAGCGATGCACGAAGAGCTGAAAACGGACCTGACGAAGGCTCGTATCGACGCCAGTCACTTTCCGAAGATCGGTGAGTCCAGGAACGCCGTACGGCAGGCCGTCGCCGCCGTCGTGAATGCTCAGCCGAGTGATATCGCAATTACCGCATCGACGACCGACGGCATGTACGCCGCGATCATGGGCTATCGCTGGCAGCCGAATGATGAACTCCTGCTGACGAACATCGAGCATCCGGGTGGGATGATTCCATCATTCCTCGCCAAGCGCCGCTTCGGGGTGCGGGTCAAAGTCGTTGACATCGGTCTTGGCGGTGGCGAGCCCTCGGACATTGTCCGTGCCTTCGAGCAGGCGATCACGCCTCGAACGCGGATGATCGTTCTCTCGCACGTGTCGTACACGACCGGCGCGAAATTGCCGCTGAAGGAGATCGTCGATCTTGCCCACGCTCATGACGTCCTCGTTGTGGCCGATGCGGCCCAGTCGTATGGTGCGCTGAATCTCGACCTGCCGGCGATTGGCGTCGACGCCTACGCCTGCTCCGGTCAGAAATGGATGTGTGGTCCAGACGGAACCGGCGCGCTCTATGTCCGCTCATCGAGCGTCGGAGTGTTTGAGCAGACGTTCGTGTCAGGCGGGCTGATTCGCGAAACGATCGATTATTACGGCGCGTCGTATGCTCCGACCTTTGGCGCGGCACGATTCGACACGGCGGGCCGAAACATCCCACTCCTGATTGGTCAGGAAACGTCAACGCGCTGGATCGGTCAGGATCTCGGGATGGACTGGGTTTCTGGTCGCATCGATCAGATATCCGCGTACACTCATGATTGCCTTTCGGCGCTGTCTGGCGTGTCAGTTGTCACGCCGCGAGAAGCGCTCGCTGGGTTGATCGCCTTCAACGTCGACGGTATCACTGGCCCGGATCTCAACATCCGACTCGCTCAGGAGCACAACGTCACGATTCGCTTCGTCCACAAATACATCAACAATCCGGCCGCTGCGCGTGTCTCGCTCAGCTTTTTCAACACCGAGGATGACGTCGATCGATTCATCGATGGCATCAGCGCCATCCAGAAATCGCTGTAACATGGATCGACAGCTTGCGTCTCCCGAGGAACTGAACTCCTGGTCGCCTGGTACATTGCCTGGGCTGCTCAGGATTAAGATCATCTCAGTCGAGGACAAACGGGTGACCGGCGAAATGCCGGTCCGCCCCGATCTGCTTGCTCCTAACGGG
>JBGSWU010000452.1:0-3750 GCA_041751795.1 Thermomicrobiales bacterium
TCTGGCCACATTCGCCAGTTACGACGAGATTTATGGCGCACTCGGCAGTCTGATTGCGCTGCTCGTCTTTGTCTACATCGTGGCGAACATCACGATCTTCGGGGCTGAGATCGCATCGGAACTGGCGAAGGATCGCGCATCGCGAAAGACAGGCTGACGTCTGTTTACAGCGCGTCAGCCTGCGATCGCCGAATCGTTGAACCTACCAGTGGATCCAGACCGTCGTTCCATACGGTGCCCAGTTGTAGAACCATTCGGCCTGCCAGAGGGGTGTGCTGATGCAGCCGTGGCTGTATGGCGTGCCGAACATGTTGTGCCAGTAAGCGCCGTGGATCGCGTAACCGCCAGCAGCGAAGTACATGACGTGTGGGACATCCTCGACATAGTAGTACTCACCGGGTGGAACGGCCAGGCCGCTCGTCATGTCGTCGTAGCGGAGTTTCGAGAAGACATAGAACGTGCCGGTCGGTGTTTCGTAGCCAGCCACGCCGGTTGAAACGTAGGTGCCGTTGACGACGGTTCCGTATTCCCATGCCTGCATGTACTGGTCCGAGATATCGATCTCGATCCACTGTGGCTCCCAGGTTGGTGCGCCGGCAGGTGGTGGCGGTGGCGGTGGTGCCGGGACGTACCAGAGGTCAGGGTCATAGTCTTTGACACCGTCTGGCCGTGGCGCAGGTGCGGTGTTGACCTTGTCCTTTTTGGCCTCAACATCGCCGAGGCGTCCGAGGAGCACTTCGTATCTGGTGCCTGCGTATTCAGGGTGGAATTCAAACCGGGCGCGCTCGAAGTACTGGACGATGTAGGTCTGACCGGTGTCGGCGTTGCGCTCGCTGAATTCTTCAGAGAGTGGAAAGCCAAAGACGGGCAGGCCACCGTAGGTTTCCCAGTATGCCTTGAATCCGGCGCAGGTGCGGTGCCCTGTCTCAGGGAAATAGGAGCAGCCGGGGCTGTTGTAGTCCGGGATGCGCTCGAACGGCTTTTCTTTCATCCGATTCGCCGTCAGGTCTGCTCCGAGTCGGCGCAGGAGGACGCGCCACTCTTCCGGGTTGTTCTCATGCCACTCGAAGACGGCGCGCTCGAAGTACTGGGTGGGTAGTTTCGTTTTCGGATCGGTGACGACTTCCGACAGTGGCAGCCCGTAGATTTCCATGCCGCCGTTATGCCGCCAGTAGTCAAGGAACTCATCCGCGACGGTGTGTCCGGTGATCGGAAAATAGGCGCTGGTCGGTCCCTCGTTGTGGTCAGCACTGGCCGTCGCGGGCAGAAATATTCCCGTTCCGAGCAAGAGTGCCAGCGTCAGCAGTAACCCAAACCGGTGCTTCATGCGCATTCTCTCCCGTCGCGATTGTGGATTGTTTCATCACATTGTTCGAATCGCTCACGCACACAATGGCCGCATAATCAGACCGTCCCAGCGCGGGTGGACAGCGCGACTTCCGTCACACCCTGCTGGTCACGGGAGGTTTCCGATAACGGCGCGGCTCGCATCTTGTCATACCATCGTGGTTGCGATGGCGGCTTCGCGTTTGGCCCAACGCGATCGGGCCAGACAAGCAATGCGTCCGTGGCATTCCACCCTCATTGTATGGATGAGGGCCAGGTCTGTCCATGTTGGCCGTGGAGAAGACGATTGCATGACCGGGCGATCAAGATGCCGATGATCGCCAGCGGTAAAGTTTGATGCCGAATGAAGGAGTGGCGACCGTGTCTGAAGCGTTTCGGGGCAGTGTCCGCGCGCCGGAGTTCCCGGCGTCGGCGGAATGGTTCAACGTCGAGCAGCCGCTGAGCATCCGCGACCTGCGTGGCAAGCTGGTGCTGCTCGACTTCTGGACCTATTGCTGAATCAACTGCGTGCATATCCTCCCGCAGTTGCGGGAGCTTGAAACACGTTACGGCGATCGGCTGGTCGTGATCGGTGTTCACAGCGCCAAGTATCCGGCGGAGGAAGAAAGCCGTCATCTGGCGGCAGCCGTTCAGCGCCTGAGAATCGATCACCCGGTCATCAACGACCGCGGACGTCGAATCTGGGATGCGTACGCAGTTCGTGCCTGGCCATCAGTGATGCTGGTCGATCCGGCAGGGAACGTTGTCGCCAAGCACGAGGGCGAATTTACGGTCGAGATGTTCGAGCCGTTCATCGAGGCTGGATTTGCCGAGTGGGAGCAGGCCGGTCTGCTGGGTTCGGCGGCGGCATTCGATGTGACGGTTCCCGATCCGCCATCGACGCCACTTGCGTTTCCCGGCAAGGTCGTCGCTGCCGGTGGTCGACTGTACATCGCTGACACGAACCACAATCGAGTCATCGTGACGACACTGGAGGGTACGGCCGTTCAGGTCATCGGATCTGGTGCTGCCGACCTGCTGGATGGTTTGGCTGACGCAGCGGCGTTCAATCACCCACAGGGGTTGGCGGTCGATGGAGAAACGCTGTACGTGGCGGATACCGATAACCACGCGATTCGTCACGTTGACCTGGCGGCTGGCCAGGTAACGACGATCGCGGGAACGGGGGAGCAGGCGCGCCGCTACACGTCAGGTGGCCCGGCGCTACGGACGAGTCTCAACTCGCCCTGGGATGTCGTCCTGCTCGATGGGGTGCTCTGGATTGCGATGGCTGGGTTTCATCAACTCTGGATGCATCGTCCGGGCGGTCCGGAGGTGCGACGCTTTGCCGGCACCGGCCATGAAGGGTTGCTCGACGGGACGACATCCAGCGGCTGGTTGGCGCAGCCGAGTGGCCTGGCGGCTTTTGGGGAGCGCGCGCTCGTCTTCACCGATTCCGAGACGAGTTCAGTCCGAATTGCTGATCTGCCGGGCTATGGTGACAATCAGGTGAGAACGCTCGCTGGGGAAGACCTGTTCGCGTTCGGAGATATCGACGGAGGGCCGGACGTTGCCCGGCTGCAACATGCGCTCGGCGTTGCCTGGCATGCCGCGAGTGAGACACTCTATGTTGCCGATACCTACAACAACAAGATCAAACGGCTTGATCCTCAAACACGCCAGATCGTGACGTGGCTTGGTGACGGGCTGGCAGGTCATGATGACGGCACCGGTGGGTCGGTGAGGTTCTTTGAACCTGCCGGTCTGAGTGTCGATGACAACGCACTCTGGATCGCCGACACGAACAACCACGCCATCCGTCGTGCCGACCTGGCGACAGGTGTCGTGACGACGGTGGCCGTCACCGGGCTGTAACGCGGAGCAGGGCACACAACAACGACCCGGAGCATGTCGCTCCGGGTCGCCAGATCATTTGCGTGATGGGTTAGGCGATGAAGAGGAAAATCGCGAGTACGATCACGAAGACCATCGCCGGAAGGATAACTGAGCGACGAAGCATACCCGACATGTGAGACTCCTTCTTGATTGAGCGTCCGTGGTCAACATCGACCACACCTGTAGTACACCCGATTTCGCCGTCCTGTACCGTCTCCTGGATTACGGAAACGCTGTAATCCGCGTGACATGAATGTGTAGCAGGGGTGTTCAGAACATTCCGAACCCCGATCCCCGTTCCTGGGTAGGGGCCGTATCCTGTGCGGCGTGAACGAGGGCGGGTGTTGAAACCCGCCCTCGCTGCGTCACACCTTCGGTTGGCTGGGTCCTACTCGGTTGGTGTCGAGAAGACGGCCAGCGTTTCGGACAGAATCGCGGACTGCCAGTAGTAGTTGAGTGCGCTGAGCTGCTCGTCGGGGGTGCCGGTCCGAAGCAGCCGGGCGTTGTCGTAGTAGTAGAGCGATTGGA
>JBGSWU010000453.1:0-4148 GCA_041751795.1 Thermomicrobiales bacterium
GCCATTCAATCGTCGGCGGCCCCATGCCCGATCTGGCTCAAGCAGGCATGGATCGACCTGATCGGGGCAGAAAAAGTCCACGAGGTCTACGGATCGTCGGAGGGAATCGGGGCCACGATGATCCGTGGCGATGAATGGCTCGAGCATCAGGGGAGCGTTGGGCTGCCATACAACTGCGATCTTCGCATCCTGGATGGCGACGGCTCCGAATGCCCGCCGGGGGAGGTGGGCGAGATTTTCATGCGAACGCACGTTTCCGGCGGACCGACGTTCAACTACGTCGGCGACGCCCACCTGAAATCAACACCGGACGGCTTTCTGAGCATTGGCGATCTTGGGTACGTTGATGACGCTGGTTACCTGTACATCGCAGATCGCCGGACGGACATGATTGTCAGCGGCGGGGCCAATGTCTATCCAGCCGAAGTCGAAGCGGCACTTCACGATCATCCAGCCATCGGCGACCTCGCGGTGATTGGCGTTCCCGACGAGGAATGGGGCAAGCGCGTCCACGCCATCATCGAGCCAGCCGACCCGGTCAATCCCCCGGACGTCGCCATCCTTGACGCCTACGTCCGCGAGCGTCTCACGTCGTACAAAGTCCCCAAAACCTACGAGATCGTTGCCGCTTTGCCACGCAACGAAGCAGGGAAGATTCGACGTTCGGCACTCGCCGACGAGCGTGCCAGCGGCTGGACTCCGGGGATGATTCGCGCCCGGTGACGACTACGTCGCCATAACGATCACTCGTTATCGAGGCGACAGCAATCGGAGCCATCGAAGTGGACGTCGCCGTTGGAAATAATGGATTGAGCGACTCCCCGCATCCAGCGCGCATACCCATCTCCCGCAATTTCGGCTGCCCGTTCGTAGGCAGACCGCAGGGCCGGAGGTCGATACCGCGCGTTGTGCGCATCGCTCGCGATGACATGCGCGGATCGCGACGCCAGCAAGCGCTCGGCGGTGACGCGCTCGATATCGGTTGGACGAAGAAAAAGTGAGCCAGCGTTGATCTGGATCGGAATTCCCCGCTCGATCAGCGAGCGAAGTGCCGTTGGATCGCGCTGAACAAACGGATACCGTTCGGCATGAGCCAGAAGCGGGCGAAGGCCAGCAGACCGAAGACGGTCAACCGATCGTTCGATCAGGTGGATCGGCCAGTCATCGAACAGGTAGCACTCCAATAGTAACCAGTTCGACTGGTTCAACGTCAACAACGTCCCGTTACAATGACGCTGGGCGAGTTCGACGGCGATACGCGCCTCATGACCCGGGAGAACAGCGATGTCGATCCCTGCCTCAGCAGCGGCGTCGTTCAGTCGCTCCACTCCCGTCAGGACCGCCTCTGCATTGACATGGTGCGAATGGGGCGTCGCCAGGATCGTCGTGATGCCGTCAACCGCCGCTGCTGCCAGCATCGCCATCGACTCGTCCTCGTCGCGCGCGCCATCATCGACGCCTGGCAGAACATGCGTGTGCAAGTCAATCAATGGTGGATCGATCACGATGGCAATGCCGCCTTCTCGTTCGCACGAAATGCCATACTCTTCCGGTCACACGCTGGAATTGGGAAATGGAGCCGGGGACGGTGCGACTACGTTGGACAACATTGGCATCAGTAACAATCACGACTGCGACAGTCGTGACATGGCTCTGGGCGCTTATCCTTCGTGACCTGACGCAACGGTACACGCGCGGCGAGCGACCCGGCCAGTTCCTGGGTCAGATCGACGCCGATCTACTCGATGACTACGGGTCGGTTTTCGTCATCGCTCACAATGCCGGCGACGACGCTGAAACGGCACAGACGGCTCTTGATCACAGCGCCGACGCGGTCGAAATCGACGTCATCATCGTCAACGAACAACTCTATGCGGCCCACCACACGCCGCCGAAACTGATCGGAGCCTGGCTGTTTCGAGGTCCGAAGCTCGAAGATGCCTGGGAGATCGTGTCCAGGGCCGAGGCTGTTGCACTCGACTTGAAGGATGCATCCCCTGAATATGAGGATGCGCTTGTCAGGTTCCTGAGCGACCGATCACATGATCAGGTCATCCTGAGTAGCCGAAGCATCGAAAGTTTGATCCGCTTGAAGCGCCAGTTGCCAAACGCCCATCTCTATCTCAGCGTGCCAGATCGAGAGTCGTTCGATCGACTGAACGAAGACGATGCGACAGCCCGGCAACTCGACGGCGTGTCGATGCGCCACACTCATGTCGACGAGGATGTCATGGCGACGTTGAAAGGCCGTAACCAGCGGATGATCGCCTGGACAGTCAACGAGTTGCCGCGCGTCAACGAACTCGTTCGATTGGGCGTCGACGCGATCACAAGCGATAACCTCGCAATCGTCAGCCTGCTTGGTGGTCGCGAGCGTCCGGAACCGCTTCTTTCCCGGCGCGTTGCCGACTAGGATTTGCAGGCCGTCGACTCACCAGTAGCGCATCGCTCCGGCGAACAGATCACGAAGATCCTCTGGGCTGGCTGGCCTTGGAGACAGTTTCGTGACACGATGCTGTGGGATCGTACCTTCTACGAGTGCGTGAATATCGTCTCCCTCAAAGCCAACCTCGCCGAGGCCATTCGGCATGCCCGTCGCCCGCATTAAGTCGATGATCGTGGATGCCAGGAGTTCACCGGCATCATCTGGACCAACTCCGGCCGTATCTGCTCCCAGCAAGCCAGCAGCATACACGTGCCGCTCTGGATTGACGGGTGCTGTCCAGCGGAATACCGACGGCGCATTGAGAATCACCGACATGCCATGCGGAATGATCGCGTGATCGACGTCGTATCCAGCAGGTCGGTACTCACGCACCATTCCTGAAACCGGATACGACATGCCATGTGGCAAATGGACGCCTGCGTTCCCGAACCCAATGCCTGCATAGGTCGCGGCCAGCAACATCGCCGAGCGCGCAGCGTCGTCATCCGGATCGTTGACTGCCTGGACGATGTTGGCGGCGGTGAGTTCCAGCGCCTTCGATGCCCAGATGTCGGAGATCGGATTCGCTCCCTGATACGATGGGCGAACCGACGGATGGTCGGAGGCCGGACGCTCGAAATAGGGAAGTGCCGTCAACGACTCGATTGCATGACATAGAACATCGAATCCGGAGCATGCAGCGACCATCGGCGGCATCGTGCGAGTGTTGTTGGGATCAACGATGCCCATCACCGGTCGGAGCGCACGATGGGCGATGCCGGTCTTGGCGTGCATCTCGGTCAAATCGAAGATCGCAACGCCCGTCGTTTCACTTCCTGTTCCAGCCGTCGTCGGAATCGCTATCAATGGCTTGAGCGGCCCTGGTACTGGCGTCGCCTGGCCAATTGGGGCATTAACGTATGTCAACAGATCAGCGGGATAGGTCGCGTACAAGTTCGCGACTTTTGCCGTGTCAATCGCCGAACCGCCGCCGATCCCTACGTAGCCGTCGAAGTTGCCGTCGGTCGCGAAGTCGATCGCTTCCCGGAACGACATATCGGTCGGCTCAACGCGCGTCCGGTCAAACAGGACGGCGTCGACCCCCTCGTCCTTCAACGCCCTGAGAGTGATTGCTACTGGATCGCTGTCACGCAGATTAGCGTCCGTCACCACCATCACCCTGGTGGCTCCAAGTCTCGCCATCTCGAACCCAATTTCCGCGGTCGATCCTACCCCGTATTTGATGCTCGATGTATCCATCGTGAAGATCGATTCGGTCGACATTTCCGCCTGCTTCCCTCTTACATCGTCGATTGATTTTCCCCGGACACCCTAACGTGAGATCGAGCGTCTGTCATCAGTATTCAAGGGGCGACTCACTGGTTCACGCGATCGTGAGCGCTCTCAGCAGTTTCTCAGGAATCGCATTTCCGCAAGATGCTATGCTTCGTTTACGTCAACGGAGAATCAACGTGGTGATGTGACAGTGGGTGAGGAACCCATACGTGTTTGACTCTACTGCCCTCCTCGGAGTGTTTCGTCCCTTCCGGCTGCTGACCAGTAACGGTCATACTCGCTCGTTCTGGATGAGTCGAGTTGCGGAAGTGCTGGCGGACTGGGTCTTTATCATCGCGCTTCTCGTGACGGTCTTTGCCATCACTACAGACACATCGATCGTCGCGCTGTTCATGCTCGTCCGAGTCCTGCCCCGTGCCGTTGTCGT
>JBGSWU010000454.1:0-3811 GCA_041751795.1 Thermomicrobiales bacterium
CATCTACTGATATTTCAACACTCGATTGTGGAGGACGATACGGCAGATGAACATTTATTCATTTTTGATTACGAGTCGATATCAAGACTTGCGCGCAGTCCCTTTCGGGCAGCGGCGATCGTCAGTAGCGTTCTCATCGAGCGAGCGATCCGACCCTGCCGGCCAATGACGCGGCCCATTTCTTCCTCAGGCACGATGACCTTGATGTGGACATTGGTGCCGAGGCGCTCGGGTACAACCCGGAAAGCGTCAGGATCTTCGACCATGTTCGTCACCATGAACTCAACAAACGTTGCCAACTCGTCGATCGGCGCATCGCCAGTCAGCGCAACACCGGGAGCTAACGGTTGAGCGTCGGTGTCGCTCTGGTTGTTGATTTCGCCGTCCTCGACCTCGTCGAACTCATCGTCATACTCGTCGTCGTTGTCGAGATCGTCGCGCTCGTCGGTCAGGTTGCCGGTATCTTCTGAAATCATCGTTGTGCCGGGCTCCTCATCCCTCTCCCAGACGGGCGGTGCAGAGTGTGGGCGGCAGCAGCGTGGAAACGACTGTTTGCCGAATCGACCACCCGGATGTTGCGGATACAAGACTGGCTACCGAAAAGCCGGTAGCCAGTGGACATGCCCTGATCAGAATCGTAACAGACCAGACGGCGAATGTTACGCCTGTGTTTCTGGCTCGGCAGTTTCTTTTGCAGGAGTCGCCTCAGCCGTGGCATCTTCGGTCTTCGCCTCTACAGCGGGAGCCTCAGCGGCAGCGGCTTCCTTCTCCTTGGTCGGAGCAGCCTTAGCCTTCTTGGCTGGCGCTTCCGTGGCTGCAGCAGCCTCGGGAGTGGAGCCATGTGCCTGCATCACTTCTGGCGTCGAGCCGCGGCTCGGAACCTCAGTGACGTAGCCCTCAGCGAGACCTTCCTTGCTGATCCGGCCTGGCACGGTGCCGACACGGACGAGCAGTGAGCGGACGGTATCGGTTGGCTGTGCGCCACGTTCGAGCCAGTACTTGGCGCGTTCCTCATCGACTCGCAGCGTCATCGGCTGGGTCTTCGGATTGTAAATACCGACCGTCTCGATGAACCGGCCATCGCGTGGTGACCGTGACTCGGCGACAACGATACGATAGCTTGGTTGACGCTTGGCTCCCATACGCCGCAGTCGCAGTTTCAGCACGCTGGCAGTTCCCCTTCTGTACCCGTTCGTCCCACGGTATCATGATCGCAGTTTACAGCACATGATGATATGACCGACTCGCAGCCGGAACACTCAATGCTACCGCAGTCCGTGCCCAGACGTCAACGAACTTACGATCCAATCTCCACCAAGTTCGCTCCAATAACATGTAACACTAATGCATCTTCTGTTGTATACGCAGGCAGCGTGTCCATGCACTTCAGGTTCATGTTGCGAACGATCATTCGTGCTTTATACTTCTCGCATCTGAACAGAGTATCAGAAACGGTGTTCCCGGAAGCGTTGACATTTGCCTCGACGTCTCTATTCTTGTGATACGCAAACCGGACGAATACGCATCATCGGTGCGACGCCGGATAAGTGAGGAGCAGCCGAGTGCCCACTAAAACGCGGAATTCCATGGGACCACGGATCCGCGAGCTTCGAATCGAGCGTGGGATGACACTCGATGAACTGGCTCGCGCCGCGAACATCTCCGCCAGTCATCTCTCGCGGCTGGAACGCGGTCAAACGGCGCCGTCGTTCAAAGTTGCGGCGGATATCGCGAATCATATTGGCGTCAAGCCAAGTGAGCTAGCCACGATTCAGCGCGAGCAATCTGACGTTGATAGTGCGCTGATCGAAGCACTGACGGCACGTGGTCTCAGTGACGAGATCGCGCAGCATATCTGCGACAAGATTTCGACCGTTGCCCGCGCAGCTCTTCTCGAGATTGTGCGATAGGCAATCGTCGCAGTAGCAGGTTTGGTCGTCCGCCTCCTAGAGGTGTCGGACGCAGTTACAGCGCCTTGCCGTAAATCCAGCGCACGTAGAGTTGTTCAAAACCGTGGCGGGCCATGTTGCGTGGCGATGCGTTGTCAACGACCGTCTGCGACGTCGCAAGGTCGCATCCCTCGGCCTGTCCATCCGCCAGCCGACGCTGAATCAGCGACCCCTGCGCGCCACGTCCCCTGAAATCCGGTATCGTCGTCGCGACGAATAGCTGGGCAACATTCTCTGTGACGTACAGCACCGACGCCGAGCCAGGTTCGCCATCGAAATGCACGAGGTAGTGGTACCAGCCGGGGTGGCCGATCGTGCTGGCGAAGATCTTTCCACGAACTGAATCCTCCGCCACCTCGTAGCCGATGTTCAGCACCCGCGCGAATACGTCGCGATCCTTTTCAGTGGCTCGCGTAATCCGCGAATCAGATGCGGCCGGGAACGTTTCATTCGGCTGTATCCGTCGTCCCCAGATGTATTCCTGGTAATCGCCGGTGAAGCCCAGTTCGACGAGGGCAGTGTCCGACAGCTTCGCCGACAACGCAGGCGACCCGTCGATACCAAGCATCGTCGCACCTCCAGCGCGTGCAACCGGCTCGATCCGCTCGATCATCGCTCGTGGATCGTCTGCTTCCGGCAGGTTCATCACACACGAGAAGCCAGGGTCGTCATCATGTGGCGACCAGACCGTCCAGATGCCGTCGATCTCCTGCCAACCCGTGTCGCAGGTTGCGGCGGCGGCCTGGTAGAGGGTCAGAAATGCATTGCTTTCGGCACGTTCGACACGAGCAGTCAACTCATTGTTGGACACTGGTCGTCACCATCCCTTCCCGTTCCCAGGCGATTCGTTGTCGTCACGGGATTTTCCGCTCATTCTACTTGCAACCTGAGATCGACCGGGGCAGACGGTCGGTTCGACATGCCATACTCGGTAGCTGGACGGCGGACCGCTGGATGACGATGGTTCGCACTTCTGGCAACCAGGTTCTCAGTCACCACAACGAAGTTTCAAGGTGTAGCGTGAACACAAGCAGGACCGGCGACAACAGTGAATCCACCACGCCTGACTGGGGGGCAGCGCTCCTCGCGACCCTCAATGACGCGATCGAGCACCTTCAGGTACTCATCTTCGAGGACAGTTGGGACACAATCCGCGCAGTGACAGAAAGCGATGAAGATGCCCTTCGTGCAAGCGTCGCGCGCTACGAAGAGGAACTTGGACGGCTGTTCGGTTTCCTGCGGGCAACGGGCGCGCTGGAAAGCCCGGTCGCATGGTCGTCGTTGAAAGTAGACTTCCGTCGGGCCGTGCTTGAGATTGGAACCGAGATCAGCCTTCGGACTGCCCTTGAGTCCGGGTTGTACACTGCCGAGCGAGTGCCGCTGGGGAATCACGACATCTTTCTCGAGTGGTCTGCTGCACTGCAACGGTTTCTGCTCGATCGTGCATCGTCGAGCGAGTCCCAACCAGCAGGCAACGCGCCCGAAGACGAACGACTGCTCTGGGCGTACCAGACGCTGGCCGATCTCGAAGACCATGATGCATTCCAAGCAGGATTCATCGAATGGATCACCACCCGCTCACCCGGTCGGTCCGACGCTGGCGAGACCATCGAGTTCCAGAAGCGGCTGCATTCCCTCCCTCGCTTCGACCTCGTCCTCAACACCAGCCTGCGTTGGCTGGCTGCTTCCGCTGATTCCTGAATTGTCCTTGACACGGGCGACGCTGAGGGCTACGATGTTGCACGAATAGAACATATGTTCTGATCGGGTGGTTGAAAGGAGTCCGTCATGCGAACCGACGCCGACGACACTGATGACACGGTCACCGTCTGCCGAAGTGATGACTGGACGATGAGCGTCGA
>JBGSWU010000455.1:0-16274 GCA_041751795.1 Thermomicrobiales bacterium
CAGTGTCTGATGAAGAAGACGTTGATGTGAATGTCATGAAAGTGTGTAGCCTGACGCTACAGAAATTACTGCCTCATCTGTGAAAGAGATGTCTCGCCAATCATCAAATGTTGAGGTATGGCGAACTCCGCCAATAGCGAGAAATCATGACCGAAATACTGCCATATGTGTCTGGAATCCATGTTCGACTTGTGCAATCGTTGTCCAACAGCGACCTTCAGTATCAATAGAACTATCAGGATCGGGGACATATCATGCGTTTGCTGCTGTTGACATTGATTGCCCTCGCATTAGCGGGATGTTCGCTCGCCTCCGATGATGACGGCGAGGTTCCGCAGCGGAATGCGTCTGATTTGGCGACTGTACGAGCTCGCGCTGGAATCGCCGAGTCGACGCCAACGGTGAGGGCCGCAACGATGACTCCATCACCGACTCAGGCGACGGGGACCGAGACACCGGATCCGCAGCGAGGCTCTGCAACGGACGAAGCCATGCGTGCCACGCTGATGAAACCGAGCGACATCTCGTCGATGTGGACGGTCGGCGGAAGCTACTCGCTTGCAACAGCATCGCTATGCGGAAATCCGGGGATCGAAGAGCATTTCCAGGCGACGGGTGTTGCTCACGCTTCGTTTAGCGCGTCCAGCGGCGAACGGGCTGAGCAGTGGGTCGTTCGAATGACTGGAGCCGACGCTGAGGCAGCGATGGAGTATGCCCGGACATCGTTGACCTGCGAAGAGCACACCCAGCCACTCCAGGGCGGAAGCAATGCCTACTGGAAATTCACGCCGATTGAGTCGCCGCTGGACGCCGATGATGTCCACACGCTGAGTGTGAAAATCACGTATCAGAACCCGGCGTTCACTCCTCGAATGGGTAACGTCCTCTTTGCTCGCCATGGTGAATACGTCGTCATCCTCATGCACGATGGTTTCACCATCCAGCCGGATTTGATCGTGCGGATGGCGCAGGCGGCGATGGAACGGATTGAAGCGATCGCTGATAGCAGCGCGTAAACCTAGACGCCGAACGACAGTTCAAACCACTCGATTACAAAGTGACCGGGCGATTGCTCGCCCGGTCGGAGAAAGGGATGGATGGGAGTTGAAATCGGAGGATCTACGCCTCGCTGAGGCGGAAGAGTGTGCGCCATTCGCGCTTCTGCCGTGCGCGGGCCAGCTCCGTCCGATTGTGCTCGACGATCTTCTCCATCATGTATGGACTCATCGTTGACCCCCTTTCCGGCGTCGAATCGACGACGCTCGTGAACTTCGTTGTCGTATAGCCCGCATCATTGCGGTGTCGTTGGCATCATTGCCAACTGCTGACGTATATCAGCGTAGTCGCATCGTGATGCCGTCGCGTCGTAAGTTCGGTCTATTTTTCCCCTGTACCAACGATCAGTGTAGTACCCGGCCCTTTGTCGTCGGAATCCGTACACTACTGTCCACGCTTCCAGTCGTTTGATTCCAGGCAGGTTGCATTGTGGCCTGGATCGGGGCCGCAGTTGATCAAAAAACGAAGACCATCGAATCGTGGAGTCCTAGTCGGGACCATCGTGCTCGTTGCCTGTATGGGCGTGGCGGGCTTCTTCCTGCTCCGAGAGTCTGGAGATCAGGGCAACGACAACGTCTATGTCGCACTTGGTGCATCCGATGCCGTTGGTATCGGCGCATCGCGTCCGTCGACTGATGGCTGGGTGCCACTGGTCCATGATTCGCTGGACGCTGACGCGCGTCTTGTGAACCTCGGGATCAGCGGGGCGAGCGTTGAGGAGATCCTGTTTCAGGAAGTGCCTGTTGCAGTCGCTGCTGAACCGTCGCTCGTGACCATCTGGCCGGGGGTAAATGACCTGCGAGATGGAACCGACCTGGCAACATTCGAGATCGTCCTTAAACAGATTCTCGAAGAGTTCAGCTCCAGCACCACACAGATCATCGTTGCCAATATTCCCGACCTCCGGTTTCTGCCGGCGTTCGCTGCCGTTGATCCAGTCGAACTCGACACGATGGTTAAGGATTGGAACACAGCGATAAGCCGAGTAGCGCTTGCCCACCGCGCGATCGTCGTGGACCTATATAGCAGTTCATTCGAACTCGATGCCCATCCTGAGTATGTCAGCCAGGACGGCTTCCATCCGTCCAGTGCCGGGTATCGGCGGATTGCGGATCTGGCAATTGCCGCGATCGGCGGGAGTTGAGATGCGACGTCCCGACTGGCTGATGAGACGGCCGAGGATCGTTATCGATCCCGATGCTCCGGCTGTCGAAGCTATCGGACTCGGCAAGGTCTATTCCGGCGACACGAGCGTCAAAGCACTGCATGACGTGAATCTGCGGATCGAACGCGGAGAACTGGTCGCAATCGTCGGCCCATCGGGGAGCGGCAAGACGACGCTCCTGAACTGTCTCGCAGGTTTGGAAACTGGGTACAGCGGCGACGTGTTCCTCGTGGGAACGTCGTTGCGGCGCTTGTCTGACGACCGTCGCGCGCGGTTGCGAGCGACAACGACGGGCTTCGTGTTCCAGTCGTTCAACCTGCTCCCGACGTTGACGGCAGTTGAGAACGTTGAGATGCCGCTCCTCATCGCCGGACTGCCTGGGAAAATCGCGCGATCACGGTCGCTGGAGATGTTGGAGCAGGTTGGGTTGGTTGATCGCGCGAGCCATCGACCGTCCCGGCTTTCAGGTGGACAGCAACAGCGAGTCGCGATTGCGCGCGCGCTCGTCAACTGGCCTGCGATCGTCTGGGCTGATGAGCCAAGCGGTAACCTCGACAGCGAATCGACCATCGAAATCATGGGCCTGATTCGTCAACTGAATGTTGAGTCCGGACAGACGTTTGTCATCGTCACGCACGATCCTCATGTTGCCGCAATTGCACCGAGGATCATCAGAATGCGGGACGGGCGGATCGCTGGCGACGGAGTTCGCTCGGTTGACGATTCGGCGTTCGGGCTCGTTGTTCGAGGTGACGGCTGATGGACCGCGTAATCAGCGTCCTGGTTGAGAATCCGACTGATTACCTCGTTCTCGGCGTCCTGATACTCGTTGGCTGCCTCGGAATGTTGGTTCTTCGGTCGCCGCTGATCATCCGACTTAGTCTGAGAAATATTCCGCGTCGCCGATCGCGAGCGCTGCTGATCGTACTGGGACTGACGATGTCGACAACCGTCGTCGGCAGCGCATTTGGAACCGGCGATTCGATGTCCAACACCATCGAGTCGGTCGTGACCGAGTCCCTCGGAACTGTCGACGAAGTGATCGTGTTCAATGCCCTCCGTCAAGATCGGGCAACTCAGATTCGAACACTGACTGAACCGGGACTTGCCTCAATCGCGGCTGCTAACCCAAGGTTTTTTGGCGATGATATTTACAGTTCGGTGTCAGACTCTGTCGCGAACAGTGATTCGATCGCGGGCATTGTCCCTGCAATCATCGACCAGGTGACGGTCGTCAATAGTGGCAGCCAGCAGGTTCGCGCAGGGATGCTCGTCGTCGCAATTCCTCGCACGCTTCCACCTGCCTTTGGACCGCTAGTAGATCGTGACGGCATCCCCGCTGAGTTGGAGTCGTTGCCGCCGGATTCGATCGTCCTGAACGAAGCAGCGGCGTCGAGCCTCGATGTTGAAATCGGGCAATCGATTGATTTGTCCATCGGAGCGCACAGTTCAGTTGCGAATCAAACGAATACACCTTGGCGTTTGCGGGTGGAAGCGATCGTTGAGGATGACGGTGTCGTCGGTGCTCAGGCGGCGCTGATTCTGCCGCTTGATATTTACCAGGCTGTCCTTGTCCGACAGGGTGAGATTAACATCATCCTGGTCGCGAATGCCGGCGGTAGCCAGAGCGTCGACAACACTGATGACGCGCTGATCGGATTGCGCTCTGAACTGGTCAACGACGATGTCGCCGTTCGATTGCACGAGTATCTCAAAGACGAGAACGTGGCCAGGGGCATGACCGATGCCGCGGCACGCCTGGACGGACCTGATCGCGACCGTCTCATTGCACTGCGTGACGAAGCCAGTCGTGAGACTCCTACTGGTCGATTCAACAGTCTCATTTCCGATCCACTTGTCCGCAATGGTCTTGCGTTTCTGGCTCGTGATTACCTCACTGCGTCCGAGCGTCGCGAGGTTTACGGTCTGTTGCGAAACGTCTCGACACACACGGTTGTCCCGCTGAAACAACAAGGGGTTGAACGCGCAGAAGAATACGGGACCACCGTGACGACGGTGTTCCTCGTACTTGGCATTTTTTCGATTGGCGCATCGATCATGCTGATCGTCCTCACATTTTCTTTCCTCGCTGCCGACCGAGTCTCAGAACTGGCAACGATGCGAGCGTTGGGGATGACGAATCGTCAGGTGATGGGAACGTTCCTCGTCGAAGGCATCGCCTACGCGCTGGCGGGCGCGCTATCTGGAGCATTGGCCGGAATCGCAATAGGAAAGTTGACGACGACGTCGTTGGCTGCTGCGCTGTCCGAGTTCGGTTTCGAATTGCAGCACTCGATCGACGCAAGTACAGTCCTTGTTTCCTTCGCGAGCGGACTGCTGTTGACGGTCAGTGCGATCCTCGTTTCCGCCTGGCGGGCAAGTCGCGTCGGCATCGTTGCCGCGACACGAGGGGAACAAGAAGACCAGACGATCGGCTGGCGGCTTGTCGTCGGGACAGGATTAATGCTGGCAGCGGCGATCGTCTGGATGCGCTGGCGTGAACCCTCGTTGATATTCGAACCTCGGCACCCAATAGTTCTGCCAGGGGCTCTGTCACTGGTGTTTCTGGGTGTTGGACTTGCAGCGTCAGTCGTCGTGCGCCGATTCCGTGGATTGAGCGACGTGCTACCGACTGTCATCGGGGCAGCCGTGTCGGTGCTCTGGGGTCGAGCGCTGGCTGGGCTGCCTACGGTAGGTGGCGACCTTTTCAGCGACGCCGCCGTCATTGCCGTCGGCGGGTTGTCTTTCATGGTCGCGACGACGCTAACACTTGCTCGCGCGCTTGGTCCGGTCGTGCGGGGTATCGACGCTGCCTTGTCGCCATTTGGTCGGGTTCGTGCCGTCGTGAGACCCGTCGGGGGGCATCTCGCGAAACATCGCTGGCGAGGCGGTATGACCGTGGTGATGTTCGGTTTGGTGATCTTTGTGATGACGACATCACTCACGATGATTGATGCTCTGCTCGCCGCGTACGCTGATAATCAGTCTCCGGTCGCTGGCTTCCAGTTGAGGCTGGACCAGCGAGGTGACGAAGCGATCACCAACGTTCAATCCGTACTTGAAGACTCGAATGCAATCGCGCCAGACTCGATCGACTCGATTGGTGGTTTGACATCAATCGACGTGCAGGCCGTTGATCTTGGTCGGCTGGAGTCACGATGGCTCGCGGCGACGCTCATCGCGGCGGATGATGACTTCCTGGGTACGATCGAGGTGAGGCTGAATCGACAGGCGCCGGGCCTTGATGATCCAGGAGGTGCCTGGAACACGATTCGCGATCAACCCGGGACGGCGATTGTCACCGCGGATCTTTTGGCCGATCAGTATGACCCGGATTCGTCAGACGGCAGCGACACACTTCCTTCCCGGACGATCTGGGCGCGTCCGGGGAATGTCGCGTTGTCGGTTGGAACTCCGATTCCACTAAAGATCGTTGGAGTCATGGACGCCCGAGCAGACTTGTCATCCGGTATCTACACATCAATTGAAACTGCCAGGGGATTAGGTGTGGCGATTCCTGCGCCGGAGCGCTGGTATGCCTCGATACCAGCTGGCGTTCGATTGCGCGATGTTGAAGCAGGGCTCCAGGTTGCCTTCGCCGACCGGGGTGTCCAGGTTGCTAACCTCGGTGATGCGCAGCGTATCAGCCAAACGATCCGGACCCTGTTGACGAAGATCGTCCAGGTCTTCATGGGTGTCGGTCTCGTTGCCGGAATCGTCGCGCTGGGGTTGCTGGGGGTCCAGAATGTTATCGAGCGGCGGCAACAACTGGGGACGTTACGTGCGCTGGGCTTTACGCGCGGACAAGCCGGAATGACGCTCGCGCTAGAGTCGGCGGTCATTGCGATTAGTGGAATCGCCACTGGCGTCGCGATGGGGATCTTCCTGTCTCGCACACTGGTGGCTGTGTTGGTGACGGACTATCCCGAGATTCGGCTCTCGATACCGTGGCAGCAGATCACGCTGTTGACGGCGGTCGCGTGGAGTGGCTCGACGCTGGCGATCGTCCTCGCAGCCTCGCAAGCAGCTCGGGTATCGCCATCTGCGGCTCTGCGCATTGATTGACGTTTAATTCGCGCGATCGGACAGCCGTCACCGTCAAGGCACGTTCATCGGCTGAGATGGCAACCAGTGACGTCGGATAGGGCGTCAAATCAGCCTCGTCGAAACAACGAACGCAATTAGCGACAGTACCGCTCGGCAAGTTTGATGACTTCCTCCCGGTCGGAAGGACCAAACCATGGGCCGTCGCCAGCAGCGGCGTTGGCGCGGATGTGTTCCATGTCGCGCGTAGCGGGGATCACTACCGTCACGCGTGGATCGCTGAGAATCCATTTCAACAGGACTTGCGGCCATGTTTGGCAACCAAACCGACGAAAAGGAGCGAGGGCAGCAGCGGGTGGCGTTCGCCGCAGCAACGCTCCTTCGCCGAATGGGCGCATGACAATCACACCCAACTGATGTTCGGATGCCACGGGCAGTACTTCGCGTTCGACCGCGCGTTCGAATGGGTTGTACGGGATCTGAATCGAATCGATTGATGCCGACCGTGCGATAGAGACCAGTTCGGGGAACGCTGACGGTTGATAGTGAGTCACACCAGACGCGTGAATCGTTCCATCAGCTTTCATTCGTTCGAACACGGGAAGGTAGTCGCGCCAGCGAACCAGGTTGTGGACCTGATACAGGTCGACGCGGCCATCGAAGTACAGCAACCCGCGATCGATCTGGCGATGTCCCTCATCGATGTCCTGCGACCAGACTTTCGTGGCGACAATTGCGCGCTCGCGCCGTCCTGTCAGCGTCGTGCCGAGGACGCGCTCTGCTTCGCCGTACATCGGTGAAGAATCGAGAAATCGAACCGTACGGTCGAGGGCTTCCCCGACCAGAACACGCCGCGCTGCTTGATCTTCCTTGCCGTAGACATCAAACGTTCGCCAGGTTCCCATTCCGATCACCGGAACGCGTAATCCGCTGAGCCCAAGATCGCGCCACTCCAAGTTCGTCAACCTCCAATTAAACGTGTCTGTTTGGCAGCCTAACCCAGTAGCGCGTCAGCGAGTTCGGTAAGGTCGCCAACGTGCAGGTCTGGCTCGAATCCCAGCGGATCGAGCGGTCCACCGGTCCGATCTATTCGGCAAACTGTAAATCCGACCGATTTCGAGCCAGCGACATCAAACCCATTCGAGGTAACGAAAAGAATCTCATTGATTCGCGCGTGGACTCGTTCAGGCACCTGCGCGTAGATGCTTGGGTCGGGCTTGAACGTCTGCACGGCCTCGCTCGTCAGGACCGCCTGGAAATGCTCCGTCAACCCGTTGCGCTCGATCAACGGCGTCAACATCTGACGAGTGCCGTTTGAGAGTATCAGGAGTCTCAGGTCCGACGCTGCAAGCCGTGCGAGCGCGCCGGGGACATCTGGATACGCGGGCAGTTCCAACCAGGCCCGCATCAGGATTCGACGGGTGGGGGGATCGAGGTCCACTTCCATCGCCGTGGCCGCGTAGTCGAGTGCATCTGAGGTGATCTGTCCCCAGTCGGCATAGTGGTCCATGACGGTTCGCAGTACGGCATATTCGAGCTGCTTCGACCTCCAGATCTGCGATAGTTCAGCTGGTCGATCGGTAACGCGAGAACAGGGTTGCTCGAGTCCGGACACGTCGAACAGTGTACCGTAGGCATCGAATACAATCGCCGCGAATCCCCCGAAGACTGATGTGTGCACGGGCGTCATCCTTTGCATGACCGATCGACACATTGAGAATTCTGAGCGAGCTGCACTCGGGACGCACATGCTGATGGAACTCGTGTGTACAGCACATCTGTCCCAAATTGAACGATTTTCCACCGGGTACTAGCGTAACTGCAGAAAGTGTGCTATTTATAGGCACACGTCAACTGAAATCGCCATAGGTGGAAGTGTCCGAGTATTCCTCGCCTCGACCCCGCGGCGTTAGGATGTCAGTTCGACGCCGGGAAAGTTGGGGGTCGTCACCAGATGACGACGCGCGCCAAGGAGTTCATATCACATGGACCAGTATTCCGACATCACGATTCAGTGTCGTGACTGCGGTTCGGATTTCATCTTCACGGCCGGAGAGCAGAGCTTTTACGCTGAGAAGGGTTTCACAAACCGACCAAGCCGTTGCTCGGCGTGCCGTGCGGCCAATAAGTCGCGACGGGATTCGTCTCTGAGCTACTCGTCTGGTGGCAATGGCGGTGGCGGTGGCTACGGCGGCGCACGTGCTGAGCGACAGATGTTTCCGGCCACTTGCGATGAATGTGGCCGCGATACGATGGTCCCGTTCCAGCCAAGCGGCAACAAGCCTGTGTACTGCTCGGATTGCTTCGCTTCGCGGCGGCAGCAGTCAGCGTACTCGCGCTACTAAACTCGACCAGATAAACCAGCAAACGGGGCCGCAACCGCGTCCCCGTTTGCTTTGTACTGCTTCAGCAACCGTTTTACTTCGAGTCCCCCGAATATTCGTGAAGATCTACTTCTTCGCTTTCGTCGAGACTACGCCTGCTTCCTGATCCTCAAATCGGCCAAGGATGAAGAGTAGTGACGAGAGGCGATTCAAATACGCCAAGATCTGCGCGTTCTCGACTTCTCCGTCGTGCGCGAGTTTGACGGCTAACCGCTCGGCTCGACGAATGACCGAGCGCGCCACATCCAGCGCTGCACCTGCCACCGAATCTCCCGGAAGAATGAAATGCGGCGGGAGCGGAACGTCGGCCTCGAGCTGGTCGGTCTCCGATTCAATCCGCGCGACGTGTTCAGCCGTGATGTGGTATTTCTCCTGTCGCATCTCGGATGTGAACGCCAACTCTGCCATCATCGTATAGAGATCGCGCTGCACTTCGATGAGGATTGACTTCGTCCGATCGGAGTTTGACAGTGCGCGCGCTAGTCCGATGTTGGACGTCGCTTCGTCGATCGTTCCGTAGGTTTCCGGGCGCGCGTCATACTTTGGAACGCGGCCGCCCAGCAGATCGGTGTATCCCTCGTCGCCAGTACGAGTGTAAAACGGCATTGTATTCTCCCAGTGTTCACGCAAACGCGGTATTCGACGAACGGTACAGTCTGAATATCGCGACTGCAATGGAGCGTGGGGAAAGGGATGACCCGCCGGTTGCGCTTCCGGCGGGTCATGGTTGGGGGTTTTAAGATCCCTGTTTCACGCGGGATCAGCGTGTTGGGGGTGTTGGGGTGTTGGTCGTGCGAAACGTCTTTCGACGCTGTTGATACTATCGATGTTCAACCTGAGTGATATGTGACAGAAACCTGAAAAGATGCTGAAATCGCAATTTCGCCGTCGTCATCCCTGATTCATTCATAAACGTATACTTTTAGGAATATGACCGGACCCCGTCAGGGCTTTCAATTCCCGGCCAGAACCACTATCGCCTGAATGCGCGATCGCTCATATTCCACCGATCGCGGTCACGCAATGCAAAGAAGAGATGTAGCCATGGATTCAACTGAGAGGCCGACCGACGGCGGGCAGGTCCCGCGGGAGCGGATGTCAGCACTGCCATCGACGGAATC
This sequence comes from Thermomicrobiales bacterium, assembly GCA_041751795.1. GTDB lineage: Bacteria > Chloroflexota > Chloroflexia > Thermomicrobiales > CFX8 > JBBECJ01. The sequence continues at coordinate 9,771 of JBGSWU010000455.1, forward strand.
GAACGTGTCGAATTCGGGCGGCGGCCATTGGAATGCAGCGCCAGTGGCTCGACCAGCTCCGCAGCCGATGTCTGTCGCCGCGCAGCGAGTTGTTCTGGGCCTCGTCGTCTTCAGTTTCGTGTTCCTCGCCTTCGCTGGCGGCATGCTGTTCCAACGATTCGTCATTGGCGAAGATGCGGAAGCGTCAACCGGGGGTGCGCCAGAAACCTTTGATACTGCCTGGAATCTCGTGCAAACACGCTATGTCGACACGGATGCGATCGACGAAGACGCGATGCTTGAGGCAGCGATCGACGGGATGCTCCAGACGCTGAAAGATGAAGGTCATACGCGATATCTCACCGCCGAGGAATCCCGATCCGAGAGTGAAAGCCTTCAAGGTGAGTACGTCGGTGTCGGCATTCAGGTGAACGAACGTGACGATCAAATCGTCGTCGTCGCGCCGATTGACCAGTCGCCCGCTAAAGAAGCAGGCGTGCTCGCTGGCGATGTGCTGATCGCTGTCGATGGCGTTGATGTCACCGGGCAGTCGATCGACGAAGTGATCCAGAAGGTACGTGGTGAGGCGGGGAGTCAGGTGACGCTGCGTTTCCTTCGCGACGGTGAAGACTCGCCACTGACATTCACACTGACACGAAGAAGGATCGACGTATCGTCCGTCGCCTGGACGATGCTCGACGGAGATATCGCCGATATCAGGTTGACGCAGTTTACCGCTGGCGCTGGCGATGACATCGCGACGGCGTTGGAGGAAGCCAAGGCGGCTGGAGCGAAGGGAATCGTCCTCGATCTGCGAAACAATCCCGGTGGCTATATCAATGAGGCAATCCAGATTGGTTCGATGTTTGTGCCGGAAGGCGAGACGATTTTCATTACTCAAGTCCGTGACGGCGGCCAGGAGCCGCACCTCGCAACGCCACAGCCACAACACGTTGGCGACTTGCCTCTCGTCGTGTTGATCAACGAAGGGTCAGCGTCGTCTTCAGAGATAGTGTCTGGTGCAGTGAAGTCGAACAATCCGAATGCATCCGTCATCGGCGAAACGACCTTTGGGACAGGAACCGTTCTCAGCAACTTTGGTCTTGGTGATGGATCAAGCCTGCTGCTTGGAACTGAGTTGTGGCTCACCCCAGAGGGAAATCTAATCAAGAATCAGGGTATTCGTCCTGACGTTGTCGTGGGTATGCCCGATGGACAGTTCGCCTTTACGCCAATCGACAACGCTGACAATAGCCTCGAAGAAATTGAGGACTATCAACTCGAGTGGGCCGTCCACATCATCAAGAGCGGGCAGGCAGGCGATCCGTATCCGACAAAGGGGCTGCCACCGACACGAGCTCAGTAGAAGCGTTGACGCGTTGTTTGATAGTGCGGCGTGTGATGGCGGTTGATGCCATCGAGCGTGCGTACCAGGAGTAGGCTCTCAACCGCGCCATTACAACGAGCAGGGAGCCAAATGGAACCCGAACCCGAACGACGAACCGCGCTCGGTGTTCGGATGGCTGGGACAATCGGAATTGCCGTTGGCATCATGTCGGTGGCGACGTGGTGGTTGATGTATACCGCCGGGCTTGCTCCGTTTCCGCCGTTCGATCTTGGCGATCTCGTGATTCGTCAGACTCCGGGACCGATTGCGACCTGGACGATAGAGACGCTGGGTGATCGCGCTCAGCCTGCCGCTCTCGGAGGCGGTCTTCTGGCGTTCAGCGGGTTCTGGATCGTGTTTGGCGTGCTGGTCGGACGCGTCCCTGCTGCTCGATTCAACTCGCTGATGCCACTCGTCCTTCTACCGATCGCTATCGGACTCGGCCGGTGGTCTGATGATGGGCAAAGCACGGCACGCTTCCTCTGGCTTACCGTCGCATTTGGGATCACCCTCGGAGGCTTCGGTGCTCTTTTGGCGTTCTGGGTACGTCGATTAACAGAGGTTCAGCCGGTGTTGGTTCCTGAGACAAGTTCATGGTTGGACGGTCCGGGTGACTTCCAGCGACGTGAACTGGTGCGTCAGATTGGCATAGTTACGCTGGCTGTCGGCGTCGGCGCACCAGTCGTTGGCCGACTGCTTCGTGCCGCAGGCGGTACTGTCAACGCTGCGACATCGGCGGGCCTTCCCCTTGCGGACGTGCGGGCTTCCGTCGTCTCGCCAGTTCCGCTACCTCCTACCCAGCCAGTTGACGAATCGGTTGATGATTTCGCCGCGCCAACGGGTGTTCGCCCGCGCGTGACGATGAACGATGATTTCTATGTCGTTGATATTTCGACCCGTGATCCGAACCTTGACGAGCTGGGATGGGCGCTGCGGGTTCACGGGTTGGTTGAGCGCGAACTATTAATTACCTGGCAGAATCTTTTGTCATTCCCTTCGGTCGAACTCGACGGAACGCTGATGTGCATCTCGTACGAGTACGATAATGGACTGATCAGTTCGACGCGCTGGACCGGCGTCCGCCTCCGGGATGTTCTCGAACAGGCGGGAATCGTCGACGGGACTGTCGATCTGATCTGCCGCGGGACGAACGGCTATTCCGACTCGATTCCGCTTGTGAAAGCGATGGAGCCGACGACCCTGCTCGCATATGGCATGAACGGCACGACGCTTCCTCAATCGCATGGGTTTCCGTGCCGCTTGTACGTTCCGGGGCTGTACGGTGAAAAGCACGTCAAGTGGTTGCAGGAGATCGAACTCTCGAGTCAGGACTACCGTGGATTCTGGCAGGAGCGAGGCTGGACCGACACCGCAATCGTCAACACCACCGCGATCATCGACTCACCCAGCGGAACCGTCGTGCGGGACGGAACTGAGACGCCGATCGGCGGCATCGCATTCGCGGGAGATCGTGGCATCCTGAGCGTACAGGTTCAGATCGACGGCGGAGAGTGGCGAGAAGCCGTCGTCGAGAATAACGAGCCGCCATTGTTCTGGCAGCGGTGGCGATACGATTGGCGACCGGAACCTGGAAGGTACCGGATCAGTGTGCGAGCGATAGACGGGGAAGGACATCCGCAGACTGAGACAGCACAGCCACCTCATCCTAACGGCATGACCGGACTCCACCGTGTTACGGTCAAGATCAACTGATTATCCGGTTATCACTCTTACTACCGAGAACAAAACGAAACAGGCGACTACGCCGACTGCGACGACGGCGGATGCACACCCGGCTGTAAGCGCCGCTCGTCCGCGTTCGCGAAGGAGGCCGAACGTCACCAGCCCGGCAGCCATCGCAACAACGATCATAACGAGCGAGACGATCGATGAACCATCCATAGTTGCGGATCATCGCATGCGCGAGTTTCGCGGAGAATAGCCCAAAGGTGTCGGTGACGATTTCGAATCCGGGGTGAGTGCAGAACACCTGCGCGGCAACTTTGTCTTATCCGGTCGCTGTCTCCGCCGTTTCGAACTGTTCGACGGAGCGGATTGCCTCGTCGAGGCGAAGTGAGAGGATGCGTGATACGCCGTCGTCGCCCATCGTCACGCCGTAGAGGGTGTCTGCACCCTCTATCGTGCCGCGGTTGTGGGTGATGACCACGTATTGGGTACCGCCGGACAAGTCGCGAAGTTCATCGCGGAACCGGACGACGTTTGACTCGTCCAGCGCTGCATCGACCTCGTCCAGCAGGCAAAACGGGCTGGGATTCACGCGCTGGATTGCAATCAGCAGCGCGACCGCAGTAAGCGCTCGTTCGCCGCCTGAGAGCGCGTTCAGGTTCTGGAGTCGCTTTCCGGGAGGCTGGGCGACGATGTCGATTCCGGCCGTCCCTTCCTCGCTGGCATTCATAACGAGGCGGGCGGAACCACCGCCGAACAATCTCGAAAACGTCTGTTCGAAGGCGACGGCAACTTCGCGAAACGTTTCTGCGAATCGGGTCGCCATTTTCCCGTTCAACTCGTTCAGCACACTTCGGAGTTTCTCAGCGGCTTGATCGACATCCTCCAACTGGGAACTGAGGTACGCGAGCCGCTGTGACTCGGCTTCGTACTGTTCGAGGACGTCCTCCCCGACATTACTCATCCGACGCAATCGGTCTCGAAGCCTGTTGATTTCTCCCTCGTCGGGCAGACCCTCGTCAGGGTCATCGTCGCTGTCGAGGACCGAAGGATCTTCGAGTTCGAGATCGCTGCGAATGCGCTCGATCAGAAACACCTGCTCGTCCTGGACACGCGCGAGATTAAGCGACGCCCGGTCCCGTTCACGTTCAGCCTCCCGGAGTTGCTCGGCGGCACGATTGAGGGCTCGTTCTGACTGTGACAGTGTTCCGCGAATTTCAACTTGTTGATCCGCGACAGGCGGCACCGCGTCCTGACTGGTTTTGAGCGTTTGTTCGAGCGTTCCAATCTCGTCATCAAGTCGGACTCGATCGTGTTCGTGACTGGATGTCGCCTCGGTCAGTTGCTGAATCTCCGAGCGTCGTTGAGTTGCAACACGTCCTGAGTTCGTCGCTCGTTCACGCGCGCGGCGAGCCGAAAGTTCCGACATCGACAGTCGTTCTCGCAGGGTCGCCAGCTCGACGCGAAGTGCACTCGTTGCGCCATCGAGGTCGCCAGGTTCGGCGTTAAGCGCCTCGTCGATCGTCGAACGTTCACACTGCAACGAATCCTGCTCAACAATCACGTTCGATACACGATCTTCTAACGCACGTATCGCTTTCCGAATCTCATCTTCTCGAAGAGTCAGTGCTGCGGCACGTGTTTCGGACCCCTGGAGTGCTAATTCAGATTCGACGAGTGCTCGTTGGAGGCGAGAACGCTCAGCGTCCAGCTCACGTGACTGTTGCACAAGTGCTTCGAGGCGATCCTGTTGTTCCCGGCGATCGCGTGCCATCTGGCGAATCGAGTTGTTTGCTTGATCGATTGAGGACTGCAGCTTCGCCTGTTCTGTGGCTTTCGCTTCGATGAGTTTCGGCAGGCCCCGGCGCTCGCGTTCCCGCCCCAGTAGACCGGATTCCGTCACTCGACCGCCACCGGTGACGCTACCTGACGGGCGAGTGATTTCCCCCTCAGTCGTGACCGACGTCCACCCTGGTGCAGCGCGCAGCAATGTCCGTGAGGCGTCCAGATCGCTGACGATCAGCGTGCGACCCAGTAGTTGCTCGATGACTGGTCGTACGTGTTCGGGATACGCCACGAGATCAGCGGCAACGCCGAGCAGGTCGTTGCTGGTTGCGGTCAACGCGGGACGGCGTCCACCGCGAACCGCGTCGAGTGGTTGGAAGGTTGCTCGCCCAGCGTTAGTGCGTTTGAGATACGCGATAGCGTGCTGTGCATCGGACCATTCCGAAACGATGAGATCCTGGAGATGTCCGCCCAGCGCGACTTCAACTGCTGTTTCGAGTTCCTTCGGCACATCGATTGTTTCCGCTACGGTGCCGATGAAACCTGGCAAGTCGAGTTCACGACGACTGATTGCGCGGACGACTGCTCGAACACCAGCGTAGAGACCGTCTCCACTCGCGTGCGACCGGTCGAGGACGTCGCGGCGTGTCTGCAGATGTGCCAGTTCACGATCAGTTGTTTGCAGTCGACCTCGAATATCAGCAGCAGTAGCTTCGGCCTGACGAATCGCTGTGTCAATCTCGACGAGCGATTCTTTGTTCGTTTCGATCTGCGACCGAAGGACAACGCATTGAAGCTCAAGGTTGTCGATCGCACTTGTTTTCACCTTCACTCGCTCGGCGTCGCTTTGTGACTGTTCGGTGAGGCGACGACGCTCGACTGAGATTTCTGCCAGTCGCTCGACGGCAGAATCATGTGCGCCGTCCGCCTCCGCTCGATCTCGACTGAGTGCGATCAGTCGCGTATCAACTGCATCGAGCTTGCTTCGTAGATCAGCCTGACGCTGTCTGGCCGTTTCCGCGACAGCGTTGCGCTCGGTGAGTTCAGACTCTAGTGTTGAAATCGTTTCGCGAATCTCGACGCTATAATTGTCATGCTTCGCTGCCTCGACCGTCGCTTCAGCGACATCACGTTGGAGTTCTTCGATTCGCTGGTTGAGATCGGCAAGTCGTTCTCCCGCTGAGCGAACCTGTGCGGAAATCAGCGCACGACGATGGCGGGCTTCAGAGAGTGCGCGTTCGTGTTGCGCAACGGTCTCGGTTAAGACGCGGTGCTCGTCCGCGAGTCGCCGCTCTTCTGTCCGCAGGCTCCCCAATCGGCGCGATGCTTGCTCGTGGTGTTGCTCCAGTTCGGCGTGCGATTGCTCCGCTTCCCGCAGCGACGCCCGTGTTGTCGAAAGCTTGTGCTGGGATTGCCGCCAGGCATGGCCGTAATATCGACGCTGGAGAGCGAGCAGCCGATCACGTACGGTCCCATATTCGCGTGCAAGTCGAGCGGATCGTTCAAGCGAGCGGACACGAGGTTCAAGTTCGCTGAGGATGTCGCGCAGTCTCTGAGCGTTTGTGTTTGATTCCGCCAGGCCGCGCTCTGCCTCGTTCGCACGTAGTCGGAGGCCGCTGATACCCGCCGCATGTTCAAAGAGTCCCCGGCGCTCTTCTGGGCGTTGG
>JBGSWU010000456.1:0-3777 GCA_041751795.1 Thermomicrobiales bacterium
ATATCCAAAAGCCCCTCTCCTCGCAGGGGAGGGGTTGGGGAGGGGTTTCTCAACACTTCTTATGCTCGGCAAGCAATTGGTTGTTTGATTTGAATCGGTGAAGGGCCAGTAAAGTGCCGCGCCACATCGTCCGTGGACAACCGATTGATGCTTCCAAGAAGGCGATGTCTCGTCGGCTCCGTTCGGAAATGACTCCGGCTGAGACGTTATTGTGGTCGTACCTTCGCGCGAATCGCTTCGAGGGCCGTCAGTTTCGGCGCCAGCAGATCATCAGCGGGTATATCGCAGATTTCTATTGCCACTCAGCATCACTTATCATCGAACTCGACGGTGGCATACATGAGCGTCAACAGGAATACGACACGGAACGACAACAAGCGCTTGAGTTTCAGGGATTTCGCGTCATGCGCTTCACGAACGAACAGGTAATGGCGAATCTGCCAATTGTACTGACTCGAATCAGTGACGCATTCAACAACAACGACTAACCATTCCCCCTCCCTTTTCAGGGGAGGGGGACAGGGGGAGGGGTTTTCGAGATGCAGACAAAGCCAAAGAAGAACGAGACCACGACGACACCGATGTCCCCCTCCAGTTCCGGAAGGGATCGGCAAGGGACTCGCCCGGTCATCGAACCCTTCATCCCCTCCCAAACATCCGGCCTCTCCTCCTACCCGCCACCCGAGAAGTGGGACGACTGGACAGAACTCGACGCACGAGCCTGGCCTGAAAAGGTCGAGAAGCACTATCAGATTGTGCCGACGATCTGTTTCAACTGCGAGTCGGCCTGTGGGCTACTGGCCTACGTCGACAAAGAAACGATGAAGATTCGTAAGCTCGAAGGGAACCCATTTCACCCAGGCAGCCGTGGGCGCAACTGCGCCAAGGGTCCGGCGACGATCAACCAGGTCAACGATCCGGAGCGGATTCTCTACCCGATGAAGCGAAGTGGACCTCGCGGCTCGGGCCAGTGGGAACGTGTCTCGTGGGATTCTGCGCTCGACGACATCGCCGGGAGGATTCGGGCTGCGCTTACCGAGGGACGTCAGAACGAGGTCATGTACCACGTTGGGCGGCCCGGCGAGGACGGCTACATGGAGCGCGTGCTCCAGTCGTGGGGCGTCGATGGCCATAACTCGCACACGAACATCTGCTCCTCCGGTGGACGTACTGGTTACGCGTTCTGGATGGGGATCGACCGGCCATCGCCGGATTACGCCAACGCGAAGTTCATCCTGCTCGTTTCGGCCCATCTGGAAAGCGGGCACTACTTCAACCCGCACGCCCAGCGGATCATCGAGGGCAAGATGGCTGGCGCGAAGATCGCCGTCATGGACCCGCGGCTTTCCAACACAGCGTCGATGGCGAACTACTGGCTTGCGCCAGCACCTGGCACCGACACAATCGTCCTGCTCGCGCTCGCCAACCAACTGATCCAGCATGACCTGTTCGATCGAGAGTTTGTCCGTCGCTGGACGAACTGGGACGAGTTCATGGCCGTCCTCCATCCCCAGGTCGAGCCGACCTTCGAGAATTACGTCGCAATCCTGAAAGACACGTACGCTGGCTACACACCGGAACTGGCCGAAGCCGAGTGCGGCGTTGCGGCCAGCACGATCGTCGAAATCGCGCGCGAGATCGGCAAGGCCGGATCGGCGTTCGCCGCCCACACCTGGCGCGCTGCATCAGCCGGACATCTCGGCGGCTGGACGGTTCCCCGCGCCCTCTTCTTCCTGAACGTGCTGACCGGATCGGTCGGCACTGAGGGTGGGACGATGCCCAACGTCTGGAACAAGTGGGTACCACGCCCGTTCGCCGAACCGGCCAAGCAGAAGGTCTGGAACGAACTTACTTGGCCGAAGGAATACCCGCTCACCCACCATGAGATGAGCATTCTCCTGCCGCACTTCCTCAAAGAGGGACGCGGCAAACTGGATGTCTACTTCACCCGCGTCTACAACCCGGTTTGGACCAACCCCGACGGCTTCACCTGGATGGACGTGCTCAAGGACGAATCGAAGATCGGTATCCATGCCGCGCTGACGCCAACGTGGTCCGAAAGCGCCTGGTTTGCCGACTATGTCCTGCCAATGGGCCACGGCCCGGAACGGCACGACAGCCTCTCGTACGAAACGCACAACGCCCAGTGGGTTGGATTCCGCCAGCCGGTCCTGCGGGTCGCGATGGAGCGGATGGGCCAGAAGGTCGAACTAACGCGCGACGCAAACCCCGGCGAGGTCTGGGAGGAAAATGAGTTCTGGATCGAGCTCTCCTGGCGGATCGATCCGGACGGATCGCTCGGCATCCGCAAACTTTACGAGTCGCCCTACCGCCCAGGCGAGAAGGTGACAGTCGATGAGTACTACCAGTGGATGTTCGAGAACTCGGTCCCCGGCCTGCCGGAAGCCGCCGCCGCTGAGGGACTGACGCCGCTCGAGTACATGCGTCGCTACAGTGCGTTCGAAATCCGGAAGGCTCCAGAGCGCCAGTTCAACGACCCAATCCCCGATACCGAACTCGACGGCGCCGTCACCCAACCGAACGGAGTCATCGTTAGCCCATCGCCACGCCCGCACGCGCCCAACATCGTCCCGATGCCCGGGATGCCACCTGGCTCGATGGAGGGACGAGCCGTTGGCGTCGTCATCGACGGGATCGCGCAGCGCGGCTTCCCGACGCCTTCCGGCAAGCTCGAGTTCTTCTCACGCACGCTCTACGACTGGGGCTGGCCGGAACTCTCGATTCCCTGCCACATTGATAGTCAGGTCGCGCCGAGCGAAATCGACGTCAGCAAGGGCGAGATGGTCCTCCTGCCGAACTACCGTATTCCGACGCTGATCCACACCCGTTCGGGCAACAGCAAGTGGCTCAACGAGATCAGCCACTCCAACCCACTCTGGCTGCATCCTTCCGATGCGAAACGGATCGGCGTCGACACTGGCGATCTCGTCCGAATCGAAACGGAGATCGGCCACTTCGTCGACCGGGTCTGGGTGACAGAGGGGATGCGCCCCGGCGTAGCTGCCTGCTCCCACCACCTCGGCCGCTGGCGGCTTCAGGAGGGCGAGGGCAACGAACGCTGGTCCTCCGCACTGGTCGATATCCAGGAGACAGAAGCAGGCGTCTACAAGATGCAGCAGATCCACGGCGTCGGTCCGTTCGAGAGCGATGACCCCGACTCCAGCAAGATCTGGTGGCAGGACGCAGGCGTCCACCAGAACCTGACCTTCCCGGTCCAGCCCGACCCGATCTCCGGTGCCCACGCCTGGCACCAGAAGATCCGTGTCGTCAAGGCAGGACCGACCGACCGCTACGGCGACATCCAGGTTGATACGAACAAAGCCCACGCCGCCTACCAGCGCTGGATCGCGATGACCCGCCCAGCCCCAGGACCAGATGGGATGCGCCGCCCGCTATGGCTGCTGCGCCCATACAAGCCCGAACCCGCCGCCTTCGCCATCGACGGCCCGGTTGGAAGAAAAGAGCGAAACTGACGACAGACCGATCATCCAATCAATGCGCCGACTAGAGGGGCCGGGCTCGTTCCCTCCAGTCGGCGCGCATCACCGTCACTCTCCACCAGCAACACAAAGACGACTCCGAAGAGCCGTCTCTGTGTCCGCCCTCCGTTGGCCAGAACGGGGTGGAGGTGGTGTACGCGTTGGCTAATCGGCGTGGATCGCCGATGGGATGGTCGCGTTGATCTTGCCGTTGGCAGTCGTCGTGGCCGGAATCGATGTGCTCGTGCTGGTCGTGCCGGTCAGCAGGCCGGTGATC
>JBGSWU010000457.1:0-3502 GCA_041751795.1 Thermomicrobiales bacterium
GACCGAAATGCCCTTCTTCAACTCCAGCGGGACGAGGTCCATGACGTACCGCCGAACACCAACGAGGACGAGAATCGTGATGAGGATGCCTTCGGCAACGATGACGCCCATTGCTTCGGGAAAGGTCAATCCCTCACCAAGCACGAGCGTGAACGCGACGATCGCGTTCAATCCCAACCCGGGCGCGATCGCATAGGCCTTGTTTGAAACGATCCCCATCAGGATCGTCATCACCCCCGCGACGAGACATGTCGATGTCGTCACCGCCTGAATTGGCAATCCGGTCCCGTCCGGCAGATTCAGAATCGACGGGTTGACGAAGATGATGTAGGACATGACAACGAACGTCGTCAGCCCCGCCATGATCTCCGTCCGGGCATCGGACCCCATTTCCTGAAAGTGGAAATACCGCTGTAACATCGCTTCCCAGCCGCTGGCAGCTGGCGCGCTGGACCTATTCGCCGCATTGGACGATTGGCTCACTGGTGTAGACCCCCCAATCCACAACTCCTTCCCGATGCGCATCACTCGCGAATGCCGATTGCCCTGGCCCCCACTTGCCGAGCACGACATCGCGTACGTACGCTACCATCGTAGCCCCGCAGCGACATTCCGTCAATCTAGCATTGGTGCATAAATCTGCAAATCACGTCGTCAGTAGAGCAACTCACGTTCGAACGCAGGAGTGACTGCCAACCCGAGAGCTTCTCGTGCCTCGGCAACGGCATAGAGTGATCCGGTGACGACGATTGTGTCGGTTGGATTTGCACTTGCCTGAACGGAGGCAAGTGCCTCCGCAACGCTGGGCGCCGTGCCGACAACCAGTTCGGCTGCGCGCGCGACCGTCGCGATTTGCTCCGGTTCAGCGGCACGCGGATTGTGGGAAGCAGTCGCTGTGACCAGTGGATTGAGCGACGCGAGCGCGCGGACCATCCCATCGATGTCCTTGTCGCGTCCAATCCCAAGAATGACGTGCAGTTGCCCTCGATCGTCGCCTCGTTGCTCGATCGTCGCGACTAGCCGCTCGATTGAATTCAGGTTGTGCGCGCCATCAACGTAGATGTCCGGGGCAGTCGCGATCCGCTCGAATCGGCCTGGCCAGCGGACGTTGGCAAGTGCATGACGCACGCGCGTTTCGTCAGCGAGCAGGCTGGCAACGAGCAGCCAGAGCGCCATCAATGCCAGCCCCGCGTTTTCGACCTGATGCGGCCCGGCAAGCGCGAGTTGCACACATCGCCAATCGCCCCACGGACCGCAGAGTATTGCGCCATCGTCCGTTGACTGCGTTTGCCAGTCGCGGCCAGCGACGAACAGTGGCGCTGAACGTTCGCTCGCGATCCGCCGCAACTCGGCGAGCGCTTCTGCTGGTTGCGGTCCGATGGCGACTGGCCGTCCCTCCTTGATGATGCCGCCCTTTTCGAACGCGATCTCTTGGAGCGTGTCACCGAGGATTGCCGTGTGGTCGTACGAGATGGACGTGATCACCGACACGTCCGGCGTCACGACGTTTGTGGCGTCCAACCGCCCACCCATCCCGACCTCGACGACGCCCAGATCAACCTCCGCCCGCCGGAACGCCAGAAACGCCATCGCCGTCGCAACTTCGAATGCCGTGGGTTCGCCGATCTCAGGTTCCTCCGCCTGAACGAGCAGGTCGGCAGGGGCAACGAGATCGGCGATTGCCGCGAACTCGATCTCCGACACTGGTTCACCACTGATGAGAAAGCGCTCGCGAAAGCTATGCAGGTGGGGAGTGGCATAGAGTCCCGGCGTTCGACCAGCCTCGCGGGCAATCGTCGCGATCGTCGCAGATGTCGAACCCTTGCCCTTGGTTCCGGCGACGTGAACGATTGGATACGCCTTTTCTGGGTGATCCAGCCGACGCAGCAGCCCGGCTGTCCGTCGGAGGCCGAGTGCCGCGACCTCATCGCCAGCGAACGGATTGGCAACAAACCCCTTGTCATACCCCGCTCGACCAATGATCCAGGCTATTGCCTCACGATAATTCATTCGTCTCCCACTTTCCCCAGCGCCGACCCCGTCAAGCCTGCATCGAGATTGTAATCGCCGCTACTCGAAGCCGCGCAGACTCAGGAGACGCCGTACATCTACGAACAAGTCGTTGCGCAAGACGAACGTCCCTCACCTCGGTCCTGTCGCACTTGCCTGAACCGGACTGATGGACCATGCATTCTGGAACGACATTGACTAATCTGCACAGTGCACGCGCGTTACCGATTCAAGCCGATTGAAATTGGCGATCGTCGACGCGCAATGCGCCTGACCAGCGGATGCGATGAAACCAGTGACGAGATTGGACGCCCTGTCACTGGTGGAGCGAGTGGCGTAACCGGCCCTGGCGGCGGCAGGTCCTCGGCGCGCGATGCGTACGGCGCGCGCATTCCTTGCTGTCCCCATGCCAGAAACCCGCTGGTCGGTTCCCGCCGTCATCACGACGGATCGGGAAACCGGCCGTTCTTTGTTGCTCGGCGGCATTCGTCGTCCGAGGGCAACAGGCTTAGTGACAGAGAAGCGAAGGAAACTCCTCAATGACACACATCTCACAGATCAAGAAAATCGCAGCAGGCGCTGGAATCGTCGCAGCGATGACATCGATCATGGTAGCCCCCTCGCTGGCTGTCGATACCGTGACACAGTCAGTCACCAGCGGCTCGCTGACTTCGAGCGTCGATGACCTCACTTTGACGTCGGTCGCCTACTCCCACGTCGTCCAGAACCAGACAGGCAGCATGACGCTGACGACCGACGACCAGACTGGAACCGGCGCTGGCTGGAACGTCACGATTCAGACGTCCGACTTTGTCTACAGTGGTTCAAACAGCGGCACCGACATCCCAGCCGCCAATTTCGCCCTGTCGTCCGCCGATGCCCCGACGATGACCGCAGGACAAGCAATCGACGTCACTGGTGGACCAAAGGTTCCTGCCTCCAGCCCGGTTGGCACGCTCGATAGTGCCCGAAAAGTGATCCAGGCGAACGCGAACTACGGTCAGGGAACTTACACCCAGTCGCTCGACGTGAACCTGACGATTCCGGAGCAAAGCCGCGCAGGAACCTACACAGGTACCTTAACGACAACCGTCTCAACAGCGCCGTAGGACGTCCAGATCGTGATGGGGGCGCATACAGGCCCAGCCCCCATCACGATTCATCAAAACGTTGTCCATCCTCATCGAAAAGAGATCGTTTCATGGTCCGAGCCAATCCAGCCGTCTCATTCAGTCGGGTTGCGTTATCGTTGCTCTTCATCGTTGTAGCATCGGCGTCGATATCACCGGTCGGCGCTCAGGATTCGCCCGGTCAGGCCAGCTTTGGAATCGCACCGGTCAACATCGACGGCAGCTACTTCGACCTTGAGATCCTTCCTGGGGAAACACACCAACTCGTCGTCGAACTGAGTAACCACGGATCGTCGCGCGGTAGCGCACTGACGTACAGCGCGGATGCGTACACGATCAGCGGTGGCGGGTTCGGCGCGAAA
>JBGSWU010000458.1:0-3834 GCA_041751795.1 Thermomicrobiales bacterium
ATCGCCCATGACGATCGTAACCACATCGCCCGGTGCCAACGCACCGTCAGACACACGAATCGTCAACGTTCGATTCCACGGACGGATTCCGTCGGAGCCATATACCGGCGTCAAATGAACGTCAGCACCCGTCTCGACCCGCGCGAAATTCGCGTCCGCTGGCGCCGAGAACTGTGGTGCGGGCCAGTCCGACACACTGCGCCAGGCAATGCGAATACGTCCGCCGTCGTCGATCCCGGCCACCCCCGTCGTGTAGCGAATCGTCCAACGCCCGAACGATCCAGCGCCGACCGGGTCGTCCGGAGTTATCTGTCCGCTACCGAGCCAGCGTTCGTTTCCGCCAACCATTCGCGATGATCCTTCCACTTCGACGAGCGTGTGCATGACGGCAGTCTAACCGCAGTCTGGCTATCGGATAGCGCAAAGTCCGGAAAGCGGCATTCTGATCGTTTCACCCATGATCCAGCGTCGAGCGCGGCATGGCTGATCTGCGTCTGGATGAATTCACCGGACCGGGATACAGTACTGTCGGAGGGCAGGGGTTGGTTCGATTCAATGAGTGATTCGCTATCTCAGAACGGGCGGCTATCGCTGGCACTTGTGGCGTTCAGCATTCCGCTGATTGTCGCATTGGTGCAGCCAGATATTGCCGGTCTGAGCCCGTGGGGATTACGGGTCCTCGCCGTCGTCGTCGCTTCGCTCGTCCTCTGGCTGTCGGAATCGCTCGCGATCAGCGTGACATCACTCGCCGTCGTCGTGATGCTTGCGCTGGTCGCTCCCGGTGAAAGCAGCGAAGGGTTGAGTATTGCGCTTGCCGGGTTCGAATCTCCAGCTCCCTACTTCATGCTCGGCTCACTATCGCTTGGGACTGCCACCGTTAAGACCGGTCTCGCTCAACGATTCGCTCGCGCCCTCGTCCGTGGCGCGCGTGGTAGCGGCGACCGCCTTTACGGTCAGATGGTCGGGATGATGCCGCTTATGGCGATCCTCGTGCCTTCTGCATTAACACGCTCGGCGATGTTGATCCCAGCCTATGAAGCGATCTTCCGTAGCCACCGGATCGAACGGGGCCACCCGCTGCCACGATTGATCATGCTGGCAACCGCAACGATCCAGATTCAGGCATCGACGGCAGTCCTGACCGGAGGAGCAGTCCCGGTCGTTGCTGGAGCGCTGCTCGGTGATCTGTCATGGGCGCGTTGGTTCGCGTTCATGGCCGTACCGAACTACGCGATCCTCTTCATCTTCGCCGGTGTACTGTATCTGCTGTACCGGCCTGGCCCGATGCCACCACAGATTCCTGACAGCAAACCAGAAGCCAAGCGGACCGTTCAGACTTCGATGACTGCCCCGGAGTGGCGAGCGCTGGCGATCATCAGTGCTACGACGCTCCTCTGGCTGACCGACGGCATCCACGGTCTGGACCCGACGATTCCAGCATTGATCGGCGCGACGGCGTTATTCCTGCCGGTGATTGGTGTGTTGACCTGGGACGACTTTGAAGCATCCTCCCCGTGGACAATCTTCCTGGTGACCGGAAGTTCACTGTCGATTGCCGTCGCGCTGAACCAGTCGGGCGCGGCACAATGGATGGCCGATTCGATCGTCAACAACCTGCCACTGGCCGACCTTCCTCTCGTCCCGTTGATCCTGGCACTGATCGCTATGGTGGGGTTCATCAACATCATCCTGCCAAACCGGACGGCTGTCCTCGGGATCACGATTCCCCTGCTGATGTCACTCGCAGAACCGCTCGGGCTGAATCCGCTCACCGTTGGGCTGATCGTCCCGATCGTCGCGCAGACAACGGTGTATTACCCCGTCCAGCTTGCGACCGCGCTGGTGACGTTTCGGACTCGACATTACGCGGCGGGGGAACTCTTCCGCGCCGGTGTCCTGCTCACGATCGTCAGCATCATCGTGATCTTCGTCATCGCAATTCCGTGGTGGTCCCTCCTCGGTGAACCTATCCGATCGTGATCAGGCTGTCGAACGAGCCGAAATAGATGTCGCCAACACTTCCACGGCATCGTCGTCACTACCCGATCGTCCCAAATCGGTGAGACAAAACGAACGTCCGTTCGCAGTATTCGACAACAGGTGATACAACTGGCAGCGGTCAAGTTCGTGAAACCCTTCACGAAGTCTTACAGGATCTCCTGTTTTGATCCGGGACGGTGACTCGTAAGGGTGGATCCGAGAATGCGCGTCGTGAGGACGACGCGGGTCCGGGGAAGGTTTCCAATTGAATCGTCGACAGCCGCTCGCGGCGGCCTTGTCGCTGCTCGTTCTGCTGACGCTCCTGGCGTCACTCGCAGCGTCCGGCTCGCCTCAGACAGCTGCCGCCACAGCTTCTGGTTCACAGTTCGCATTCAGTGATCCAACATCCAACGGATCACTTCCAATTCATCCGATCGCACAATCAGTCTGGGATTCCGCCGATGGCCCTGTTGCCCGGTTGGACGTCGCACGTGCATGGCTACTGGGTCCGGCGCCGCTGGCGATGACGGTCGAGCGCTATGACGACAGCCCAAGCGGCACCCGTCAGCTCGTCTACTTCGACAAGGGCCGACTGGATATCCTGGATCCAAACGCCGCGACGTCCGATTACTGGACCGCCCCTGGTGGTCAACTCGTGACTGAGTTGCTCAGTGGCTCAATCCAGCTCGGCGCCGATCGTTGGGTAGAGCGTGCTCCCGCCGCAATTCCGGTCGTTGGTGATCCGGATCAGCCTGGCGCCGTCACCTACGCAATGCTCGGTAAACTCGCGACGCAGCCACACGTGCTGCGAACATCGGAATCCGCGTCGACAGCTGCCGATTCCCGCGTCGGTCAGTCGATCACCGACGTTCTCCGCGCCGACGGATCAATAGCCACGTCTGGTCAGTCCGATTCAACCGTGCAGGTTGGCAGTTATGATGAGGTCACCGAGCACAACATCGCCGCTCCATTCCAAGCCTGGGGTGAGTCCCAGGTGTATGAGTGGCTCTATGTCCTCGGTCATCCGTTGACCGAGCCGTACTGGGTGGATTCGGTTGTCGATGGAACGCCGAAGCGGATCCTAATCCAGGCGTTTGAGCGTCGAGTCCTCTCGTTCACGCCAGACAACCCCGCCGAATGGCAAGTCGAATCTGGCAACGTCGGCCAGCATTACCGTGCCTGGCGCGGAATTGGCCAGCCAGCGGACGTTACGTTGGCACCGCTGGTTTCGACCATTCCGTTTGGCGAAGAGATCGTCGCTGCCGCGCAGTCTGCCGCAGTTGATCCATATCTTCTTGCTGCCGTGGCTGAGGTGTCTTCGGATGGTGATCCATTCCTGATGACGGGCGGCGGACGACGAGGCTTGCTCGGCGTTCGAACTGACATCGCCCCGACAAGTGACGATCCAGCAGCAAATGCAGTCGTCGGCGCGCAGGAACTCTCGCGACTCCTCGCCAACAACGGTGACGAGCAGTCCGCACTGGCCGCTTATCACGGTGCAACAAGCGATTCATCGGCGACATTCGCGAACTCCGTTCTAGCGACCCGCGATGCGTTGCGGTCGCTGCAGGCGGCACCGGGAGATATCGGCAACGTTCATCAACCACTGGCGCAGGTTGGATCTGGCGCGGCCGCGGTCTTCGCCGACGGATTCGACGCTGCATGGTGGTCCCGCAACCTGGCATGGACAGCGTCGTGGGGCGGGACGATCTCAGGATGGGATCGTGACCCACTTGGTTACTACTGTGTTGCGCCAGGATACGCAGTTGGTGACCGGCTGCGACTGGTGGCAAACGGCAGTTCAATCGATTGCACCATTGGCGGCAAAGCCGGTGCTACGGGCCTGCCGGCTTC
>JBGSWU010000459.1:0-3127 GCA_041751795.1 Thermomicrobiales bacterium
TGCGACATCGAACGGCTGGTATGACGCGACCGGTATCCGCATCATCGACGGCATCGGCGCGACGGAGATGCTGCACATCTTCATCAGTGCGTCTGGTGACGACATCCGCCCCGGGTCGACTGGCAAGCCAGTCCCAGGCTATGAAGCCCGGATCGTCGATGACAATGGCGAACCGGTCCCACCCGGGACGGTCGGAAAACTGGCCGTTCGGGGCGTCACAGGGTGCCTCTATCTGGCTGATCCCGTCCGGCAGCGGGTCTACGTCCAGAATGGCTGGAATATCACTGGCGACGCGTATTTGATGGATGAAGACTGCTACTTCTGGTACCAGGCACGCACCGACGACATGATCATTTCCTCTGGCTACAACATTGCGGGACCTGAGGTCGAGAACGTTCTTCTCGAGCACCCACTCGTTCACGAGTGCGCAGTGATCGGCACGCCTGATCCTCAGCGCACAAACATCGTTACGGCGATCATCGTTCTCAACGATCCAACTGCTGCGTCTGAGTCGCTCGTCAAGGAACTACAGGATTTCGTCAAAGCGCAGATCGCACCGTACAAGTACCCACGCAAGATCGAGTTCGTCGATGCACTTCCAAGAACTGAAACTGGGAAGTTGCAGCGGTTCAAGCTTCGAGATGGACGCAGTTGATGGCTGATACATCTGATGTTCCTGCGACGTGGTATGACGCCAGGCGAATGCTAGGAGCGGTTGGGTTCGCGTTACTGAGCGTCGGTACGGTAATGGCGTTCGTGGGTGATCCTGATGACCATCTCTGGCGCGTCGTCAGCGGATGTGGGTGGCTCGTCCTGGGATTGGCCAACACGGGCTCATCGCCAATCAGTAGAGCGGTAAGAAATCTCGTGTTGGGGCTTGCTGCGATGATTGCGCTCGGCCTCGGAGTGCATGTGCTTCCCATCGAGGTGCCATTTTCAGTCATGATTTCGATCCGGATTCAAGCGGCGATCGTCCTCTTGGCCATCGTCCTGGTCACTACCTACATCATCCGTGCCCTACTAGAGCCAAAGAGCGATGACTTTCTGAGGATTGAAGCGGCTCACAGTGAATCACTTCGTCGCGAGCGGCATCTGCGCAATGTAAATGGGAAGAACTCATGATGCAGCTCGGTATTGGCTTGCCGAACACCGTCAAAGGGGCGACTGGCGCAGAGGTTCTGGATTGGGCGCGACTTGCGGACGACGGACCGTTTGCGAGTGTCGGCGTCTTTGACCGGCTGGTCTACGACAGTCTGGATCCGATGATGACGCTGGCGGCGGTGGCCGGAGCGACACAACGTGTGCGGCTGGCAACAACGGTCGTGATCGGGCCATTGCGGAACCCGGTCGTTCTCGCCAAGGAGGCGGCAACGCTCGACGTGCTGTCGGGCGGGAGATTGACGCTCGGGCTGGCGCTCGGTGCCAGGCGTGACGATTACGAAGCTGCGGGTGTCGATTACGCCGACCGTGGTAAGCAGCTCGACGGGCAACTTCGCATCCTGCGTGACACATGGGAAGATGGGCGGATCGGTCCAGCCCCGGTCCAACCCGGTGGACCTGAATTGATCGTCGGCGGCCTCGATGACGCAGCATTCGCCCGGGCATCGCGTTACGCCGATGGATTCATCCACAATGGTGGACCACCTCGAATCTTTGCCCGCTCGGTCGATAAAGCGCGCGCTGCCTGGCAGGATTCGGGTCGACCTGGTCAGCCACGCATCTGGGGAATGGCGTACTTCGCGCTAGGCGACGATGAAGCCGACGCGGGTCATGACTACCTGCTGGACTACTACGCGTTCACCGGCCCGTTTGCCCAACGGATCGCTGACGGGTTGTTGACCACTCCGCAGGCCATTGTCCAGTACATTCGTGGTTACGATGAAGCAGGCTGCGACCACCTGATCCTCTTTCCGACCAGTGCCAGTGTCAGTCAGTTGGAGCGGTTGTCTGAGGTGGTTGGACGAGGTCAGTGAACATCCACATCCTGGGTGGCGGGCCAGCGGGCCTGTACGCTGCTGTGCTCCTCAAGAAATCTCACCCCGACTGGGGGATACGGCTGACCGAACGGAATCCTCGCGATGCCACGTATGGCTGGGGTGTCGTCTTCTCGGACCGAACATTATCCGGCCTGCATGAAGCCGACGTCCGCACCTCAACGCAAATCACCGACGATTTCGTCCTCTGGGAAGCGATCGATGTCCATTTTCGGAACAATCTCGTTCGCTGCGACGGCCATGCGTTCGCTGGGATCGGGCGGAAACGCCTGCTCAACATTCTCCAAGGTCGCTGCGAAGAGTTGGGCGTTGACCTGACGTTCGAAGCGGATGTCGCTGAACCGGACGAATTGCGGGCGACATGCGATCTGCTGATCGCGGCTGACGGCGTCAACTCTCGAACACGCGCAGCGTACGCGACGACGTTCCAGCCAACGACCACCGAGGGGAAGGCTCGATTTGTCTGGTACGGCACCGATAAACCGTTCGATGCGTTCACGTTCATCTTTCGCGACACCGAGCATGGGTTATTCACCGTTCACTCGTATCCATTCGACGCGACAACCAGCACTTTCATCGTTGAGTGCCACGAGGATACCTGGCGCAACGCAGGGTTGGATGTGATGGATGAGGACGAGAGCATGGCATTCTGCCAGGCGCTGTTTTCTGACCACCTCGGTCACCACCGACTGCTTTCCAACCGATCGCTCTGGCTCTCGTTCACGACGCTGAAGTGTCGCCGCTGGGTGCACGAAAACGTCGTCCTGCTTGGTGACGCCGCTCATACCGCCCATTTCTCGATCGGCTCCGGGACGAAACTCGCGCTAGAGGATTCGATCGCGCTGGCACAGGCGTTCGAGCAGTACGACCGGATCGCGCCTGCGTTGCGGAGCTTCGAACAGGCACGCAGGCCGAGGGTGGAAGCCACGCAGCGGGCCGCCGAGGAAAGCCAACGCTACTTCGAGAATGTGCGACGGTACCGCGACTACGAGCCGATGCAGTTTGCCTTCCACTTACTGACGCGATCGGGCCGGATCACCTGGGACAATCTGCGAAATCGCGACCCCTACTTCGTTGCTGATGTCGAACGCTGGTTTCAAAGTTCGTCTCGACCTGGCGACCCTGAATCCGAA
>JBGSWU010000460.1:0-3764 GCA_041751795.1 Thermomicrobiales bacterium
GAGTGCGATGCGTGCGCTACGGATCCAACAGCAAGACGCGCCCCCAGGGGCGGGGCCAACCCCCCCCCCTCGTGGCGCGTCTTGCGTTATCTGCTATTGAGTACTTATCGTCCAACTACTCCCAGTCAGTTTGACCGTCCAGCCGATGACGCTGCCGGTGATGCTGTGGTTCGAACCGGAGAGGTCAATCTCACCCGAACGGGCGAGGAGATCACCTGTCCACTGGCTGGTGCTCCCGCTGATCTTGATGGCGTTGCTCGTACCGGTCGCGAAGGCGAGGACGCCGTGCTGGTGGGCCTGGAGCTTCAGGTCGCTTCCACTGATCTGCACCTTGCCAGCGACGAACGTGACCGTGCCGGTGACGTTGGAGTCGATGAGCTTGATCTCGGTAGCGCAGAGGGTCAGCGGCTGCAGTTGCCGACTGGTCTTCGTTTGACCAACCCACCAGGCACCGTCCCTGGCGAGGTCGAGCGTTCCGGCGACACGGATGTCGCAGGCGAAGTCCCCGATTGTGAGCTGGGTCGGCCACGGCTGAATCTCGCTAATCTTCGTCACGCCGCCGATGAAACTGTTCTTGCTACCACTGAGATGCGTGCTGCACCGGTAGGAGGTCACACCATCGACGCGGTTGTTCGAGCCACTGACCTTCAGGCCACTGTTCGAGTGGACAGCGCCGGTGACGGTGGTTTTGCTGCCGCTCCAGTGGATCGCGGTGCCGCTGCCACTGCCGCAGTCGTCGCGGCCGGCGAAGATCGCGTAGCGGTTGGCAGGGGTGGACACCTCGACAAGCAGACTGGCACAATCCTCGGCTCCATCGTCATCGATGACACACACCTGCACGGTGAAGGTGCCAGCCGTCACGAAAGGATGGTTGAGCGTAAAGGTGGCATCTGCATTGAGTGACAGCGGCTCTCGGCCCGCGCCGTCACCGTAATCGACCGTGCCAGTCCACGACGTGGAATCGGCATCGACGACCGTCCATGCCCGTACCATGCCTCGCCCTGAACCAGAGACGTGGCACCGTCGAGGGTGACGACGGGCGGCGCGTTACTGACGACCAAGACCGTCGTGAAACCAATGCTGGCGCCGCCGTCATCGTCCATGACCTTGACGCCGACCATATACTCGCCGTCCTGATGGAACGAGCAGATGTTCGTGTCACGCTCGAACGCACCGTTGCCGTCGCAGTCGTAGCGGAACGTCAGGGGATCATGCTCACCGGCAGGATCGGCGGCATCGACGGTGATCGTCACGGCCTCTCCGATTGTCGCAGGGCCGTCGTTCGCCACACCAGTAATTGTCGGTGCGAGATTGCTGACGACGACGGTCACGTCATCGGTGTGGATGCGGCCATTCCCGTCATCGACAATCAGCCGGAAGACGTAGACGCCGTCGTCGGGTGCGACGAAGCTGGGAGTGGCGCCCGTCGGCGAGGAGAGCGTGATGGCTGGGCCAACGGCGTGGAGGACTTTCCAGGATAGGGTTAACGTGTTCCCGTCCGGATCGCTCGACGCGCTGGCATCGAGCGTCACACTCGCGGTCTCACTCACCGTCTGGTCAGATCCGGCGTTGGCGACGGGCGACCGGTTGGTAACGTCGGTGACAGTGATGCTGAACGATCGGCTGGCAGTGAAGGTGCCGTCAGATGCGACGATGGTGACGCCGTCGGTGTGGCCAGCGTCATCGAACCCCGGAGCGAGGTGGAGTGAGCCGGTCCCGTTGCCGTGGTCGGTGAAGCTGGCGAAGGCGGGCAGCCCGGAGACTGCGAGCGCGACCGCGTCGTTGTCCGGGTCGGATGCGGCCACCCCAATCGTCAGTGTCGATCCTTCGCTGATGGTCTGGTCGCTGATCGGGGCGAGGACCGGTGGACGGGTGACATCGTTCACTGTTACGAGGAACGTGTCGGCCCCCGTCTTGCCGTCGGTGTCAGTCACCGTCACGGTGACGGTGTAGGTGCCGGGGGTGACGTACCGATGGCTCCCGTCGACTGTCCCTGCGCCACCGCTGTCCGTGACCAGGCCAACGGTCGTGACCCCATCACCCCAGTCGATAGCGGCGACATGTGTTTCTATGGTGTCAGGATCGGAGAAGATCGTGCTCGTTAGACTGACCGTCTGTCCGAGGTCGGTTGTTAGGTCGAGCCCAGCATCGACTGTTGGAGGCTGGTTGTCGATTTCGTTATCGCCTGAAACGTCTGCGGTTACTTGAATATCCAGGAAGCTGACGCCTCCCAGGTCCGTCCCGCGGACTGCAAGCACGTTATCTCCAGGAACCAGAATCGAGTCAGGCGCGAGGAATCCAATCTGGTCTACGTGACAGTATCCAGACGACACGAAGCCAATCGGGTGGCCGTTGATGTAAACCGTCACGTTATTATCAATGGTGCCGGATACCTTGAGCTTTGTTGCGCCATCTGGCAGATTGAAGTGCTTCCGAAGGAGGATGTCGGTGTTCACTGGCCACTCTGTTTGGACACTAGTCGGATTGTTGAATTGACAGAGGCCCGTCGGTGTTCCGAATCCTGCGTTACCGATCAAGAACACGGAATCGTCATAGTCTGGTTGTTCGAATCCCGCTCCTGCGCCATGTGGGACGATCTGATAAGCATATTCCGTTGCACGGAATGGAATTAGGATCGCTCTATCAGATTCTTCGAATTCCCAGATTTCGAGTGTCAATGAACCGACGTTGTCCCATGCTCTGCTGGAAGATTGATAGTCGCATTCGACGTACGAGATGGTCAATGGAATTCCCTGACCAACGTAGTCGACGACGTACGTATGGTCGTCCCGATACTGTCCCCATTCAGGAACCTTGTTACCTTCAGCGTCAAACGAAACATAGTACTGAAGTCCAACGTCGTCCAATGAGGCATTGTCGCAATGATCGACAATGTTCGTGCCGTCGTCGGCGAACAAGTATTCAGCGTCACCGAGACCACTGGAACCGTTCTGGAATGTTCCACTAACGCGTAGCTTGTAATTGGCTCCGCTCACGAGTGTGTAGACCGAGTCCGACAACCAGCCACCGACTGCAACGTCCATTGTTTCAACCAGGCGGTAGCCCGGAAATGGCGAGTCTCCGCTATCAGGAGTAGACGCATCGCAGTCGTCGTTGATGCCATTCCCGGGGATTTCCGTCGCGCCGGGGTTGACGTTCGGGTTGCCATCGTTGCAGTCAACCGTCTGGTCGAATCCATCGCCATCCGCGTCGATCGGGTCATCGGTCGTGGCGGGGTCGCAGTCATCGTCCCGTCCATTACCCGGGACTTCGAATGCGTCGAGATTGACGAAGGCGTTGGTATCGTCGCAGTCGGCATTGGCGTCCCAGCCGTCGGCATCAGCGTCCGGATGCCGGACGACCACCGACCAGGTGTGCCGGACCGTACCGCCGAGCGGTGCATCGTCGGTGACGATCGCCTCGATGAAGTGGACGCCAACGTCGGCGATGGATGGACGATACACAAAGGCGGCACCGGTGCCACGACCCGTTCCATCGATACTCCACGACACGCCAACGGTGTCTCCATCAACGTCTGCGGCATCGACTGTGAAGGACTGGCTTTCACCAACGATGATCGTCGGGACCGGATCAGCCGGCGAAAAGCTCTTGATTACCGGGGCATCGTTGGCACTGCTGACACTGAGCGCAGCGTAGCTCGTACTGGTCAGTCCTGCGGAGTTGGTGACCCGCAACCCAACGTAGCCGTCGAAAGCTGCCGGGAAGGTTGGTGCGACGACCGGGCCGGAGGCGTCGTCGAATGC
>JBGSWU010000461.1:0-3416 GCA_041751795.1 Thermomicrobiales bacterium
CAATGGTGCCGACGCCGACCCCGGTCGAGGCGGCCGGGTCAGGACTCGAAGTCCAGACCGGCGCGATGCTGGGAGCGGGCTTCAATCCACATTGGCTCTACGTTCGCACCGGCACCGACGCCTGGCAGCCGACCTACGCCGGCACTGCCATCGAAGGTCGCTTGCTCAACTTCCGCGCCGCCAACGCCATCTTCAATGACGAAGATCGCACCGACTTCGATCCACACGCCAACACCAGCGCCTTCGTCAGCAATCTCGACGACTACCGTTCGCATGGCATCCTTGGTGTCACCGTCAGCCTCCAGGGTGGCAACCCCGGCTACGAAGGGGCGCTCGCCAGTGCCTTCCAGCCCAACGGCACCCTCAAGGCCGACTGGATGGATCGTGCGGCCCAGGTGATCGAAGCCGCCGAAGCGCAGGGGCAGGTCGTCATCCTGACCTACTTCTACCAGCGGCAGGATCAGGTCCTGACCGATGCCGATGCCATCCGCCAGGCGGTTCGCAACGCCACCGACTGGTTGATCGCACGCAACTACCGCAACGTGATCATCGAAATCGCCAACGAGTACAACAGTGGCAAGTACGATCACGCCATCATCACCAACAATACGACCAGCAACGGGATCGGTGAACTGATCACGATCGCCAAGAGTCGCTTCGATGGGCTCGGCTGGCGGGTGCCGGTCAGTGCCTCGAGTGCCGACATCAACTTCAAGGACGGCGTCCAGGCGACCGCCGACCTGGCACTCGTCCACGGCAACATGACGGCCGACTGGAACGGGGCCGACACCTTCTCGAAGATGGAAAAGCTCGTCGCCGAGCATTCGGTCCCGATCGTGATGAATGAGGATCGCAACGGCAGTGATCCGGGTAGTGAACTGCTGGCCCGTGACAGCCATGCCCTCGACGATGCCTTGGCGGCTGGTGGTTCCTGGGGGCTGATGTGGCAGAAGTACAACCAGTACTATCCGTTTGGCTGGTCCCTGGGCGATCCAACCAAGGTGGCCACCAACGATGGCTACTTCCATGCCATCCTCGATGTCTTCCAGAATCGCGCCTTCGGCACCGCTCCACCACCGCCACCCCCACCACCGCCACCACCTCCCGACGACGGTAGCTACCAGATACTGTCCTCACGTTCCTCGAACCGTAGTGGAGCAGTATCGCTGGACGGAGCGACGGTCCAGGGCAGCATCTATCCGTTCACGATCCCGGACACGGATGTGAAGTCGGTCGAGTTCCTGCTCGATGGCGTCTATGTCCGCACGGAAAATGGTGCACCGTTTGATTACGCCGGCGGCTCCAGTTCTACGCCACGCGCCTGGGATACGACGAATGTTACGAATGGGCGGCACACCATCTCTGCCTTCCTGCGTCTAACGACTGGGGCGACAACGATTACCACCGCTACCTTTACGGTAGCCAATGGCACAACACCGGACGAACCTCCACCGGATACAACACCTCCGATCATTTCAGATGTTCACGTTACGAACGTGTCACCAACTGAGGCGACAGTCGAATGGACAACTGATGAACCCGCGACGAGTGAAGTCGAACTCACTGCTAACACGGGCTGTGGAGAAGAAACTATCGGCGATTCCACACTGACGACGACTCACACGTTACATCTGACAGGGATGAGTGAAGCTACGACGTACACGTACCAGGTGCGAAGTGAAGACGCGCGGGGAAACTCCACCGACTCTGTCAACTACAGCTTCACGACACCGTCATCGGACGGCGAACTCTCGATCATCGGCTTTCTCGGTGTCTGTGCGGGCCAGGAACTCAGCGGAAAGGTCTACATCGAAGCGCTCGTCAGAGGCGACAACATCGCGAAGGTGGAATTTACGCTTACTGGGCCCGCCACCAAGACACTGGTGGAACGAAACGCGCCGTTCTTCTTCTTCGGAAACAGCAGCAGCGGCCCATACGGCTGGGTCTCGACCAAGTATCCCAATGGAACATACACACTGAGAGCTGTCGCAGTGAACAGTTCACGCGAAACAGCCTCACGGACGATCAGCTTCAGAATCAACAATCCGTGATCATCCAGGTTGGAACTTACCAGTGACCCAGAGCCAACGGGTTCGGTTGGCGGCGATTCCTTTTACCTGACCGGCCGCTGTCTCCATCGTGTGTAACAACCCAGTCACAATGCTCTGGAATGACTCTAGAGCATTGTGACTGGGTTGCTTTCTCGATTGAGCAGAACACGGCTGATCGCGTACGCCCATCCAACGATGCTCGATTTGGTCAGATTGTCATTCCTTGCCCGGAGCTGTGCTAGACACTGTCTGAAACGATCATCGGCACGCGATGTCCAGCCAATGTACGTACGACGCCCCTGCTGAGTGTACGTACATATGTACGTACACTCAGCTTATCCGAGCATCATTGGCATGCAATCGTGACAAGTCGCACAGTCTCCCGCCAAAAAGCTCGATAGAGCGTCGAAACTTCCCTGACGTTCAGTGATCGTACAGCGGATCGCACTCCGCTAACGTCCAACACAGAGTACCCCATCGACTAGATCGCAGAAACACCACTCTGACGTTGCGCACTTGCGTGACGCTGAAGAAACTTGGACTTGAGAGTACAATTGTCTCGCCTAGCATCGCTTCTATCGGTACGTTCGACTCCTCTTCAGGTACGGTTGTCGATCCGGCACAGGAGCATTCGCCCGAAGCGGATAGCATTCGACGCCACGCCACTCACGATGTCTGAATTATCGTTATGTCCCGTTGCGAGTTTCTATACAGGGTTCACAGATACAAGTCGCCATGATATACCTGCGCATGATGGCGACCAGATGGTTGCCTGCAGGCGGCGGGGAAGACGCCTGTTTTCATGGTTTAGCCAGTAGTAGCGCAAGAGTTTACGCGGGTTGGGGAAGCACGCGTTACCTTGGTGGAGCCTTTGTCCAGAGTGGTGGGGACCAAAATCTGGCAAAGATTACTGGGTCGGGATATCGATTTCTTCGACTCGTTCGAGTAGGAAAAAGGTCACGGTCGATATAGCCATCTAGGGCTAGTGTTGCTGACTGACCTCTCCACCAACGGGTGATAGTACTTCCACCCTCACCAACCTCAAACTCAACTCCGTAGGTGATCACTGCATTGCTCACGTGAGGATGGGTCGTCTACTGCTGTGCTTACACAGCGATTATTGGGGTTTTGGGGAACTCAAACCTGGTTAGGAGCATTACCGTATGCGCAACCGTTGGATAACGGTGCTAATGGCCATTGGGCTGATGGCGGGGATCGTCGCCCCAATGGTGCCGACGCCGACCCCGGTCGAGGCGGCCGGGTCAGGACTCGAAGTCCAGACCGGCGCGATGCTGGGAGCGGGCTTCAATCCACATTGGCTCTACGTTCGCACCGGCACCGACGCCTGGCAGCCGACCTACGCCG
>JBGSWU010000462.1:0-3836 GCA_041751795.1 Thermomicrobiales bacterium
GGTACAAGACACTGAGGCGCGCGCTGAACTCTACCTTCAGGCACAGCAGCTCATCATCGATGACCACGTACTGATCCCGCTTTATCATGATGTTTCATATACCGTTGTCCAGCCGTATGTACGCGGACTTGTTGTTTCTCCAATTGGAATTCTGTCACTTGAAGATATTTGGATCGATGACTGATCGCCGCCCGCCTGCGACCGCTGAGACAAACTCAGGCCTTCATCCAGGCTCGGACATAGGCGTTCTTACCCCTGACGATGTTCGCTCACTACGGATGCCATGGGATGGACGCTTCAGCGAGCGGGAGATCAGAGACATCGTGTCGGTCGGTCCGCATATTTCAGTCGTTAACCGCCGTACTGGCGAATTCCTGATTGGCGGACTGTGGCGTCACAGGGCTGAGATTGCGACGGTTCTTGAACTCGCGGCAACGTCCGGTGCGATAGACCTGATCCACGCATTCACGGTCGCCTGCGCGAATGCAGGCATCCAACTTGTCGTCGCGTCGGAGCAGGCCGAGCGCCGGAAGCGGGAGTTTTACGCGGGAGCAGCACTGGACCCGATCGAAGACATCATCGTTTATGAACTCGCCAAGGTTCGTCCAGCACCACCGCAGTTACGAGGGTTGACGTTTGAACCCTTTGACCCCGACTCCGGAAACCAGTTCGAGCAAGTGATCGCGCTCGATCACCTGTCGTTTCCCTGGCTCTGGTGGAATAGCGCCGACGAGTTCCTGGAGTACTCTGGTGCGCCAGGTGTCCAGATCGACCTTGCACGAAACGATGCGGGTGACGTTGTCGCGTACACTGGTACAACAAGGTTCCGAACCTGGGGTCATTTGGACCGCATCGCCGTCTCGCCTGCAGTTCAGGGGCAGGGTTTGGGTAAAGCGGCCCTCGACTGGGCTGTCATGTCACTGGCGAAGTCGGGTGCTAAACGGGTCGGACTCAGTACGCAAGCAAGAAATCTGCGGAGTCGGCAGTTGTACGAGTCGTACGGTTTTCGACGTTCTGCATCTCACGACTACCGAATCTACGCACGCCGCACGGATGGCGGACCAATAGACGATATAACGAGGATGACGGGATAGGGCATGGCCAGCACCTTCGGACGCGCGTTTCGGATTACGACCTGGGGCGAGTCCCACGGTCCAGCGCTTGGGGTTGTGATCGATGGTTGCCCAGCAGGTCTGCCTGTTGATGAGGCGCTTATCCAGCATGATCTTGACCGACGCCGGGTCGGTCAATCGAAAGTCACATCACCTCGCAATGAAGGGGATCGGGTACAGATCCTATCTGGCGTCTTCGAGGGGATGACGACCGGTGCCCCAATCTCATTGATTACCTACAACGCTGACGCGGATTCCAGCAAGTACGACATCATCCGAGATCTGTTTCGTCCGGGCCATGCCGATTACACCTACTGGACAAAGTACGGCATTCGCGACCATCGAGGCGGCGGGCGATCCAGTGCTCGCGAGACCTGGGGCAGGGTTGCCTCCGGAGCAATTGCTCGAGGAATTCTTAAGACGGCAGGAATTGACGTCTTCGCCTTCACCACCCAGATTGGCGAGATTCAATCGACCAGTTTCGACAGAAATGTCATCGATCAGAATCTCGTTCGTGCTGCTGACATGGAAGCCGCCGACCGGATGGTCGCTGCAATCGAGCAGGTGAAGTCGGAAAAAGACAGCCTCGGTGGCGTGGTTGAGGTTCATGCCGAGGGTGTTCCTCCCGGTCTCGGAGAGCCGACGATCGATAAGCTCGATGCCCTGATCGGCCAGGCGATGCTCAGCATCCCAGCGACGAAGGGTGTCGAACTCGGGCACGGATTCTCTGCCGTGTCTATGAGAGGCTCGCAACATAACGACGCGTTCTACCTCGATGAGTCTGGGCGCGTTCGGACGCGATCGAACCATGCCGGGGGAACGCTTGGCGGAATATCCAGTGGCGAGACAATTGTTGCAAGGGTCGCGGTCAAACCGACGTCGTCGGTCAGCCGCGATCAGGAAACCGTTGACATCCACGGCAAGACACAGACGATTCTCGTTGAAGGTCGGCATGACCCGTGTGTTGTCCCGCGCGCAGTACCCGTTGTCGAAGCAATGATGTGCCTTGTCCTTGTTGATCTCTACTTGCTCAATCGGATGAGCCGAGTGGCCTGGAATGCACCCGAGGGTGCCTGAACTCGATATCAACCAACCAAAAATGTCGCGATTGGCGCTAATCAGGGGGCGGCGACCCCAGTAACGGGAACAGCAAGCGCCAGTAGCCAGGCACTGTCTTCGCTACGCACGTGGGGTCGGCGATCTTCAATCCTGGCACTTGCGTTGCCGTGATCGCGAAACTCATCGCCATCCGGTGGTCATCGTACGTCTGAATGGTCGCCGGGTGAGATGTTGAAGGATGGACGATCAATCCATCATGCAATTCTTCGACATCAACGCCCAAGCGCCGTAACTCGGTCACCACAGCAGCAATCCGGTCGGTTTCCTTTACGCGAATGTGCTCGACGTTGCGAATCGCGACCGGACCGTCCGCGAACGGAGCAATCGCTGCCAGGGTCGGGACGGTGTCAGAGATCGCATTCATATCGACCTCGATCCCACTCAACTGCTCAGGGCCAGTGACGGTGACGTCGCAATTGGTGCGTTCGACCCTGCACCCCATCTGTTCCAGGACATCGACGAAAGCAAGATCGCCTTGACGTGATTCAGGTGGGAGATGTTCGACGGTGATCGATCCTCCCGTAACGGCAGCTAGCGCATAAAAGTAACTCGCTGCCGATGCGTCAGGTTCGACGATGTATTCCCTACCCGCATACGTCTGGCCGGGCTCGACCCACAAGCGGCTGTACTGGTCATGATGCAGGTTGACACCAAACGCTGCCATCGTCCCGGCGGTCATGTCGATATACGGCTTCGAGACGAGATCGCCATCGACGGCGATCTGAAGGGGAGCGCTCGCGTAGGGCAGCACCATCGCGACCGCGCTGAAATACTGGCTTGATACGTCACCGCGCATCCGGATCACACCGCCCGGAAGACCATTCCCGCGGACTCGGACCGGAGGACAACCGTTTCCAGCAACTGACGAGATGTCTACTCCAAGATCGGACAATCCATTGATCAGCGGAGCTAGTGGTCGCTCTCGCATCCGTTCCGTGCCATCGAGGACGACCGTGCCTTTGGACAACGTCGCGAGCGCTGTCAAGAACCGCATCGATGTCCCCGAGTTCCCCAGGAAAAGTGCGGCATGCTCCGCTGGAACGATTCCATTCGTCCCCTGTACGTGAATGACCGAAGATTCCCAGTCAGCGTCAACGGCAATCCCGAGAAGTTTGAGTGCGTCCACCATGTAGCGCGTGTCGTCGCTCTCAAGCGCACCGCGGATCGTCGATATGCCGTCGGCTAGTGCGGCAATCGGCAAGGCACGATTCGTGTAACTCTTCGATCCCGGTAGTTCGACGCGACCCGAAACGGGGCCAGTAGCTATGGGAACCGACAGCGGATCAGACAAACTCATGTGAAGACGAGATCCCAGTTGTAGGGGATGTCCGGCGAATCGTAGGGAATCCGGTACTCGTCAGGGTCGGCTGGATCGTATGGAGTCGTCGGAAAGTTGATCAGGTAACACGGCGTCACGCCAACATTCTTGAAGCCATGGAGAACCCCGATCGGGATCTTGACGACGATCCGGTTGTCTTCACCCATAAAGAACTCGTTGACGAGACCGTATGTCGGAGAGTCTTCACGCATGTCATACAGCGGCACTTTGATCATTCCGCTGATGCAGGTGAAGTAATCAGTTTGTTTCTGATGGTAGTGCCACGC
>JBGSWU010000463.1:0-16130 GCA_041751795.1 Thermomicrobiales bacterium
GTTTGGCCGGATCCGAACCCGAGGCGGACGAGCACCTCGCCTGGTTGGTGGGCCACCCATTCGGCGATGGCGGGGACCGAGTGCTGGCCAGCCAGCAGCGCACTGACCGTCAACGACAGGACGGCGGACAACGGATAGCGCACACTCGCCTGGCGACGCGGATCGGGCACATCGGAGAAGGCGGCGGCCAAGCTCTCGGGGGCGGCATACGGCATACTCTGCATCGGGCGCTCCGTCGGGATCAGATCAGTGTGTCAACGACCTGATCTTCACCGATGAGTGCCCATCTCGCGATCCCTTGAACCGAATTTACTCACGCATAAGCCCTGGTAGATGCAATACCGAACATGGCGGAATGATCGGTTCTGAGGTAGTTTGGGAAGCAAATACCGCATGATGGTACCGCTGTACGTCTCTTTCATTGATGGCCAAACCACCAACTTGTGTATTTCAGCGTAGTTTTCGTATCGTAAAATGGGGGTGCGTTCTGTCGGACAATCATTGACCGAATCCAGCGCCGATGGGTGCAGATTAGCCAATTCTCGATCCGGGACGACGAACTGATACTGGCTGATTGACCGCGACGCGGGGCAAGCGAGGTCGGCAATAGCGATACTTGAATGTTACAGCGTTCAGATGGGAAATCACCGTATGCGCAGCGGTCGCGCCAGAAGCCCTACACACGATGATCGGCACAGTCGCGGACTCGACGCTGGCCCGCAAATCGTTGGTCGTACCCAGGAGCAGACCCTGCTTCATGAGCTTTTCGAGGGAGCCCGCGCCGGTCACGGACGTCTCGCACTCCTGAGCGGCGAGGCGGGTATCGGAAAAACGACACTAGTTGCGGATCTAGGGCAGGCCGCGAAAGAGCAGGAAGTTCCGCTCCTCATCGGCCACTGCTACGATCTCACGACAACCCCACCCTATGGTCCCTGGGTCGAGATCGTCCGCGCAACCGGCCTCGACCGCAGCCAGCCACCCCTGCGCGACCTTCTGAGCGAAGATGAACGGTTCGACGGTGCCCGCAACCAGATGGCCCTGTTCGAGGGCGTGGTGGACTATTTGGGGAGGTTGGCCGAGCATCACCCGCTCTTACTCGTGCTTGAGGACATCCACTGGGCGGATCAGGCCAGTCTGGATCTCCTGCGATTCGTAGCTCGCCAGTTGAGCCAGTATCCAATCCTGATCCTTGTCAACTACCGAGATGACGAATTGACTCGGGAACATCCACTCTCGCGACTCTTGCCCCTGCTCGTCCGTGAAGCAGCGGCGAGTCGCATCGAACTACGGCGATTCAACGAACAGGCAACTCGCGAACTGGTCACCTCGCGCTGTGCCCTGAACGAAGCGGACGAGCGCCGGTTGGCGGGCTTCTTACATGCGCACGCTGAAGGCAACCCATTCTTCACCAGCGAACTCCTCCGCTCGCTGGAGTCCGGCGGCGTCGTGCACCGAGCGAATGGCGACTGGGTGCTGGCCGAGCAATTGCCACACCAGGTGCCGACACTCATTCGCCAGATCATTCATGACCGCTTAAGTCGCCTGGGGTCCGATGTGCGAACGGCGCTCGACGTGGCTGCGGTGATCGGGCAGGAGCCGCTGATCGACCTCTGGCGCTCGATCAGCGGATTGAATGACCCCAAGTTTGAGACAGCAATCGAGCGCGTCCAGGACGCGCGTCTCATGGAGGAGACGACGGACGGCAAAGGCTTTTATTTCAGCCATGCCCTGGTGCGCGAAGCACTGTATGAGGGATTGTCAGTCCTTCGACGACGCTCTCTCCATCGTCAGATCGGGGAAGCGTTGATCGCGATTCGAGGAAGTGACCCTGATGTGGTGGCCAACCACTTCCAGCAGGCCGGAGATCCACGCGCCGTCGAGTGGCTGATCCGAGCCGGAGAACGTGCGCAGCGAGCCTATGCGTTGCTCCTTGCAGCCGACCGCTACGAAGCCGGGTTGCGGCTGCTCGAACGTGACGATCCCACCGGCCTCGAACGCGGCCAGTTGCTGCTCCGGACGGCGTATCTCCTTCGTTTCGCAGATCCCGAGCGAGCGTTGCATCATGCACGGGCGGCTGAACACGTCGCAAGTGAGTCCGGGGAGCCTACGCTGGCGGCATACGCGCTCTATGGTCAGGGGGTGCTCAATCTCTACGCGGGGCATCGTCGCCTGGGTATTCAGCAAATGGAAGCGGGTGTCGCCGCAGCGGAGGCGCTCGGCGAAGGCACGATCGACCGGAATCCATCGTCTGACCCTTCATCGACGTTGTTCGAGCCAGACGGTACCCTGGCAATCGCGCTCGCAGGCGGTGGGCGGTTTCACGATGCGATCGCGTTGGCGGAACGCTCGCTTGGCCGCTCCTCGGACACGTTGACGAACGTTAATCTCAATCTGGCACTGGCCATTGCCGAAGGATGCCTCGGTCGACCGGAGCAAAGCGCCCAGGCGTTCGATAAGGTTCACGCGGGACTGGAGTCGCTCGGCAACGACCATATGATGAAGCGCTTCACCGCGACGGTCCACGAGTTGGATTACCTGGTCTGGCCGTTCTGGATTGAGCAGCGAGCACTACGGCAGTCGCTGCACGCGCGAGCCGAGCACGCAGGTGCGTTGGCCGACGGCGCAATGCCAGATGAATTCTCCTATCACCACATGCTGCTCATGTTTGACATCTATGAAGGTCGTTGGGCAGAGGTCGAGCGACTGGCAGCCAGCGAACTACCTCCGCCCGGGCAGCACGTCCGTCGGCAGATGATGTTCAGCACCCTGGCCATGCTGGCGCGTTGGCAGGGAGACGCAGATCGCGCCTGGCACCTCGTCCACGACATCCTGCCAGACGGTGCAGCGACACAACCGGGGGACCACGAGTACCGACCGACGCAGCGGCTGTTTCGCCTTGCCGTCGAACTCGCGCTGGACGCCAACGATCTCCCGACAGCGCGCGCCTGGATCGAGGCTTGCCAACGCTGGCTGGCGTGGAGTGGCGCAGTTCAGGGTCAGGTGGAGACACACCTCCTCCAGGCACGTTGGTATCTCGCGACTGATGAGATTGAACTTGCCCGCATGCATGGCCACTATGCACGTAACAGCGCTCAATCCCCACGGCAACCTTTAGCCTTGCTACTTGCAAATCGGTTCCTGGGCGAGGTGGCAATCCGGGCCGGGAATCTGGAAGACGCGAACGCCCACCTCGGTCAGGCAATGACGCTGGCCGACACCTGTGCCGTGCCCTTTGAACGGGCGCTGACCTTGATTGCTCTGGCAGAGTTGCGGGCGGTCAGTGGGCGGCTATCCGAAGCACGCAGTGCACTCGACGCCGCGCGCAACATCTGCCAGCAGCTTCCGTCGAGATCGGCGCTCGAACGGATCGACAGGCTGGCGGACCGAATCTCCCGTGGGCCCCCGATACCGGTCGTTGAGTACCCTGCCGACTTGACCGAACGCGAGGTCGACGTGCTCCGGCTCGTCGCCAGCGGCCAGAGCAACCGCGAAGTTGCCGATACATTGTCGCTGAGCGTGCGCACTGTCGAGCGGCATATCTCGAACATCTACGGCAAAATCGGAGTTCAGGGCAGATCTTCGCTCACGCTTTTCGCACTGCGCCATCATCTCATCGACACTCCCGACAGCCGCTAACGGCTTTTCTGAGAGCAGATTGCGTTCGCGCCACCACACTGCCGCGCGGTCAGCATCCTCTTGGCGGATGACTACGTGTTTACCGACAGCTGCCGGCCGTACGACACCGCCTGGTATCCGCGCGATTACGTGCTTGCCCCGATTTCAACCCCGTACCAATGTCCTACCTTGAGATAACGCAGGAGATTCGCCGGATGTTGGCGGCGGGTGCGTCACCAGCACCCGGCGGACTCCTGCCCTTTCTCACTCCACTTCAGCAACGTTGGGTGTCTCCTTCGCAGGCGCGCAACACAGGCCGCGCAGGTCGTGGCCAGGGAAGGAAGGTCGACGCATGACGTCGAAGCATTCCAGGTCGACTGTGGCACTCATCGTCTTCGGGCTCATCGCCGGGCTTGTGCTGCCTTCGTTGCCGGCGCCGCTCGCGCCGCTTGTCCCGCTCGCGCCAGAAGCGGCGATGGCGCAGGGCGAAGTCACCTACCCACCATTCACGCCCGACAGCGCCATTACGAACATGAAGGTCGTCGCGTTGGATGATGAACCTGACAGCAACCCGTGCGGCTCGGGCTGGAAGTGGATCGACGTCGACCTGAACAAGTGGGCCGGCGGCGACTGGATCTACTTCTGCTACCAGGAGGGCGCGCCCGGTGGTGCCATTACCGACATCAAGTTCATTCGCAACACAACCGACTGTGGCACTGGCTATACGCGTGACAGCACCGACCTCAATAAGGGCGCCGGTGGCGACGATATCTATCTCTGCTACCGCAAGGGCGGCGCATTGCCCGTCATCAAACTCGACGTTGTAACCGGCATCACGCCCCTGGTGGCCTGCCGAAGTGCTGGTGGATCGTGGACGAAGGAGCCAACTGACCTCAACGCGGACGCAGGCGGGCTCTATGTCTACCTCTGTTTCGTCGACCTCGCCGGTGAGTCTGGCCTCGACAACTGCGGCAATGAGGGTGAGGGGCCATGCACCTTCCTCTCGACCTTCTTCTGGGAAAATGGCTCCGGCGTCTGCGACCGTGGGCTACGCCAAGCCGGTGACGAATGCATCAATGGGCTGGGAGACCACGCCCGCTACAACCAGGGCGATGAGGTGCTGGCGTTCCAAGACAGTTGGACGCTCTGGGCATTACAGAATCAACGCAAGCAGCTAGCCTGGAACGAACCGCTGACAAGCGTAATGCACATCGGCGCGCACAATGCCTTCAATAACACCGCCGACGGCTACATCCTCTCCAACCAGACCTACTCGATCACCGACATGCTGCGTGCAGGAGTGCGCCTGATCGAGCTCGACGTCCACTCGGGAACACCGCACCTTACCGGCACGTATCCACAACTCTGTCACGCCGGGGGAGCCGGAAGACATGTCGGATGCGTGGTCGGTGACCGCGATTTCTACAACGCGATCAAAGAGATCCGCCACTGGATGATCCAGCCAGAGAACGCCGATGAGGTCGTCATTCTCTTCCTCGAAGCGTACGTCGACGACGAAGACGAAGACTTCGTTGCAGGCGTCCTCGACCTCTATCTCGGCGGTTCGGACATCGGTCTGTACACCAACACGGATTGGGTTGCTGACGGAAGTAGCTCGCTCCCGAGTCAGGCCGAACTGGTCGCCGAAGGTAAGCGGGTGATCCCGTACACAAACCAGAATACGATAGACCCGCTCATCCGAGATGGCAGCATTGGCTCAACCCAGACCTCTATCACGGACATAGGCAGCAAGCTTGATACCGACAACTGCGAGTTCAACGGCAACATCGATCCAACGTTCCGGAACTTCGTGCGGGTGTACGACAACCGGATCGCTGGTGGTGCCGGTGGCACAGAACGCCGCGTGACGCCCGACGAACTGGCCGACTTCGCGAAATGCAATATCACCCTGATCGACATCGATGACATTCTCGACTACGACGATGACGATACGCGCGGTGACCGGCTCAAGAGCGCGATCTGGAGTTGGGCTGAAGGCGTGCGCGGGCAACCGGGTGAAGCGGCTTTCATCAATTCAGCTGACAATCGC
Organism: Thermomicrobiales bacterium; assembly: GCA_041751795.1. Lineage (GTDB taxonomy): Bacteria > Chloroflexota > Chloroflexia > Thermomicrobiales > CFX8 > JBBECJ01. The sequence goes on from JBGSWU010000463.1 coordinate 5,666, forward strand.
TGGCACGGCGACGAGCCTGACACCGCATACCGTTACGTTTGCCTTGACGACGACAACACGGGTACAACGGCAATCACGTCAACCGAATTCGGAGACATCCTCTGGCGGGTGACTGCCGCGACTGGACCGTTTGGGGACGGTATCGCGACATGCGAGGCGGAGTTCCCTGGATCGACGTTCAATGCTCCGCGCAATGGCTATCAGAATGCCTTGCTGAACGAAGTGCCTGCGCTTGACGATGCGTCAGCCTGGCTCAATTACCACGACATCAACTCGGACGGCTGGTGGGGAAGTCTGCCGACCAGCACGTTCACTGGACCCACGACTGTTGTCGAAGGATCGGTCGCAGAGTACTCCGTCATGTTGGACATCGATGCGGAGATCATCGACGCAACGTGTGGCGATGGTGTCCCTGAGGCTGTAGGCCTGCCTGACGACCTTGTCGGAGACACCGTCTCCGCCAACCAGGAGGTCACGTTCAAGTGCCTCTTCCCAGATGGCCCAGCAACGTCAACGATCCAGTGGACGTTCGATGATCCTAACGCGGCTGACGATCTCGTGATGCAACAATCAGTAACGATCACAAACGCATCCCCGAGTGTTCTTGCTCCACGTATTTCCACCGTTACCGTCGATGAGGATACGGAATACGATGAGTTCTACTTTCTTGTCTGGGATGCGGGAGGCGTGGGCCTCGCCGATGGCTCGGGCAGGGAAGATCTGACCGTCAGAATCGACTGGGGAGACGGAACAGCTGAGCCGGTGACACTCTTCGAGGACTGGAAATATGCAGATAGTCAGGCGTTTCGCGGTGTTCCACGCTACACGATGCAAACGTCATACTACGAGAGTGCCGATCCCTCCTTTATTATGGTAATACCTCCGCACGTGTGGGACACTCCTGGCTCCTACGATATGGTGGTTACTGCCTGCGACAAGGACAGCGCCTGCGACACCAGGCAGGTGTATAACGTTGACGTCGTCAACATCACCGGATCGATAGATAGCATGCCCGACGACGCCATCTTGAATGAAGGAGGTACCTTCAGTGGCACGGCGACGATTTCGGTTCCCGACAACGGCGATATCTACTGGACCGAGATCGACTACGGCGATGGCTCGATCGTTCCAGACGAAGGGGTCGCGCCCAGCGACACGACAGTCGATCTCAGTCACACGTACGCCGATAACGGCATCTACACGGTCGAGATCAAGATCTGTGACGAAGACGGAGATTGTTCCGGCACCGAATCGATGACGGTCACCGTCAACAACGTCGCGCCGATACTAACGGCGGTTGACGACTTCACGATCGACGAGGGTGAATCGACTACCTGGACCCTGGCCCGTTTCACCGATCCCGGCTTTGACTGCCTCCTGCCCGACTGCAAGCCGCAGATCCTGGAAGATTTCACAGGAACAATCTCCTGGGGTGACGGAACGTCCGGCCCAGGAACGGTCATCGAAACGCTGAGTTACACGGCCACGAACGGTACGGTATCAGGATCGCATTCCTACGCAGACGAGGGAACGTACACGGTCACGGTCTGGGTCCGTGACGATGATGAGGGAGAGGCCGACCCAGTATCGCTAACGATCACCGTTGAGAACGTCGCACCAACGGTCGACACGCCGGTCATTGACCCGGCGCCATCGAGTGAAGGCGACGCGGTTGAACTCACTGCGGCGTTCTCTGATCCAGGCGGCAGCGCCGATGGACCTTACACCTGCCAGATCAGCTGGGGTGACGAGACAACCACCGACGGAATCTTCGACGGCATGACCTGCATGGGTAGTCACACCTACGCTGACGATCACTCGTCCGATGGCTATCCTGTCACGGTAACGGTCGCCGACAAGGATGGCGGCAGCGGATCAAACACCGTGGACCAGACGGTCAGCAACGTTGCGCCGTCGGTCAACACGCCGGTCGTCAGCCCGGCACCGTCGAATGAAGGTGATGAGGTCGAGCTAACGACGTCGTTCTCAGATCCGGCGGGTAGTGGCGACGGCCCGTTCACGTGCCAGATCAACTGGGGTGATGAGACAACAACAGACGGCACACTGGACGGCATGACGTGTCTGGGCAGTCATACCTTCGCTGATGACAATTCGTCCGATGGGTATTCCATCGAAGTGACGGTCGCCGACAAGGATGGCGGCAGTGGGTCGAGCAACGTGACCCACACCGTCAACAACGTCGCTCCGACGCTCACCAATGTCAACGTAGCCACGATCAACGAGGCTGGAACAGCAACGCTCAGCGGAACTATCGGAGACCCGGGCGTGAACGATAGCTTCACGCTGGTTATCGACTGGGGCGATGGCTCGACATCCGAGACGTTCACCTATCCGTCCGGGACGACGAGCTTCAGCGAAACGCACCAGTATCTCGATGACAATCCGAGTGGATCGTCGTCGGACATCTACACGGTCAGCCTGACGCTGTCCGACAAGGACAATGCTTCGACGAGCACCAGTGTCGAACAAACCGTAGACAACGTTGCTCCAACGATCGCCGAGATCATCGTCCCCGCGATCAGTGAACATCGTGCGCTCGTGCAAGTCAGCGTGGCGGCGAGCGACCCCGCAGGAGGCAACGACCCACTGACGTACGCCTTCGACTGCGACGGCAACGGCACCTTCGAACGGCGCACGGGAGCGTCTAACAGCGCGATGTGTCTGCTCGATCCAACAACCGTCTCGCCCGACGTTGGGGTGCGTGTCAGCGACGATGACCTGGGTGTCACAACCCAGACAATCACGCTCGCGGTCGTAAAGCACCTTTGCCGGCAGCAGGGCAGTGGCATGCTCTACGCGTGGAACGCCGAAGAAGGCTGCTCCGGCCCGCAACAGGAGATCGTGATCTCAGGATCCGCACCACTGAACTTGTGCATGAAGGCGAACAACGACCAACTCAAGGCGAGTGAGAGCTGCTCAAGCGGCTGGGACAGCTACTCAGCTCCAGGGCCAGACGCGATCCAGGTGTGCTACTCGGAATCGAACGGCAAGCTTCGGCGATTACCGATCGGTGAGGAGTGCAAGCCCTCCGAAGTTGCAGATCTGATCCCGGCGCAGTAGTTCGGGACGGATCGCATCAGAAGAGCGGGCGGGGACAACACCCCACCCGCTCTTCCTTTTGGTGGCACGGCTACGATACGCGCGATCGCCGGTATCGAAGATCAACCGAATGAATGGCTGAACGAGGCGAAGGTCGATCCGCAATCGCTTCTACAACTGTGGTTACGTCCATTGAGACGATAACGCTGAGAACCGCGCTACTTCCCAGCGGCAGCCTCCAGATCACCTGACACAACAGATCGAGGGGCGATATTCTGGTTGAGGCTGAACAGGTTGCTGGGGTCGTAGTCGTTCTTGAGTGCAACGAGCCGCGCGTACCGCTCGCCGAAGGCGGCCTCCATCATTGCGTCGCCTTCCTCCTGGAAACCGGCGAAGTTGAGGTAACGGCCACCGTCGGAGTACTGCTCCATGTCGGCGATCAGCGCCCGGAGCCACGAGATGTTCACCTCGTCGTCGGCTGGATTCTCCCAGTTGGCCTCGGGCGAGATCAGGAAGGGAACATGCCGGCCGTTGAAGGCACTGCCACCGCTGGGTTCGCGCCGGACGGCACCACCGATATGCCAGATGTCGATCGTCGAGTACGGCGACGCCTGCAGACGCGCGTGCTGGACGATCCGCTCAATCACCTCGTCGTCGAGCCGCATCACGTTGAGCGACTTCCAGTAGTACCGCATCCCGTCGGGGTAGTCTTCGTCGAACATCTTCTGTGCCTCGACATAGGGCATGACACCAGAGAAGTCGATCAGCGGTACGTCGATGTCGCTCAGTGGCTGCAGTTCGTGTCGCCCCTCCTTCGGAGTTCCGGAGTGCAGCGCACCGATCAGCACGAACGGCTTGCCCTGGATATCATCCGGGAAATGGTGGCTGGGAGGGACGATTCCAAGCGCAATCAACGAGCTAACCTCGTCGGGCGCCGTCGCGCAGTAGTCGCGCCATGCGCTGATGGCGCGGGCCATCTTGTCGCCTTCGCCATTGTGCAGCACGAAGGTCATGTAGACGTCAGGGCCGACTGGATGCAGCCGGAACTCGAACGAGGTAACGATCCCGAAGTTGCCGCCACCACCGCGCAGTCCCCAGAGGAGGTCGGGGTTCTCAGTCTCGCTGGCGCGGATGACCGAGCCGTCGGCCAGAACGACCTCTGCGCCGATCAGGTTGTCGCAGGCCAGACCATAGGGATGGCTCAGCCAGCCGAAGCCGCCGCCGAGTGTCAGACCGCCGACGCCAGTCCGGGTGAAGACACCACTTGGCGTTGCGAGACCGTGTTCCTGCGTCGCGGCGTCCAGCTCGCCGAGCGTGACGCCACCGCCAACCCGGACAACCCGCGCAGCGGGATCGATGGAGATGTCGTTGAGACCGGCGAGGTCGATGACGATCCCACCGTCGTTGGTCGCGTGACCAGCGACGTTGTGACCGCCGCCGCGAACAGAAACGAGCAGATTGTACTCACGGGCGAAGTTGACGCTTGCGACCACATCGGCGACGCTCGCGCAGCGCACGATCATTGCCGGGTACTTGTCGAGCATCCCATTCCAGACCCGACGGGCGGTGTCGTACTCGTTATCATCGGGCAGAATGATGCTTCCGCGCAGGCGCGACTCGAAGGCCGCGGCGATCCTGCGCTCAATCGTTGGGATTTCCTGGACCTGCATCCATACCTCCATTGGCTGGACCGACGTCACACCACGATGTGTGACAGCGTCAGTCTGAGGTATGGGACGCAGCCTGCCATCGTCGAAAGTTGTTATTTCAGAGTTGAGGATTCCAAGAGACACGATCGGGAGATGGTCAGTATTGACCAGTCGGAGGATGAACAGGAGAGACCGTGTTCGTTTTCGGCCCCTCCTGTTCCTGGAGTCTAAAGCGGTTTCCAGAATCGTTGCGTCGAGGCTGTGGACCGTCATACCACCAGTAGGGGCGGGTCATCGCGACCAACAAGCGAGCCAGATCGCTTGAACGACCCGCCCGGTTTCCCACCCGAACGACGGCACTCCAACTCATCGAGTCAAACCATCTGCAAACCGCTCTACGCCTGACGTCGCGCGATCCGGCTACCGAAACGGAGCCAGGAGATCTTTCCTGCGTCGTCGCGGAGGATGTCGATCCGGGTCTCGGCATACGGCGGATCGAGCGCGATCAGTTGATTCTCGCCGCAGAAGGCAGCACGGACCGCTGGTGGATTGGGACCGGCTGGGGAATCTTTCTTCGGGAAACCACCCATCGGGATGACCTGAACCATCAGGTTGCCATCCTCAACCGACAGATCGAGGCTCGATAGCGCAGCGCGATAGTGGCCAGCGTATTCCTGAAGTTGCTCGGGTGTGCGTTCCTGTAGTTCCGGCTGCGGGTCCTCCGCACCGAGGTAGCGCTTGAGCGCCCACTTCATGACTTTCGTTGTCAACTGGCCACCAGAGCCGTAGTTGGTCAGGATGACCATCCCGAACCCACGCTCCGGTACGGTCAGAAAGAGCGATATCTGGCCGTTCGTGCCGCCCGAATGGGTGATGATCCGGACATCGCCGATGGTGCGCAGCATCCAGGTAACGCCAACATGGTTACCGAACGTATCGATCGGAACGCTCGGTGTCCGCATTGTTTGGATCGATTCCTCAGCAAGGATCTGTGGTTCTTCGCCAAGCTGGAATCGTGCGTACTTGAGCATGTCGTTGACGGTCGACGAGAGTCCTCCCGCCGGGTTGGCGCAGCGTGCCAGCGCCCAGGGCGTCATGACGTGCAGGTCATCGCCCTTCCCGCCGTGACCAACGGCGAAGCGGTGGGTCATCACGTCATCGGGGAAAAAGAAGGTCATCTCCATACCAAGCGGATCGAGTACCAGTTCATTGAGCGCCACCTCGAACGTCTGTCCGGTGACGAGTTCAATGACGCGGCCCGCCACGTAGAATCCGGCGTTGTTGTACGAGAACACCTCGCCAAGTGGCGTCAGTTGTGGGATCTCCGCCATCTGCCGGACCATCCGGTCAATCGCGTCGTCGCCGGTGCCGGTGTCATCGAAGTAGTCGCCGGTCCAACCGGCAGTGTGGTTCAGGAGATGACGCATCGTTACGCGGCTGGCCGCGTCGGCATCCTGCATCGTGAAGTCAGGTATGTACTCGGACACAGGCGTATCGAGTTGGAGTTTGCCCTGCTCGACCAGCCGCATGACCGCCGTCCCGAGAAACGTCTTCGAGATCGAACCAATCTGGAAGAGCGTGTCGGTTGTTACATCGAGCGGGTGGTTGATGTTCGTGACCCCTAACCCAGCCGTCTGCTCCTTGCCGTCGTGGATGATCCCGATTGCAACGCCGGGAACGCCCAGTTCCTCCATCGCCACCTCGACGACATTACGTAGTTCTGCCTCACTCACGTCCCGCTCCTCCCAGATCCCTATCGATCAAGTGCTGTACGACGCGACAGCCTACTATGATCGGCGGTTACTGGAAACAGCAGAACGTTGCTTCAGAGTGAGTGAGAGGTTTAGTTAGCCGAGGCGCGAGCCGATATCCTCGGCTGCGTTGATCGTGGCCGGAGCAATCGAGGCGACCTGCTCTTCAGTCAGCCGCGATGTCGGGGCGGAGACGGTCAGGGCAGCGCAGACCTGACCAAAACTGTCCCGGATCGGCGCGGCGACACCGGATACTCCAGCTTCGCTCTCGTCTGCGTTGGTCGCGTAGCCGCGCTCGCGAACCACTGCCAACGCCAGTTCCAGTTCTTCGCGATGGATGATGGTGTTGGGGCGAAAGGCCGGTAGTGCATCGTCCGGGTAGAGAATATGAAGCTGAGACTTCGAAAGCCCAGCCAGCAGAGCCTTGCCAACGGCGGACGCGTGGGCAGGTAGTGTCATCCCGGTTCGGTCAGCGACACGTAGCGCCTTCGCACTCTCGACACTTTCCTGAAAGAGAACGTCCGTTCCGCGCAGGACGCCGAGGTGAACGGTTTCGCCGACCTCGGCTACCAGCCGTTCCATGGCTGGCCGGGCCTGGCTGCGAATATCCATCCCTCGGACAGCCGCCAAGCCCAGTTCAGCCAGCACCGGGCCGAGCGTATAGGCCCTGGTGGTCGGCTCCTGAGCGACAAAACCCCGGTACTGCAACATAGCCAACAGCCGGTGTGCCGTCGATGCCGCGACGCCGAGTTCCCGGCTCGCCTCCGACACCGACAGCGCCCGCCGGTCCCGCAGCAGCAGGAGGAGGGCAAGGGCCTTATCAACCGATTCAATCGGGTAGGCTGGCTTGTCAACAGGAACATCATTCTGCATGGTGGAATGATACGCGAGCGTGGGTCAGAAACCCCTCCCCAACCCCTCGCCTGTGAAGGGAGGGGCTTTGGATTCTGAGCGTCCAACGGAACCTGACTGTTCAGAGTGGGAAGTTCGCATGACAACATCCGGCGATCGTGTGAAGATGCCGGTCGCAGACCACGCACCCGTAACCAAAGGAGATTGCATGGAATTTCAGGATGTCGTCCGTAAGCGGCGGATGTACCGAGAGTTTGATCCGGAGCGGAGCGTCCCGCGTGAGACGCTCGAACGGATCGTCAAGAACGGGACGCGGGCGCCGTCTGCTGGTCACAGCCAGGGGTGGGGCTTCCTCGTCCTCGACACGCCGGAAGATACAGCCACGTTCTGGGAGGTGACGAACCTGCCCGGTCAGGAAGAATCGACAGGTTCACCGTCGATGCACACTGCCCCGGCCATCATCGTTCCGTTCGCCAACAAGCAGGCCTATCTGGATCGCTACGCTCAGCCGGACAAAGGCTTCCCACCGAACTACGAGGCACGCTGGCGGATCCCACACTGGTACGTCGATACCGCCTACGCGTCGATGGTGATGCTGCTGTCGGTCGTCGATGCTGAACTTGGCGCGATCTTCTTCAGTATCCGTGACACGCAGCCACTCCGTGATGCGTTCGGCGTACCCGCCGGGTTCGATCCCATCGGCGCGATCGCCGTCGGTTACCCGGTGCCGACCGGACCTGCAACGCGCCAGGGTCGTCGCCCGGTCGATGAAGTCATCCATTGGGGTCGCTGGTAATCGGCCTGTACCAGCCTGCCGGTCGAGATAACCTGTGTTGATCGTGATGTTGATACCTTTCTGTTGTACTAGCCCTGTCAAATGTGTCGCGACGTTCGCACTCCCCAGACTATCGTGGTCATAACGAGGTGCTGCGCCATGCCCCATGCAGAGTCGGAGATGGCGCAGCCGATTGGCAACTGGTTATGACAGGGGGACCCAATGCTGACGATGCTGACTCCAACCGCTCTACCGGCAGTATTCGAATCGCGAGAAGCTGCCGAGGCGGCTGTGAAGGAATTGACGACACTCGGACTCGGTGAGGAAGAGATCGGTATTGCCATTCCAAACCTCGAATCTGGCTGGTACCGTCTGCTCGACGAAGAGGAGCGAAATGAGTTCCAGGGACTCGTGCGTGGAGTCGAGTTCGGCGTACCGGCGGGCGCTATCGCCGGAATCGCGCTGATGGCCTTTGCCATTCCTGGAGCCGGGACGCTTGCCGCAGGCGGATTGCTGGCGGGAGCAGGAGTCGGAGCGTACTGGGGCGTGTTCCTCGGTGCGTGGGCTGGACTGACGAGAAAGGTGCACTGGAACCAAGCCGAGGAACGCTGGATCGACGTTCCAATCAACACCGAGGATGTCGTTGTCGTCGTTCATCCAGGACACCACTACGATGAGGTTCATCGAATCCTGGCCAAGTACGGTGCTCGCTATTTCCTTGACCCGAATCAGATCGAGCATCCGATCGGTTTTCAGCCAGCCGGTTGAGTTGTCAACTCTGAATTACAGGAAGCAGACGACATCACGCGTCAGCCATGACAATGGCGTATAGCCGAAGTCCAATGGCCTGAGGGGGTACAGACAACGTGCCGCCGGCTCGCAAAACATTTGGTATCTTCTACGCATGGTGGCGTGGCGACAACCTGCCTCTTATCGTGCCGCCTCCCGGCCTCATCACATCCCGGCTCGCCGATGAACCAGTCCCAGTCGTCGATGGGATCGATCAGACGGAGGCTGCCGTTCTCCAGCGCGACGGTCATCGCCTGTACATCGCACGCCTCGGCTCCGAAATCGTCGGGTACGGTTGGGCTGCGACAATGACAGCGTCGATCGGTGAACTCAACGTCGAGATGCGACTTGCCCCAAACGAGCGCTACCTGTGGGGCCTCGTCACGCTTCCTGCGTGGCGCGGTCGTGGCATCTACCCGCTGCTGATCCAGGCAATCCTGTCAGGAGAAACCGACGCGGATCGGTTCTGGGTCGGCCACGACGTCGGCAACGACGCATCAGCCAGCGGGATTCTCAAGGCCGGATTCGTCCCGGTTGGTGAGGCGTACCAGGCAACGGATGGATCCCTGCTCTACGCCCGCTTCGGCGACGACGAGCGGGCGAGGGCTGCGCAGGCGCTGCTCGGGATGCCGGGCGCGAACGACTGACATGTTTCCGCGTTCACGGGCTGGAACGCCAGGCTGGGGACGACTGATCCGTCAGATCTCGGACGAGAGTATGCGCCTTTGGATCCTCGTCGAACGGGTTGATGATGCTCAGGTGGATAGACGTGATCGGGCCATCGCTTTCAGCGTTGACGGTCGTGAACGCGATCCACTGACTGTCGGGCGACCAGCGTAATTGGTTGGCACTCTTAGAGAGGTCGATCGCACGATGGTCCGAGCCGTCCGGACGAATGACATGCAGTTCTGAGCCGCCATCATTGATGTCATACGCCGTGAAGGCGATCCAGTTTCCGTCCGGCGACCAAGCCGGATTCGTCCCTGGGACACCTTCAGGCGACAGCTTCACCTGCCCGCTACCATCAGCATTGACGAGATAGACGGCAGAGAATTCACGCTCGTAGCCGGTAAACGCAATCCGGTCGTCCACCGGTGACCAGACGGGCAAGAAGACGGACTGCATCCGATCGGTGATTGGCTGGGCGTTTGTGCCATCAGCATTGGTGACCCAGATCGCGGGTTGGTGGGCATAGGCGAGCCGGGTGCTGTCGAATGACCAGGTCGGAGCGACAGCTCCATCGGGAGATTCCTCGCTGAGCAGATGCGCATCGGTTCCGTCCGCACTGGCGATGTAGACTAGATCACCGTGGACGCCATTGACGGACAACCGGCTGTAGTCAATACCAGTGAAGGCAAACCATTTGCCATCCGGCGACCAGGCTGGGCTGGAATATGAGCCAGCCGGGACATTGACCGGGCTGACCCCGCCGGTCGTCAGATCGACAACGACAATCGGCTGAGAGTTCTGCGCGCCCTGAACAGCCGCAGCGGTACGTCCATCGTGCGAAACGGCGACGGTGAAGAACTCTTTGGCGTCGGATATCGCCCTCGCTTCCGACCCATCGGCGGCGACGATGAACAACTCGC
>JBGSWU010000464.1:0-8061 GCA_041751795.1 Thermomicrobiales bacterium
GCCAACTTCCTCGTCAACGAAGCGGTCCCGGTGACCACCGATCAGGAAGCGGCCATCGGGTAGTTGACGGAAGTAGGCGTTGCCATCATCGCAGCCGGTCGGCATTGTAAACAGTCGTGGCTCGCTGCTCGGTTCAGTCGCATACATCTGAGCACGCTTCGGGAAGACCTTGTCGCGGAAATAGTCATGCAGAGTTCGTGAGTACGCGTTGGTCGCCAGCACGGCCTGCTTGCACTCGACCGTTGCCCTTCGTCCACGCAGCGTCACGGTGTCGCCGGTCTGCTCGATCGAGCGGACAGCACAGTTTTCCAGCACGTGTGCGCCGGAAGATGCCATCAGTCGCGACACGAGCAGATACGGCTGGAGAGCGAGATCTCCTGGTTGAAACAGCCGTCCATGAAAGCCGCGATTCCATGGGTCGGTTTCCGAATACTCAACCTCGAATCCGTCGGCATCGAACGCCGCAGCACAGGCACGCAACTCCGCTCCCTCGGCGGCATCAATCCCGATGTATTGCGACCCGTTTCGTTCGTACGGCACGTGAAGACGATCGCAGAAATCTCGGACCATGTCGCGGTTCTCGATCATCTGCTGACGCAATGCACGCGCGCCATCACGGCCAAGGCGTTCGACGGCATGGTGATAGGAATTGCGTAGCCCGGCGATGCAATGGCCAGCATTTCGTCCACTCGCGCCACCTGCCACGACCCCTGCTTCAAGGACGACGACATCGCGTCCTGCGCCGGCGAGCAGCGTTGCCAGCGTTGCACCAACAATCCCACCGCCGACAATCGCGATGTCAGCGACGATTCGCTCGTGCTCGATCTCACCCGGCCACGAGGCCGTATCCTGCCAGAGTGAAACGGTCATCATCGCTCCTTGCTGAAGTGCTTCAAATTCGTGTCCGGATATCGGCACTCGACCGAGGCACGACTCGGCTCCGGGTAACCGCTGCTATGATAGCCGCGGCCAAGCAGATGAATGACTGAGAGGAGCTTTCTGATGTCCAGCCAGCGGCAAGCGAGCCTGACGCCTGACGAAACGCGCGAGCTTCACCAACAGGCACTGGTGATCGACACGCAGCAGCCACCGATCATGACCGGCATCGCGTTTACGCCCGGCATGCGTGAAGCAGTCAGCGAGTTGGCGAAGCAAGGGCGAACACGGGCTGAAGCAGCACCGGTTCTCGAAGCCGTCCTGACGAAAGAAATGCAGACTTCGCCAGAAGCACGCGAACTGTATCTCGACATGTGGCGACGATCGGGCGTCACTGTCGCTTGTGGGACGTTCTCAGGATTCGACCGGCTCGCCACAGCGTTTGAAAGTGCGGTACGAAAAATCTCAAACGCTCATGAGATGGTGAATGCCCTCGACGCGGACATGCTCATCGTGCGTACCGCTGCAGACATCGAACGAGCGCACGCTGAGAACAAACACGGCGTCGTGATCGACTTCCAGAACACGATCGCGATCGGCGACGATCTCGATCGGATTGACCTGTTCCATGGGCTTGGACTGAGGATGGTCCAACTGACGTACAACCTCCAGAATCTGGTGGGCGATGGCTGCACGGAAACCTATCAAGCAGGATTGACGTGGTTTGGCCGCGATATGGTGACCCGCTTGAACGACGCTCGCATCCTCGTTGATGTGAGCCACTGCAGCGAACAGGTCGGCTGGGACGCGATGAGCGTGTCGACTGCGCCGGTCATCGTTTCTCATTCATCAAGCGCAACAGTCGCGAAGCATGATCGCGGCAAGACAGACGAACTCGCCAAGGCAATCGCCGATCAGGGTGGCTATTTTGGCGTCGTCGCGATACCAGGTTTCATCCGAGAGACACCCGGTGCGTCGGTCGATGATGTCGTTAAACAGATTAACCACCTCGTCAACGTCTGCGGCATCGATCACGTCGGGATTGGAACGGACAAGGCCGGACCAGGGCCGAGGACCAGCTCGATGGTCGAGTTTCCGGACACCATGCCAGCCGGACTACCCGGTGACTTCAACTGGTCGGGGTTCCGTATCCAGGAACATCGCCAAACGCCCGAGTATCAGATGGACGGATTTGAATGCCTCGCTGACTGGCCGAACATCACGGTTGGGCTCGCCGAGGCAGGGTACAACGAAGATGAGTTGCGCAAGCTGCTCGGCCTGAACTATCTCCGCGTCTTTAAGGATGTCGTCGGTTAACTCACAGTCTGTTCGTACAAGCATCCGAAAGAATGCTCACTCGGCCTGGAGTTCCGAGGGACATACGGCGTGGCCCTCGCCTCCAGGCGTTGACGAGATTTGCGTCAGTGCGTAGTATGGCGAAGCGAGGGCAATGTCGCTCTCACTTCAACCTACCTTCACTCCAGTGCTCAGATAGCTGCCCCGCCGTAAGCGCAGCGAAGCACGCCTTGATCGCAGCCAAATGGCATCAACATTCACGTTTATCATCCTCGACGCGCCTGCTATTGGCACGGCGACACGATGCTGGCTACATCGATGATGTATGCGAAAGGAGCGTCCAGAGAAGATCGCAGTGTGACGGCGAGATCGTATGGACACGGCCACTTCCATTGATATGAGCCTGATATCGACGTTGAAGTTCTGCATTGAGCTTAATGCACAGCAAGACGTTCCATGTTCGTCGATGTCAGAGTATGTGGAGGAGAGCAGCCATGAGTGGGGACGCTGTGAATACCGAACGGACCTCTGTAATGCCTGAGAGGGCATTCAATCGTCGAAACTTCATCGGACGAGGTTTGGCTCTCGGATTGGCAATCCCAGCGGCGGCATCACTGATCGCCGCCTGTGGGAGCGATGACAATGACGACACATCTGGCGGAAGCGACGCAACGACCCCTACGACAGCCACAGGCGGTAGTCAAGCAACCACCACGACAGGCGAAGCCACAGCAACGACCGGAACTTCGCAATCCTCCGGGACCTCCGGGTCTGGCGCGGACACTGGCGAAGGACAGCGTGGTGGAACGCTGAAGGTCGCGCTGATTGGTGAACCCCCAACGCTGGATATTCACCAGACGACCGCGACGATCGTTTCACTCGTCACCTGGCACATGTATGAATCGCTCTTCACCTGGGATGCGGATTTCCAGATCATTCCGCTCCTCGCAGAAGGTCACGAGGTCAGTGACGACGGTCTAACGAACACGATAACGATTCGTCAGGGCGTCTCATTTCACAATGGCGACGAGATGACCGCCGCCGATGTCGCCGCCTCGATCGACCGATGGGGGCAGATCAGCGGTCTAGGCAAGAATCTGGTCGCAGCGATTGCTGAGACAACGATCGTCGATGACTACACGCTCGAATACACGATGAATGATCCGGTTGGGACATTTGCCGTCATCCTCGCTCGCCAGAATCAGGGCTGTGCGATTTACCCCAAGTCGGTTATTGACGCAGTAGGCGTTGAAAAGATCGAGGATGGCTTCATCGGTACTGGTCCGTACAAATTCAAGGAGCGGCAGGCCGACCGGTACACACGTGTCGAGCGATTTGAAGAATACGCTGCCCTTGAAGGCGATCCCAACGGCTACGGTGGGACCAAATACCAGTATGTTGATGTGATTGAGTTCATTCCTGCTCCTGACGAAGCAGCACGAATCGCGGGCCTCCAGGCAGGCGACTACCATTACCTGGAAAGCATCAGTACTGACCAGTATGAGGCATTGAAGGACGACGACAGCGTCGTCGCCGAACTGCTGCCTGCAAGTGGCTGGGATATCTTCGTCCTGAACACGAAGTCTGGCTTGATGCAGGACGTCAAGATTCGCCAGGCAGTTCAAGCCGCGCTGGACCACGAGCCAATCCTCATCGCCGGTCAAGGACAGGGATTCTACCGCATGGATCCGTCGATCATGCTGCAGGAGACGGCGTTCCACTCAACGGTGTCAGAAGAGCTGTATAACCGCAGTGATCCCGAAGCTGCGAAACAGTTGCTTGAAGAGGCTGGATACGACGGCACACCTGTACGGTTCATGTGCACACAGGAGTATCTGGACCAGTACAACCAGGCGGTCGTAGGATCGCAACAACTTGAGGCAGCCGGGTTCACCATCGACCTGCAGGTTTACGACTGGGCAACCCTCGTCGATCGCCGAGGTGACGAGAATCTCTGGGACATCTTCACGACCGGTATCGCATTCCGCGTAGATCCGGTCACACTCCCGATGTTGCAAGGCGTGAGCTGGCCAGGCTGGTGGGCAACCGACGCCAAAGTCGAGGCTGTCACTCGGTTGCAAAGCGAATCTGACTTTGACGCACGCTATGCCGCGTTCGAGGATGTCCAGAAGCTGTACTACGACGAGGTTCCTGCCATCAAACTTGGCGACACCCTTGGAGTCTCAGCATATGCACCAAAACTGAAGGGGCCGGCCCCTCTGACCCAACTGAGTCCGGAGTTCGTGAACATCTGGCTTGAAGATTAACGCAACGATGACACAGTGATCGGCAACATGAATCCGACGTTGACCTGAACAGGGAATAAATGTCGGATCGATTTCACCAGCAATCGCTGGGACGACAGCGGGGAGTGAAACAATGGAACGCGAACAGTTGGCAACAGGCGAACAGCAACCAACACCAAACACTGTAATGAGCCGCCGGGCTGTCCTGCGAGGTGGCATCGGATTGGGATTAAGCATCCCGGCGATCAGCATGCTTCTCGCAGCATGCGGTGGGGATGACGACGAGTCGACCGCCGAATCCGGTGCTGGCGAAACGGCAACCGAGCCAACATCTGGGAGCGCGGCAAGTCCAACGACGGTTTCGGAAACGTCCGCGACATCCGAACCTGCCGACATGGGTGAAGGAACGCGTGGCGGAACGTTGATCGTCGGTATGGTCGGTGATCCGCCGACACTCGACATTCACCAGACAACTGGAACGATTGTCTCGCTCGTCACCTGGAACATCTACGAACCACTGTTCGCGTGGGACGAAAATTTCAACCCAATCCCGATGCTGGCTGAGGGGCACGAAGTCAGCGAGGATGGGCTCGCATACACAGTCACCCTTCGACAGGGCGTGCCGTTCCACAACGGTGAGGAAATGAAAGCCGCGGACGTCATCGCATCGATACAGCATTGGGGAACGATCAGTGGAGTAGGGAAGGGCCTCCTTGCGGCGTCAGATGACATCGTCGCTACCGACGACTACACCGTTGAATTTACGCTGAACAAACCATACGGCATCTTCGTCTCGGCGCTCGCGCTGGCCAACGGCGGTTGCGCAATCTATCCGAAATCCGTGGTTGACAGTGCAAGTGATACCGGCGTCACGGAGTTCATCGGCACGGGTCCCTACCGGTTCGTTGAGCGCGCTGCGGATCGCTACATCCGACTGGAACGGTTCGAGGATTACGCAGCACTTCCAGGCGATCCCACGGGTTACGGCGGCCACAAAGCAGCCTATGTCGACAAAATCGAGTTCGTCCCAGCCCCGGACGAGGCCGCCCGAATCGCAGGACTGCAGGCCGGGGACTACCACTATCTCGAAAGCATCAGCCCTGATCAATACGATACGTTGAAGGACGATCCCAACGTCAGCGCCCGGTTGCTGCCCCCTCAGGGTTGGGGGATCTTCATCCTCAACATGCGCTCACCATTGACCGACGATTTGAAGATTCGCCAGGCGTTTCAAGCTGCGCTCGATCACGAGGCGATCGCGCTGGCCGGGTACGGCGAAGGCTTCTTCCGCCTCGACCCAGGTCTCATGTTCCTGGAAACAGCCTGGTACACCGACGCAGGCATCGAACTGTACAACCAGAACGATCCCGAAAAGGCGAAGCAGCTACTCGAAGAGGCTGGATACGACGGCACGCCGCTGCGCTGGACGGTGACCAAGGAATACCTGGACCATTACAACCGATCGGTCGTCGCTCAGCAGCAGTTGGAGGCGGTTGGTTTTGTTGTGGAACTGGTCGTACTGGACTGGGCGACCGTCCTCAGCCAGCAGTTCGAGGACGACAAGTGGGACGTTACGACAACGGGCATCTCGTTCCGACCTGACCCGGCACTGTTGTTCATCATGGATGTCTGCAACGTCGCCGGCTGGTGGTGTAACGACGACACCGTCGGCCTCGTCGATGAGCTTCGTTCGAAGTCAGACTTCGACGAGCGCTATGCAATCTGGGAACAAGTGCAACAGAATGCGTACGAGCAGATTCCATTTATTAAGATCGCTGACGTGTCTACGGTTCGGGTTCACGCAGCATCGATGAACGGATTCTCGGAGCAATCACAACTTGGCCCGATCCTATGGAATGTCTGGCTCGACGGATAACTCCGGCGTCCAGATGGGCCGAGAAACCGCAAGCTCAAGGAGAACAGACCGTTGACTGCTTATATCCTGCGCCGGCTGGTCTTGCTGCTGCCAGTGCTCGTTGTCGTCGGGATCGTCGTCTTCACGCTCATTCACATCACCCCTGGCGATCCCGCCGCCGTGATTCTGGGGCCTGAAGCGTCTCAGGAAGATGTCGAGCGCCTGCGGGAGCAGCTCGGGTTGAATGAACCACTCCCGATCCAGTTTGTGGATTGGTTCGTCAACGCGCTGCGACTCGACTTTGGCGACTCGCTATTCCTTGGCATCCCAGTCACAAGCGCATTGCTCGATCGCGCGCAACCAACGCTGCTGTTGACCCTGTACGCGATGACGCTACAAATACTCATTGGGATACCTGCCGGGGTGATCGCCGCGACCCGTCGAAACTCGGTTCTCGATCGAGTGCTGATGATTCTCTCGGTTGGCGGCGCTGCCATTCCGACATTCTTCATGGGTATCCTGCTGATCATTCTGTTCGCTGTCGCATTTCGATGGCTGCCAGCAGGCGGATTCATTGAAATCACCGAGGATCCTATCCAGCACTTCAAGTACATGATCATGCCGGCCTTCGCGCTTGGCGTTTCCTCAGCTGGGTTACTTGCACGCCTTGTCAGGTCGTCAATGCTGGATGTCCTGCGCGAGGACTATATACGGACTGCCCACGCGAAGGGACTGCGAGAACGTCGAGTCGTCGTCGGTCACGCGCTCCGAAACGCGTTGATCCCGGCCATCACGGTCATTGGAACCTCGCTCGGCGGACTGCTCGGCGGCGCGGTCGTGACGGAAACGGTCTTCAATATTCCGGGGATGGGAAGGCTCGTCGTCCAGAGTATCGCTCGTCGTGATTTCCCAGTCATCCAGGGCGCTGTGATGACGATTGCGGGTATCTACGTCCTTGCGAATCTCCTTGTTGATGTCCTGTATGTGTATATAGATCCGAGGCTGCGCTATGGAAGCGACTAACGCGGAGCGATCGACGAACCTTTCGGACATCAGTCGTCCGAAGGGTTGGCTGAGCGGTATCACTCCAGCCTCTCGCTTCTACCCGGTTCGTCAACTCCTCGAAAACAAGATGGCCGTGGTGAGCGGACTGTTTTTGCTGATCATCATTCTGTTGTCGGCGTTAGCACCGGTGCTAACGCAATACGATCCAAAAACCGCCGATCCCATCTCACGGCTCCAGGGACCGTCGTCGGACCACTGGATGGGCACGGATGATCTTGGCAGGGATGTTCTCACCCGCGCCCTGTACGGCGCGCGCGTTTCATTAATCGTCGGCTCTGCCGTGATGCTTATCTCCGCCATCGTCGGGTCGTTGATCGGATTAATCGCCGCCTTTTACCGCAGGCTCGATACGCCGATCATGCGAGTTATCGATGGAATGCAAGCGTTCCCGAGCATTCTCCTGGCAATTGCGATTATGGCCAGCCTCGGGCCAAGTACCGTGAATGTCATCGCAGCGCTGGCAGTTGTATACACTGCGCCCATCTCACGGGTCGTCCGTGGAGCTGCACTGGTCACCAAACAGCAACCGTATGTTGAATCGGCACGAGCAATCGGTGCCCGCGATTATCTCATCCTGCGCCGCTATATATTCGCGAATTCGCTTTCGCCACTGATCGTGCAATGCACGTTTGTCATCGCGTTTGCCATCATTTCTGAAGCATCGCTCTCATTCCTCGGCGCAGGCGTCCCTCCGGAAACACCGACGTGGGGCAACATGCTTCA
>JBGSWU010000465.1:0-6142 GCA_041751795.1 Thermomicrobiales bacterium
GCAGGCGTCGAAAATGTCTTGACACGATCGCTGGAAACCGTCACATGAACCTCCTTGCGGGGACACGAACGCCATTCCTAATGGCGACGCTTGCGGAGTTGGCGGAACCGTAGATCATCGCTGTCCCAGCGAAATCCCGCGTCACGGATGCCGCAGGCATCCATCGACTCGGCGGCGTCGAGCATCGCAGAGACAACAGCCTTCTGGGTTTCAGCGTCATCGACTGCACCAAAAGTCAGGCCGAACGGGTGCGGAACATACAACGTTCTGGATGGTTTGACGACGGCGGCAATCTCCGCCACCTGGGTAAGCCCAAGTGTCGTCAACCTCGCATCGTCGCATGCACGTTGCAGCAGACCGACGGTCTGCTGGCAGACAGGTCAGGTGGGCGCAAGCAGGACAAGATCAACCTGCTCATCGACCAGCCGAGCGGCCATTTCCGGCGCGCTGGTGTCGATGAACGGGTCGGTCTCGGCAACGTAACCCATACAGGAATAAACAGTCGGCGCGAGTTCCCCAATCCGGCCATCCTGGGCAGCGGCACGAAGATGTTCCAGCGGCAATACGACGTTTGGATCAAGCGCCGCCCGCCGCGTATCGTAGCCGGTGTGCGTCAGTTGAATGTCTGACAGCGGCGTTGTGGAGGGAAATGCCCGGTACGAAGGATCGCCCGATTTCGAGTCGATGTCGAACGGCTCCTGATCGGCCAGATGCGCGCCAGCCGTGGTGACGATCGCAACGCGTGCTTGCGATAGTGGCACGCGAAGCGGGTTGTACGGGGAAAAGTCATCGTACGGTCGCCAGCGAAAATCGGCGTAGATACGACCGACGACCCAATCCCGTTCGACGTCGACGAAATTGACGCCCTCTTCCAATGCGGTGGTGCGCTGCAAGTCCATGTGGCCCCTTCCAGGTCAGTCGAATCAGTCCTGCCAGGTCGACGAACGGGAGAACCGCTCCGATGCATACGGCGCCCTGGCGCGATTCCCAGCCTGACCGTGGTTATGCGGTATAGATCAAGCCGATGACGATACCGAAGACGACGTGCGTCATGATGATGCCGGCTGGCATCATCGCGCCATAATTTCGAGCGAACGGTCCCGGATCGGCCAGCGCCTCACCGTCACCCATTCGAGGGTGCATCGCGGGCATCATCCCCATCGCCATTCCGACGACCACGCCGTGAACAACGCCGAAGACGGTTCCCCAGAGCCAGCTCGCCT
The DNA here is from genome assembly GCA_041751795.1 of Thermomicrobiales bacterium. GTDB lineage: Bacteria > Chloroflexota > Chloroflexia > Thermomicrobiales > CFX8 > JBBECJ01. The sequence continues at coordinate 1,224 of JBGSWU010000465.1, forward strand.
CGACACCGAGCACCTCGAAACCGAGCGCATAGACGATGCCGAACACGGCACCCATCATCAGGTGGACCATCAGACCAATACCGAATACTGCTCCTGATTTATCAGGACCAGCAAACATCAGGCCAAGCATGCGAGGCATGTCCATTTCCATGCCCATGCTCTTCGCCATATACATGATGGCGGTCATAACAATCGTCGCAATAATTCCGGCAAGAACTGCGCTGCCAAAATCCATGAACGGTCATCCTTTCACGTTATCTTCTTACGAGGTAGTTCAGCGGAGTGATCGATACCGTGGTGCCGTCAGACATCGGGCGGGGGGCCGCCATCTCGGCTTTCGAAGACGATTCCGTGCGATGGGATCACACAGCTTCTTGATGGCGATCGCGTGTAGCCATCGCACGATGCAGCTCGATTGATGGTCAATGCGGCCAGTCGAGTCATCGGGCACTCCCCGACTGAGCACCCAGCGTGAGGATCGTCCTGACGTACTCAACCTGCGCAAACAGGAGCGGAGTGTTGCCCAGAAATGTCTGGTTACGGGCGTCGATCTCCTCGGCAAACACGCCGGGGCCACCTGCGATACGCTCGGCTGCGCTCAGAATGTTCTCGGCATCCTCGATGCGTCCAGACATTGCGTAGGTCGTCGCTAACCAGAACGTACACGGCAGGAACGCGCCCTCGAATTCGCCCAGCGGCAAGTCCTCGTTGTCAAGTGTTTCGCTGGCAAGGAAGCGATGAACGAATCCATCGATCGTGAGTTGCTGCTCGATAGCGCGGACTGTCGACACGACGCGCGGATGATTCGCGGGGAGGAAGCCCATGACCGGAATCAGCAACACTGACGCATCAAGTGCTTCAGCATCGTACCGCTGAAGGAAGGAGCCTACCTCTTCGTTCCACCCACGATCCATGACTTCAGCGTGGATGACATCCATCATGTCGCGCCAGTTCGCGGTGTCGCCCTGATGACCGGTCCACTCCGCGATCTTGATCGCGCGTTCGAGAGTTACCCAACTCATCACTTTGCTACTGACGTAATGCTCAATTTCCGTGAGTTCCCAGATGCCGCTATCCGGGAGCTGCCAGTTGGCCGCTGTGTACTCTGCCGCACGGTGGATCATGTCCCAGTAGGACGGGCGCCACTCTCCACCTTGCTGGAGGTAAATCAACGCGCAATCGACGAGGTAGCCAAGAGAGTCCAATTGCACCTGATCCGCTGCGTGATTCCCGAAGCGGAGCGGTCGTGACTCACGATAGCCATTCAAGTCGTTGCGCTCCACCTGCGTGAGATCGGTCTCGCCATCAACGCGATAGACCACCTGCAACGGCGCGTCAACCGACGAACCCAGCGCAGAAAGCCAGTCCATATATCGCTTCGATGCTTGCGCCTGACCCAGCAGCGCCAGGATCGCCATCGACAGCGACGCATCACGTACCCAGGCAAACCGATAGTCGTAGTTACGGTCACCGCCGATCCGTTCGGGTAACGACGTCGTCGGAGCCGCAACCATCGAACCACTCGGCGCGAAGCTCAGAAGATGGACCGTCAGGGCTGACCGCAAAACCTGTTCGAGACGTGGCCCCTGATAGGACAGTTGCGTGACCCAGTCACTCCAGTATTCGATGGTTTCTTCGGCCACGCGTTGCACTTCGCGGCACGACCAGGGTCGATGTACGTCACCGTATTCGAGCACCGTGCAGAACTCTTCGCCTTCGCGAAGGTGAATCTGCGCCGTGGCCGAATTCGGGGTCACATCGAGTTCGCAGTTTGCCCAGACGGAAATGCGCTCGTTGCCGGCATCGAAGCGAAGCTGGCGACCATCGACGGCACTTTCGAACGTCGATTCGAAGTTGGCGCGTGGCTCGATTGAGAACATGCAATCCACCTCGCCGCGGATACAGCGAAGTTGGCGGACGATCGCGTGCCGGTCCCGATTTTCACTCGCCCGATCGTTGCGAGGCCACGGCATGAAATCGCTGAGTTCGAGCTCGTACGCATCCGTTGACCATCGAGTGACGGATACGGCGGTATCGGCGAGATACGTTTGTGTACCGATGGTCGAGCATGCTGGTCCGATCCGCCAACTTCCTCCATTCTCAGCGTCAAGAATTGAGCCGAAGATCGTTGCACTATCGTAGCGTGGCGCACACCACCAATCGATGGTTCCGTCAGCCCCCACCAGGGCAGCCGTCCGGCGGTCTCCAATGACTGTGTGAGCTTCAATCGGGAGATATGGCACGTCTGGGAGTGTTGACATGTTTTGAGCGGGGCTCCTCACGTAATGGTTGCCTGCGACAGTGTTGGGCAATCTGACCACGTTACTGTGATTCCACAGTACGTCTGATTGGCTCATTTGACTGTGACAACGCTTACAAGTGTGGATTCGTCGCGGTATGAGGAGCTCGGATCGGTTAGTGCGACAGGCAGTAGGTGTACGCGAGCACGCCTTCGACGCGGTCCTCGGCGATCAACCCGAGAAACGCGTCGATCATCTGCGCATCGTATTGAGTTTCTCGCTCAGCAAGGAGCCGACGTGCAGCTTCTGCGACTGGCAGCGCAGCCCGATAGGCGCGCGACGAGGTCATCGCATCGAACGAGTCGGCAATCGCGAGGATCCGTGCCGCAGGCAGAATCTGATCGCCAGTTATGCGTCGTGGATAGCCAGAGCCATCCAACCGCTCGTGATGCTGGAGAATCATCTCGGCGACGTGTTGAAATTCGGGCACATTGCGAACGATAGCCGCACTTTGTTCGGAGTGTCGCTGAATCACCGCGAACTCTTCGTCAGTCAGACGTCCCGGTTTACAGAGAATATCGTCAGGAACGCCAATCTTCCCGACATCGTGCAGATGGGCCGCAAGTTCGAGTTCGCGTCGCGCACGCAGAGACCAGCCGAGCCGCTCAGCGATCGACACTGAAAACGACGCAACACGATCAGAATGGCCACGGGTATACGGGTCACGAGCTTCAAGCGCGGTCGAGAGTGCGCAGACAGTCGCGATCAACCGTCGATGACTGTGTTCCAGTTCGAGTCGGACACCCAGACCGATCACCAGACCGATCAAGATCGTGAGCACGACGATCAATCCTGGTGCACCCAACTCAGCGATCGCGACCGCCAGGACTGTACCCACTACGGACATGACGGTGTACCGGCAGACCGTCGATATCAGGCGACCTCGCCAGAAACCCAGGCCGCTCAAACCGGCACGAGAGGTCGCGAGACTGCTCGCGAGGATACTGTCGACGGTCATGAAACCTAGTGCGAAATGCATGGCGGGCATCCCGGCGACGACCAGTTCGCGGGCCGACGATGGCAGATTCGGTATCCAGAACGGCATCGTCAGGTTCAGCAACAACCAGACACCGACAACGAACGCCGCGACCAACCCACCGGATGGCCCGTGACGACGGCGATCTGCCGACCAAACGCCAATGACAACCATCCAGAAGACGACGAGCAAGGGTGCGAGGAGCGGAAACGCACTGACGAATGCGCCAGCGAGGACGAGACCTGCCAGGACGACCGGACGGTAGGTCCAGTTGCGCTCATCCTCTCGTCTGGCCGGGTTCAACCACGTTTCAGATGCCATTCCGAGCAGACCGGCCGCGAGCGCTGCCAGCCAGCCGCCAAGTGCGGCAGAAGCGACGATGATCGCGAATGTCGCCGTTTCGCGCCGGCGCGTCGAGCCATTCGGGACGGCGAACAACTCGACCAGTGGCACAATTGCGATCAGCGGGACGACTGCCAGAGTTGGCATCGCCCACCCTCGCTGGACGACGGCAACAGCGACACCCACGATGGCAGCCAACGCAAGCACGAGCGCATGGGCTCGATGACTGGCAACCGCAGTCAGTTCTCGCCTGGCACCATCGAATACCGCCAACCTGTCGAGCATTGCTAATGGTGCTGCTTTCATCCACGTCAAACAGGTCGTACGTATTGACGAACGAGGCAGGGCAACCGTTCTACCCGGGTTAGCTCGTGCCGTCGACCTAGAATCATCCAGCGGTCACGCTCCCACCATCCCCGAAAGGCACGATCTGATGAGAGTCGGTCGTACCGGCACAGGACAAACAGCGGTAGTCGCACAGGTTCGATACAGCAAATATACAGACGCCGCGATCTCAGCCGAATGTAGGTCGTCTCACAGACGAATGCACTCATGTACCCCTAAGATCGAGATGGCGACGTCAGAAACGGCAGGTGATACGACGATGCCTATGATCGAATACGAGACATCCCATACTCGCTCCCGTTCGCGCAGGGAGTGGCTTTCGACGTTGGCGCTGGTTGGAGCGCTGCTGTTCGCAGGCGTCGTCGGTTGGATGACGCGACCCTGGGAAAGCGAACCGGAAACACCGTTCGGGATGACCGGAGCCGCAGAGGGTGCGCCTCGCCCAGGTGAACTTGCGCCTGACTTCCGCTTGTCCCGAGCAGATGGCAGCGCATTGCAACTCTCCGAGTTGCGCGGCCAGCCGGTGTTTCTCAACTTCTGGGCGACCTGGTGTACCTTCTGCCTCGAAGAAATGCCCGACATGCAGCGGATCTCCGAGGAGTTCGACGGACAGATCGTCGTCCTCGGCGTCAATGCCGGCGATTCAGTGTCAAGCGGGACCGCCTTCGCCGATCGGATCGGCGCCACCTACGAACTGGTGTATGACACGCAGCAACAGGTCGTCGATGGCTACCGGATCCGGGCCATGCCGTCCAGCTACTTTATCGACGCTGACGGTCGGATCGTTGACGCACATCTCGGTTTCCTGACCTGGGATGACATGCTCGACAAGGTGACGGCTCTGCTTCAACGCGGGTCGATCGAATGATGAACCGCGTCATCGTCGTCATGGGGAAGGCACCCGAGCCGGGAGCGGTCAAGACGCGACTAATTCCTCCACTCGATCCAGAACAGGC
>JBGSWU010000466.1:0-2032 GCA_041751795.1 Thermomicrobiales bacterium
CGGATCAACGAGTTGCTCGACGGCGAGGTCGATCCGTCGACGCGCAGCGTCTTCATCGTCGCCTGCAACCGAAACGGGGTCTTTGAAACACTCTCAATGAACACCCCGCTCGAAACAAAGGTGACGGTTGGCCCTACGCCAGCGCTGACGACCCTGAGCAGACTTGCAGAAGATTTCACGACGTTCGCTGTCATTCTCGCCGACCAGCATGATGCCCACATTTCCCTATTCCGCCAGGCGTCACGTGAACACGGTGTGAATCTCGTTAGCAATGAGTATCCACGTCACCAGCAGCAGGGCGGTTTCTCGCAAGCCCGCTTCCAACGGCGTGCTGACGAGCGGGTCGAAGCATTCGCCCGGTCCATCGCTGACGAAACTCGCAAGATCTTAGAGGGGCAGTCGATCGAAACCATCGTGCTGGCTGGCGATGAAGTGATTATGAGTCCGCTCAACGATGCGCTGCACGATTCGATCAAGGACCGCATCATCGGGACCGCTCGCGTCGATATACGAGCGACGACGGAAGAGTTGCTGGAATCTGTTCTGCCAATGGTCGCGTCAGCGGAGCGCACGCACGAGTCGGACGCCGTCCAACGTGTCAACGATGGTCAGGGTCCGGGTGGATACGCAGTCTCCGGTGCAGAGGATGTGCTGGTGGCGCTGCAGTCCGGCCAGGTGCTAACGCTTGTGATGAACGACGACTTCCATGGGTCGGGCTGGGCCGACTTCACGTTGCCGCTCTACGGCACCGGTGACGCACCGCAGAAGCACCCGGCTGGTGGCGAAGCCAACAAGATCGTTGCCGTGTCCCTTGAGGACGAGATCGTTCGTCTGGCGGTCCAGACTGGCGCGGACATTGAGATCGTCCATTCGTCAGTTCCGGTTGACATGGACAGCAACGCTCCAATCCGCAAGGCCGATGACGAGTTCCCGCGGTCGGAAGCCGCCCAGACGCTCGACCAATTCGGTGGCGTCGGCGCGATCCTGCGCTACACAATCGGCGACGATCAGTCGCTCGCTGAGTCGTAGAGTCTTCTGGAGGTGAGGGGGTGCTGAAGAACACGGAGTCAATGCGTTAGCGCGTACCGTGTCGCTCAGCACCCCCTCACCTCCTGTCAATCAAGGTATCGCCACTCGTAGTAGTGGCGCCCGACATTTCCGGTTTCGACTTGCCAGCCGGGCGGGTTACTGGGAGTCCAGGTCATCACCCGGCGCTCGAATGCTTGAACGAGGACCTGCTGTTGTTGACCGCCCACGGCAACCGTCGTCCAGTACGCTTCGGTTACCGGTAGTCCGGTCGCGTAAAACGGGTTCGGGAAGAGTGCGTCGATAGTGAGACTGTCGCCTTCGAAGATCGTTCCTTCGGATAGCATGAACGACCAGAATACGGACGCAACGCTGTGGTTTGTTTCGTCGACGACGACTGCGGCAGTCACCCCGTGTTCGCTCAGGGTCGGATCGACAGTAATCGTGCCCCCACGATCGACAATTTGATCGATACTTGCTCCGGTTGACAGCGCCGGTTCGTCCATCAATGTCTCGAACGTCGCGTAGGTTGGGGCATTCATGTCATTCGGGTCACCGGCAACGTTGATGAGTGCAGGCGTTCGATCGGTGAACGTATCATCGCCGTCCTGCTGTATGCCGGTCATCAGTTCGCGCGCCAGCAGACCGTTCGTGACAAACCACTCGCTGGTCGAGTCGCCATCGGGATTGCTGATCTCCATCCGGCTCTTGTCGAAGTACTGGACAAGCCGTTCCCCGCCTGGGGCATCCGAATAGTCCTCCAGAAATGCTGCGCTGAATGGCTCGGGCCCCCACATCCATGTCCGGCTCACTGCCCCGCTGGCAACGGGTTCGTCGGTGCGTTGCCAGGTACGCATGAACGCAGAATCTCCGATCGTTGGTGGTTGGACGATCAACGCCACTGTCGAGGATGCGCCACCCGGCTGTGGACTGACGACGCGAATGTCGATGGTCTCAGCAAACCGTAGGTGAGCCTCGCTGACACCAACCGTCAAGAGCGTGCTGT
>JBGSWU010000467.1:0-2142 GCA_041751795.1 Thermomicrobiales bacterium
GGCCAACGATCGACAGCATATATCTGGATCTGACAGGCAACATCGTGCCGCCGGACACTGGCCAACTGGCCAACTGGACAGTTCCGACAGCATTTGAACGTTGACGAACCCAGCGCCATCGCGACAATGACCGGGCACAAACGACCAGGGGGAAGATGAGGAGACCAATCGATGCCAGATTCGACACCAGAGGCGACGCGCATACAGCGAGTGAAGGCTGCGATGCGCGAGGCCGGACTTGACGCGATCTTTCTGAACTACGGTAGTAACTTTCAATACGTGACCGGCCTGGAAGAGCCAGTGACGTACGCTGTTGGTCGCGCCCACGGCGACTGGATCACCGGTCTCGTCGTGCCGCTCGACGATGATCCAACGCTGATTCTGCGACCAAGCTGGTTGCGCGAGTACGAGAGCGGCATGCCCTTCGACGTGCTGGCCATGCCAGACGGAGCAGACCCGGACGCGTTTCTGGCTAAATCGGTCGCCAAGATAGGGCTGGACGACAAGACCATAGGCGTCACGAAGATGCTCTGGAGTGAAACACTCCTGTCGCTTCAACGAGCACTACCGAACGCGACGGTCGTGCCACTCGGCGACCGCGTCGTCGATCGTATTCGTGAGGTGAAGGACCCCGACGAGATTGCCGCGATGGAAGCGTGCGCGCGGATCACCGACGCGGCATTCGGCGCAGCCGTCGCGCAGATGACGCCGGGGATGCTCGACCGTGATCTTGTCATCGAAGTCGACTACCAACTCAAAAAGCACGGAGGAGACGGCTTCTCGTTCATGCCCGCCGTTGTTCTCGATGGCCACGGAACACGATGGGCGAGAAGCTGGGTCGATCGTGACGAACCAAAGCCAATCGTTGACGGGATGACCGTTGCGTTCGACCTCGGCGTCCGGTTCCGTGGGTATACCTCCGACTTCGGACGGTCGGTCTTCATCGGCGAACCACGCGATGAACCGTTACGCGCCTGGAAGTCGATCACGAAAGCGATCCAGGCAGCGATGGCGGTCATGGGCGATGGAAAGATCACTCCATCCGGTGTGCATGACTTCGTTGTCGATTCGGTCACAGAGGATGGCTTCCGCGATCAGTTTTCCTGGTATGCCCTTGGCCACTCGATTGGCCTCGATGTCCATGAGAACCCATGGATGCTGCCGGAGTTCACGGAACCAATCCGGGCAGGGATGTGTTTCGCGCTCGAACCAAAGATTGGTCGTCCTGGATCGTTTTACGTACGCTGTGAAGATGTCTGCGTCGTCGAACAGGACCGCGCACGCGCGCTGACCACCTATCCGTACGACACGATCATTGTTTCCTGATATCTGGAACCCTATCCCATCGGACTGGATTGCAGTGACCGCCGTTGCGCGCGATTGCGACGATTCGAGCGTCGGCGATCCCGCACGAATGCCTGGGTGGAATCGGATTGATCGTGGTTCAACAACATGTTGTCGGTTCCTTCGGCAACCGTGTTTTGACCCCTCTGCCATTGTTGCCGACGATCGGATCACATCCGGGCGAGTCAATTCGCTGACAGGTCGTCACCATCCGCCGGCAGCATCGAGATGATCTCGACGCTGGGGGGCCGTATTCGCAACAGCATGTCATCCGAAGTGTTCGCTCTCTGTGCGATCATCTTCGTGGCAGACATCGTTGCCGGGATCATCATCCCGACGTTTTCGTTGTACGCTCGTGACCTCGGCGTGTCGCTCGCACTGCTCGGGGCGTTGAACACCCTCTCGGGAGTGACGCAACTGACGGCGTCGATCCCACTCGGCATCATCTCGGACCGGATTGGGCGAACGCGAATCCTGACGCTCGGCCTGCTGGCGTTCGCCGGGTCGATGGCCGCATACGCCCTCGCAGACGGCCCGTTGCTGCTCGGCGTTGGACGGCTTCTCCAGGGTGTCGCTGTGGTTGCGACGTTTCAGATCGGTGCTGCCTACCTGGGCGACATTACGTCACCCGGCCAACGCGCCGTCGCGTTCGGCTCTTATACAACGGCGATGGGGTTGGGATTTACCGCTGGACCGATCCTCGGTGGGCAAATCGCGGAAACCTGGGACGCCCGGACATCCTATGCTGTGGCCGTCGTCATCTCGCTGCTCGGAGCAATGATGATCAAGCGGCTCCTG
>JBGSWU010000468.1:0-5723 GCA_041751795.1 Thermomicrobiales bacterium
GGTTTGAGATGGGCCCGGTGAGATGCTAGACGCGTGGCCCAGCAGAGACGCGAGGAGAAGCGGAATGGCCGACTGGTGGCGGGGCAGCGTGACATATCAGATCTATCCGCGCTCGTTCCAGGACAGCAACGGCGATGGGATCGGTGATCTGCCGGGAATCACCAGCCGACTCGACTACCTGCAGTGGCTCGGTGTTGACGCCGTCTGGGTGTCGCCAATCTTTCCCTCGCCGATGGCCGACTTCGGCTACGACGTCAGCGACTACACCGGGATCGAACCAATCTTTGGCACGCTGGCCGACTTCGACCGCTTCGTGGCCGAGGCGCATGCCCGTGGCCTGCGGGTGATCCTCGACTGGGTGCCGAACCATTCTTCGGACCAGCATCCATGGTTCATCGAGTCTCGATCCTCACGCGACCATCCGAAGCGTGACTGGTACTACTGGAAGGACGCGAAGCAGGATGGCAGCCCGCCGAACAACTGGCAGAGCGAGTTCGGCGGGCCAGCCTGGACGTGGGACGAGACGACGGGGCAGTACTACTACCACGCATATCTCCCCCAGCAGCCCGACCTCAACTGGCGCAACCCCGCTGTTCAGGCCGCGATGCTCCACACACTGCGCTTCTGGCTCGATCGCGGCGTCGATGGCTTTCGTGTCGACGCGCTGCGCCAGATGATGAAGGACCCACAGTGGCGCGACAATCCGCCCAAACCGGATGTCGCCCCAGATCTCGGCCCCGACACCCAGGCGATGCCGGTCTATTCCGCTGACCATGCCGACAACGACCATGTCGTATGGATGATCCGCGAGGTGGTGGACGAGTACAACGACCGACTGCTGATCGGCGAGCTATACCTGCCCTACGAGCGGCTGATGCGCTACTACGGCACGGCCGGCCGGGGCATGCACATGCCGACCAATATGCATCTGATCCGCACCGCGTGGGACGCCGGTCAGATCGCGGCGTTGATCGACCGGTATGAGGGAGCGTTGCCCGATGGCGGCTGGCCCAACTGGGTGCTCGGGAACCACGATCGCCCCCGCATCGCCTCACGCATCGGCGCTGCACAGGCTCGCGTCGCCGCGATGCTGCTGCTCACCCTGCGCGGCACGCCAACGCTCTACTACGGCGATGAGATCGGCATGCGCGATGGTTTGATCCCGCCGGAGCGGGTGCGCGACCCATGGGGACTCCGCTCCGGGAATCCGCACCTCGGCCGCGACCCGGAGCGCACACCAATGCAGTGGGACGCCTCACTCAACGCCGGGTTCTGCCCAGCGGATGTCGAGCCCTGGCTGCCGATCCCCGACGACGCAACGGTCAACAACGCCGCCAACCAGCAGGCCGACACAGGCTCGGTGCTCTCGCTCTATCGCCAGTTGATCACCCTGCGTCGCCGTGAGCCAGCCTTCCAGATCGGCCGCTACCGCCCACGCGGCGCGGATGGCGACATCCTCGCTTACGAACGCGAGCACGATGGCCGCCGCCTGCTGATCGTCCTCAACCTCAGCGCCAACCCACGCGCCTGGTTCCCACCCGACGACCCGCCACTCGGACGCGTTATCCTCTCGACCTTGCTGAGTCGCGCCGACGACCACGTCGCAGGCAGCATCGAGTTGGCGCCGGACGAGGGCGTGGTTGTCGAGTTGTCCTGATCGCCGATCGACTCGGGGTTGATGCCGTATCCATCGAGGCGCGCCGTGTAGAACGACACGCGTCCGCAGCCGCTAACCGTAGATAGACCGCAACTCTCCCGCACCGTCGTGTCGGACGGCTCATTCCAGATGTACCCCGCCCCGCTCGCCATCCCTGCGCCTCCTGTCGCTCTGGACGATCGCCGTTCGCCAACGACCGAATAGCGCACACAGCCACGACCCGCGATTGCCTGACTAGTGGCCGTCTTAGTCTGTGGCGAGGTTCATCGGATCGTTGGATGTTTTGTCCACCCAGATCGGTCCAAGTGGTCAGGTTGTTGGCCGTGTAGGCGTAACGGTTGCAGCCCTGCGTCCCCGGTGCATTGGGTTGGACCGTATCGACTGACAGGAAGCGACCAGCATCCGTGTCGTACGTTCTGGCACGAAGGTAGAGGCTACCAGTCAGGTCGGTCTGCTCGCCGGTGTAGGCGAACAGGCGCGGCGGGCTTGTGTCAGTTACCACCAGATCGCGTGTCCAATCTGGTAGACCGTCATCAGGGCGATCAACTGACGCTCAGGGAATACGGTCCGACGATCCCTGACCCGATCGATACACGCATAGGAACCGAGGACGACGATCGCTGCGACGACACCGAGGGCTGGTTGGCCGGATGCTGATATCACCCAACCAATCAGTATGGTGGCACCGACATAGCGCACCACGTTCTCAATCGCGTCTCGCGATCTCAGACGGAGCGGTACTCTCGGATTACGCGCGTTGCTGATCCAACGCTCTGACATTGAGTTCCTCCGGGTGTCGACAGGAATTGTACAGGACATCGCTATACACCTCTCGCAGCTTCAGGCTACATATTGCTCGGCGTACCGATTCCACTGCAGATACGTGCGCCCCAAGCGCGAACGGAAGCGTGAATCGGCGTGCAAGTGATGCGTCGCGTCGTGGTAGACATCTGCGATCCCCGATGCACTCGGTGCGGAGGGTCGCCAGCCCAGCTGTGTCACGCGGCGTGCATCTTGCATCCGATCTGATCTGTAGTGAGGCTTGACGTGGTCACGAGTTGGGAGTCAGTTTTCGTTCGATGGCAGGGCAAGGTGATGCGCAGCAGGAGTTAGCGCGCGAATTGGAGCAGTTGCGGGAGCGGGTCGCGATCCTCGAAAGGGTCGATGCCGAACGACAGGCGCTTGCCGAGGAACTGCGCGAGGAAACACTGGTCAGCGCGGCGTTACAGCGGATCGTCGCACTACCATCGGCAGACCTGGACACGAAGGATCTCGTCCAGGCCATCACTGATGAGGTGACGGCGCTCACCGGGGCCGAGTTCGGTGCCTACTTCTATAACGTAGTCGGCGACAGCGGCGAATCGTACACGCTCTATACGCTTTCTGGCGTCGATCCGGAGGCGTTTGCGTCGTTCCCGATGCCCCGGAAAACGGAGATCTTTGGACCGACGTTTCGTGGCGAGGACGTGCTGCGGCTCGACGACGTGACGCTTGACCCGCGTTTCGGCAAGAATCCGCCTTACGATGGGATGCCCGAGGGACACCTACCGGTCCATTCCTACCTGGCAGTGCCGGTCATCGCTCGCGATGGTGAGGTGCTTGGCGGACTGTTTCTGGGGCATTCGCGGCCTGCCGTCTTCACGGAGCGCGACGAGCAGTTGGTCGTGGCCATCGTCGCCCATGCCGCCGCAGCGATCGAACACGGTCGGTTGCTGCGTGAAGCGCAGGCCGCGAAAGCGCAACATCGAAATCTCTTCGATGGTATCGCCGACGCGATTCTGATGGCCGATGAAAACAGCCGCTATGTCGACGCGAATCCAGCTGCCGAGAAACTCCTGGGATACAGCCGAGCGGAACTACTGAATCTGAGCGTCGCTGATATCGTCGCCTATCAGCCAACCTGGACTGACGCCGAATGGCAACGGTTTCGACAGGACGGAGTCTGGACCGGGGAAGTCGAACTGCGCCACAAGGACGGCCAGATCGTTCCGGTTGAAGCGCACGCATCGACGGTCGAGCTGCCAGATGGTGTCGTCTTCGCCTCGGTCCTCCGGGATATCAGCCAGCGGCGCAATGTCGAGAAGATGCAGCGCGAGTTCACGACATTGATCACCCACGAACTGAAGGCGCCACTGACCTCGCTGAAGGGATTCACCCAACTCCTGCAACGACGACAGGAATACGATCCGGGTGCCATCGAGGTCATCCTTGGTCGGACGAACCACCTTGAACGGCTGATCAGCGATCTCCTCGACGTAGCTTCGGCGGATTCGGGCAAACTCAGCCTGCGCCGGGCAGACGTCGATCTGGTCACGATCGTTGGACGCAACGTTGAAATGGCACGGGCAACGACAACCGAGCATCAGATCCAGATCAGTGCGCCGAGCCAGCCGATCGTCGGTTGGTGGGACAGCGGGCGGCTCAGCCAGGTTCTTCAGAACCTGCTCTCGAACGCGATCAAGTACTCACCAACCGGTGGAAACATTGTGGTGTCCCTTGATGCAGACGACCGAAACGCGCGAGTGTCGATCGCCGACAGTGGCGTTGGTATTTCGGCTGGGTCGTTACCTCACGTCTTCGACCGCTTTTACCGTGTTGAGGGGGTCGAGCACGCCAGTGTCCAGGGACTTGGGATCGGACTCTACATCGTGCGAACGTTGATCGAAGCGCACGGCGGTGACATCTTCGTCGAGTCGACACCTGACCAGGGGAGTACATTCACGATCAGCCTCCCGCGCTCATCGTGATACCCTTCGCGGTCCTTTTCATGTGGTCGGCTGACACCGTATCATCCTGCGCACATGGGCGGGATGATACGGTCACCAGTCGATGCAGGGGAACATCGGGTCGCCAAACGTGACTGAAGGGATCGCATGGCAGCGACGCAGGCGTCACCGGCAAGTGAGCTCGAACGGCTACGCGAGCGCGTCGCTGAACTTGAGGCAACCCTGGCGATCGTCGATACCGAGCGCGAGGACGCCGTTGCGCACGCCAGGCGGCGCGATGAACAGTGGGCCGATTACGGCGCGCTCTTCCACGCTATTCCGGTTGGCATCGCCTATATCGACGCAGACAGCATCTTCCGCCTCTGCAACCAGACGCACGCTGGCTTCCTGAGCCGCAGCGTCGAGCAGATCGTCGGCACACACCTGCACGACGTCATGGACGAGAATCCCGACGCCTGGGCACGGATCGAGCATGCGATCGCGACCGGCGAATCAGCGGAAGCCAAGCAATTCAGCATCGTTTCCAATGAACACCCGGACGACAGCCCAAGAGAGTTCCTGATCGCGATGTTGCCCGATCTCGCAGCGGACGGCACGCCGCGCGGCGTTTACCTGACGTCGCAGGAGATCACCGAGCAGACGCAGACTGAGCGGGCGCTGGCGTTTTTGATCGATGCCAGCACGCAACTGGCCGGGTCAATCGACTACGACGCGACATTGCGAACGGCGGTCGAGCTTGCCGTCCCAGAATTAGCCGATTTCTGCATGATCGACCTCGTCGCTGGAGAAACCGGCCACGTCGTTGCCCGGGCCGTCGATCCGGAACGTGAACGATTGCTCTACGAAGTCCGCCAGCATTACCCGTTCGACCCACAGGAAAGCGCGCCATGGACGAACCTCGTCCGTGAGCAGGGGCCGATCCTTGCCCCCGAGGCCGACGCCGGACAGATCGCGGCACTCGCACGCGACGAAGGACACGCAGAGTATCTGCGCCAGATCGCCGCGCGTTCGACCCTCTTTATCCCATTGCTGGCCGGGGACGAGATGATCGGCATCCTGTCGCTGGGGATGGCGGAATCGGGCCGTCGCTTCAGCTCCGCTGAACAAAGCCTCGCCGAAGAACTGGCCCGGCGGGTGGCGACATCAATCGCCAAAGCCACGATCTACCGCGATGCCCAATCGGCAGAAACGCGCTATCGAGGGCTGTTCGAGGGCGCAGCCGACGCGATCATCGTCGTTGACGGTGAGGGACAGGTCATCGACGCAAACCCGGCAATGACGGGGTTGACGGGCTACTCCCGCGACGAGTTGTTGTCGTTCAAGGCTGGCGAAGGACAACT
>JBGSWU010000469.1:0-2150 GCA_041751795.1 Thermomicrobiales bacterium
GCGTGGGGAAGTCGATGTCGTCATTGCGGGCGGCACTGAGGCCGGGCTTGACCCAGTCGCGATCGCAGCCTTCGGCAACATGCGGGCACTGTCTCGACGTAACGATGAGCCGGAAAAGGCGAGCCGACCATTCGATAGCCAACGAGACGGATTCATCTTCGCCGAGGGTGCGGGTGTGATGGTGCTTGAGACGGAAGAGCATGCGAAGGCTCGTGGAGCGCGGATTCTCGCGGAACTCGTCGGTGGAGCGATGACGTCTGACGCATTCCATATTACTGCACCGGTCGAGGATGGCTCGGGCGCAATGCGGGCGATGAAGCTGGCGCTGAAGTCAGCGGGGATGGAACCGGAAGAGATCGATTACCTGTCGGCACACGGCACCAGTACGCCGCTGGGCGATAAAGCCGAGACGGTCGCGATCAAGCGGGCGTTTGGGGACCATGCCTACAAGTTGGCCGTGTCTTCGATCAAAGGAGCGGTCGGCCACCTGGTTGGCGCGGCTGGCGCGGTCGCAGGTGTGGCCTGCGTCAAATCGATCGAAACGCAGATAGCGCCGCCAACGATCAATTACGAGTACCCCGACCCGGATTGCGACCTTGATTACGTTCCAAACGAGGCGCGCCCGATGAAGATCGATGCGACGATGGTGAATGCGTTCGGATTTGGTGGACAGAACGCCGTCGCGATCTTCAAGCGATTCGACTAAGCCCGTTCACGACATTCGATTGTTGATTGACATGCCCTTTCTCGTGATGAGGAAGGGCACGATCGTGTTGGTCAACGGTGCTTGATTGGCGAAGGTCCCTCCAAGCGTCGCACTATTCGTGTGGGAAACGTGCGTTGTCAGAGGATCGTTCTCCTTTTTGAAACTGCCCAGTTGGGGGAGTTTGGAGAGATCCTTCACTGCGGTTCAGGATGACAACGCAGTGAAGGATCTCTCCAGCCTTGGCCTTCCCAAACATACGCAGTGGGAGCAGGGGTTTCGCTTTGTGCTGGGAGCGGTGAGAATAGCGCCGAGCCAGGGAGGGGGCGACAGATGAGTCTTGAACACGTATTGCGAACAATCGATGAACGGGCTGACATCCACATCGCCGCATTGCAGCGTGTGGTGCAGCAGCCGAGCATCTCGGCGCAGAACATTGGCGTGCATGAGTGTGCTGCATTGCTCGTGTCAATGATGTCGGACCTCGGAATCGATGCGCGGGTGATGGAGACCGACGGGCTACCGGTCGTCTTTGGTGAAATCCGAACGTCGCTCGCAAACGCGCCCACGTTGGTGATCTACAACCATTACGACGTGCAGCCACCAGAGCCGCTCGATGAATGGGAGTATCCGCCGTTTGGGGCCGAGATTCACGACGGGATCATGTTCGGCAGGGGAACGACCGACGCAAAGGGAAATCTGCTTTGTCATCTGATGGCGATCGACGCGTTCCGTGAAGCGGGAGTGCCGTTGCCGTGCAACATCAAGTTGCTTCTTGACGGCGAGGAAGAGAGCGGTAGTCCAAGCTTGCCGGCCTTCGTCGATGCCAATACCGAGTTGCTGGCGGCCGATGCCGCGTTGTCGTTCGATGGTGGATTCGCCGCCGGAAACAAGCCACGCATCAACTTCGGGTCAAGCGGGCTCTACTCGGTCGAGATCAGGGTGAAGGGAGCAGAAAAGGACCTGCACTCCGCACGGGCTCGCCTGGTTCAGAACCCGGCGTGGCGGCTGATCTGGGCGCTGAACGAACTGAAGGGTCCGGACGGTCGAATCAACCTGCCAGGGTTCTACGACAAGATTCGGCCAGTTGGGGACGCTGAGCGCAGAATGCTCGAAGCCGATGCCTGGGACGACGAAGCGCAGAAGCAGGATCTCGGCGTGACGGAATTCATCGGCGGTGTATCCGGTGTCGCTGCCCACGAGCAGTTGCTGTTCACACCAACCTGCAATATCAACGGGTTCGAGACCGGTTGGATGGGTGAAGGAAGCAAGACGGTCCTGCCGAGTCGCGCAGCCTGCAGGCTCGACTTCCGACTGGTTGCCGATCAGCATCCAGACGATGTCGATGCGATGCTGCGACGCTTCCTCGACGAGCACGGTTGTGCGGACTTTGAGATGGTCGGTCGCCGTGGAGGGATCGAGCCGTCCCGGACGGCGCTCGACACTC
>JBGSWU010000470.1:0-10450 GCA_041751795.1 Thermomicrobiales bacterium
GATTCGTCGTTCTCACGATTCCCGATGCCGCCGACGTCGCGTCATTGGGACTATAGTCGCTGCCACGAGCACGACGATTCCAACGATGACGAAGCCCCTGCTGATCCAGACAACGGATGTGACGTTGTACGTCAGGACGACCGCTGAGTACCCTCCAGGTACGTCGACGAGCATGTATCCATCTGGTGATCGACGTATCGGTGTCTCGACGCCGTTAACCGTTGCACTCCACGCTGGATAGTCGTTGATCGCGATGCGAGCGGTCGCTGGCACCAGAGTGAAAACCTCGGCGCGGAGCCGCTCTCGCGACAGTTGGACACTGGTCACCTCGCCACCGTCAACGGCAACCTGACCACGGGTGGACGGGCCAGCATCTTCGACACGGAAGATCGTGTATCCAGTATCGTCCAGCGTCGGAACTGGTTCCAGATGAGGTTTCTTATAGGCGACGACCAGTTCATCGAGATAGTTGTTCGCGACGACCACGAGTGTCAGCGCATTCGTCCGTAGGAACTCCAGATCGAGTGCTGAACTGATGTCCGTTACCTGCGTCTGATCCGCGTAGTCGGGCGTTCGCCAGTACCAGACCCATTTCGAGTGAAATGCGTTTACGTCGGTAAGCGCGGGAATCCAGAACGACGCGTGTTCAGAAATCGGAGATCCAACAATCATCACTCGGTCATTTGAGGTCGCGAGATTCTGGATCTGGATCGCTGAGCGCGCGATTTCAGGAAATCTTGGTTGGTTAGTGGTTTCAATCGTAGGGAGTCCACGCTCGCCGTCTGCAAACGGCGAAATCGGTGAAAGCACGGCAACAGCCACCGCAATGACCGCAATGCCATCAATCTTTTCAAGCCTGTTCGGTCCCGTGATATCCCTGAGTAGGTAATGTGCGCCTTTGTACATCCCGATAGCCGCAAGGAAGATCAGCGGAAGGCGGATCATTGGAATGAGTCTAGGGCCTTCGAGTTGGCGCAGCAACTCAAAATCCTGAAAGAGCCAACCAGCAGTAACAAGAACAACCAGCCCAAGCGGAAACAAGATGGCGACGATTCGGGTATGTGCCTTCGATCCTCGAATCCCGATGACTGCCCCTGCTATACCCAGCACGAGGACCTCAATTGGGATCGCGCCGATCAAATACTCCCAGACCTGGCGGGCACCGCCGAACTCGACGAATCGGTAGAAGTCATAGAGATTCTGCGTGGCTCGTAGTGGAATTAGCAGGCCCGCGCAAAGCAGGATGATCGTCGCAACGAGTGTCGCGCTCCGGAGGATAAGTTGATCGAGGTTTGGTCGTTCCGGCTTCCGATTCGGGAAAGGTCGAACCGTCGTTCGCTGCCGAAATTGTTGTTGGCGATACCGGTCGATCACCAGTCCAATTCCGATCGCAGCGAAAACCGTTGCGACCGCGATCGTCGATCGGGGATTCGAATAGATCGCCGTCGTCGCGATTCCTGCAGCGATCAGAAGGAATCGTGACTGCCCGCGACCGACCCAGTCGTATGCGAACAACAGCAGCGGGAGCGTCAGATAGGTTGCGAATACGTTTGGCCACATCCCCATCCGTAGCAGTTCGTCGGGACCCCCGGCTAGCCAACTTCCTGGCAGAAACAGATGGAGCAGCGTAGCGATAACGACGACGGCTTTCGGCCATCCGTCACGTCGTGCGATTGACCAGTAGGCGGCAATAGGAATGAACAGCACACCTATGACAACCAGTTTGTGAACGACTTCAAGAGGTATCTGCCCAAGTCCCAGTGCCCAGGCGACGATCACCACAACATCTGCACCGAGCGGGTAGAACTCAGCTGGATACCCGCCCTGATGGTTAGAAATCCAACGCGGATAATCTCCTCGACTGACGGCATCAAGGGTTGCCCGTTCCTTGCTGATGTGGAAAGGATGGTCAACTGACGCAAACGTGTTCGGCAACCACGTGCGCGACCCGTCGGCGTTGGTCAGTGGGTAGTCCGTGTACCAGTCGAACGCTCCAAGATGGACGGCGACGATTGCGGCGATGGCCACCAGGCACAGCGTCCAACTGTGTTTGGCGAGAAAATCAACAACCGGACGATGTCGATCGGGCGACGGACGAGCTTGTCGTTCAGCCACGATGGGAGATCGAACCTTGACAGACGTCGTAGCTTTTCGTCGTTGTCGGGAGCGGCTCATTGATTGTTAACACTAACGAGGAAGCCCTGAGTAATCGCCTGATGACGTCGCGCAGCATCATCAAACAGGTGACGTGGATGGGATGCCCGGTCGACGATTGGACAGCAATTCTCAAGAACTGTCATATGCGGGCACCTCACATCGCCGGGTGTTCACATTTGGGAGATTACAGTGATCAATTCGTTGATTCGACGATCAGGTGAACGTGACACTGCTTTATTCGAACGCTGACATCAGCCGTCAAGGTCGCATGCACCCGTCGCTCATTGGTCCGTTGTCATGGTTGAACCCATCTCGCCAGATATGAGATGGCCATGCCCCGAGGTCGAGGCAACGACTTGCTCCGCATTCAGGCTTCGGCGCTCCGTTGGCGTATTTGTTCGCTTGATCTCGTGATACTCCATTTTGGCGTTGACCTGTTCGAGATCGTAATCCTCACCGAGAATGTTGCGTGCCGCCAGCAATCCGGTTTCAACGGAATGATCAGCGTTGTTATACCTGAACGTCCCGTATCGCCCGATGATCTGCAGATTCTTGAATGAACCAACGAACTGCTTGAGGATCGACAACGGTTTCTCGTAACCGATGGTGTAACTGGGGTAAGCACGTGGAGCACGGATGGCAAAGCCTCCAATGACCTCGTTGCGTTCGATGAATCCGAGGTCATCGACGAGATGACCAATCGTCTGTTCAACGAGTGCTTCGTCACTCATCGACCAGATCTCGTCGCCGAACGAGCAGAAGTACTCAGCAACGATCGACGTCTTGGATCGATCAGGCACCATATCGACGCTCCAGTTCTTCGGTTCATGGAGCCGCCCGAACTTGATCGCCTGATCGTGGACATACAGCCACGTGTCTTCAGTAACCTGCTCTCGGTCGAACATGAGATTTACGGTGATGACGTTTCGGAACGTCAATGATTTCGCAGCCTCGATGACCTCGGATGGGGCAGCAGGTTCCATGATCGAACAAAGGACCGTCAATGGGATTGACGAGACGAAATTGGCACCCTCGACGGCCGATTCGTTCCCCTTTGGGTCGGTGACGACGACACCTGTGATATGAGTTCCCTGACGGTGAACCTTCGTTACACCTGAACCAAGCCGAACATCATTACCGGCTGCTTGGATGCCTTCCGCCATCCGCTCAGACAGTCGACCGTAGCCGTACCTTGGATACATGAACGATTCAATGAGGCTCTGGACTCCGCCATTGGTCGGGACAATCGCGTCCTTCACAGCTGTGATGAGCGACATACCCTTCGTGCGCTGAGAAACCCAGTCGCCGCTCATCTGGGAACATGGCAAACCCCAGACCTTTTCCGAGTAACGTTCGAAGAACAGTTCGTACAGCGTTCGTCCGTACTGGGCGATGTACGCGTCTTCCATTGATCTGATCGGTCGCATCCCGGCGCGATGTTCCAGAGAGGCTCGACTATAATTCGCTACCGCCTGGGCCGCTTTGCGTGGACCGATAGCGGAGAGTGCGTTGCTGATCTTCAATGGGTAGTCGATGTACTTTCCGTCGAAATAGATGCGGCTGATTCGTCGAACCCAAACCGTTTCGTCGGCGATGAGCTCCTTGTAGAAATCGTTGACGCCGTCGTCCTTACTGAACCAGCGATGTCCACCGATGTCGAATCTGAACCCGTCCCTCTCGATCGTCCGCGACAGGCCCCCGACGAACGGCGCACGCTCAATCACGGTAACCGAGATTCCATGTTTTGATAGCCAGTAACCTGTTGCGAGGCCGCCCGGCCCTGCGCCCATAACAACTGTCGAGCGCTGCTCCGAGTTCATTGGATTTCCCCTTTTTGATTGATCGTGATCCTATGTTGCCCATTGATCGATTTATTGCGACTCATATTCGGCTCCCGGCTGTCAACCGGCGTTTGCGCGGTGCAACCCACGTGCCACCCGCGATTGGCGTCGTCGATGTCGGACTCTCCGGACTGGTTACGACGGCGAGCCATGCTTGCCCGTGTGCTCACCTGTCAACGTTGGGTGTGACTTGCGTTTGCCCTGACTGCGGTGCGACGGGAGAGTGGGATGGGAGCAGCGCTAATCACCGTCCGGAGTGTCATTCGTCGGTTGAGGTTGGCAAACGTCGTATCCAAAACGCTTCGCGTGGCTTAACCCAGATGGTGCCAGACCTTTTCGTCGAACTATTCAACACAGGCTGGACCTTCGCGAATCAAAGTCGTTCGCGGGAGGATGTGTCGTGGCCCCAAGATTGCGAAGTTCGGCTGTTCGCTGGCCGCGTAAGTGCGCGGCGCAGCGAACAGCCTGCGCAGCTTGAGGCGAAGGGGAACCGAGTGGAGGAGCCGAAATGCAACGTATTTTCGCTGGGCTGTTCCTCGGAGTGATGACCGGTTTCATCGGATGGTTGCTGCTCAAATCACGAGGCGGTACGCAGGAATCCGCTCAACGACCTGTCCAGTGGTCATTCGATCCAGTTGAACTCCGATCCATCATGGCCAATGTCGTACAACAGCAGGAGGACCACGTGATGCTGATCTCCGATTTCGACGCGAAGCGAAGAGCAAAGGCGTTCTTAACGTATTACGAGAATCGGTTTCGGGCAATCGCGTCGTAAGGATCGTTTGACTTCGTGACGCGTGCATCTGGTGTGATTTTTGCGAAGCAGAAGCGATGAGTACGACGCACATTTGTGAAGGGCCGTCACGCAAGGCGTCGACTCAAAGCAATCACATTCATCCAGTCGAGCAATGAGCAATGGAGATATAGATGTTGAGACGGCACATTCAATATAGCGCGACCCCATCACGACGCGTCGAGCCAACGAGTGAGGGGCATCGGGCAGTCGTCGTCATGCCAACCTATTGCGAACGCGAGAACGTCACAGAGATCATCCCTGCGGTTCTCGCTCACGCCGGTATAGACATACTGATCGTCGACGATGGCTCTCCGGATGGGACTGCTGCAGCCGTCCGCGAGCTGATGCCAGCGTACCCGGGTCGGATTCATCTCATCGAACGAGACGGCAAATTCGGTCTCGGCACTGCTTACCTGGCTGGGTTCCGCTGGGCGCTCGATCGTGATTACTCGCATATTATCGAGATGGATGCCGATTTCTCTCATCATCCGGCAACGATTTCGCGGCTACTTCAGGCGAGCAGGTATGCGGACCTCGTCATCGGTTCACGGTATGTGGCAGGTGGACGGACGGTAAACTGGCCGGGTTACCGGAAACTGATCTCTCGCGGCGGCTCGCTGTATGCTCGCCTCATCCTGGGTTTGCCGGTGGAGGACCTGACCGGCGGGTTCAAATGCTTTCGTAGATATGTCCTGGAGTCAATTGATCTGGATTCGGTCGAAGCAACCGGCTACGCATTTCAGATCGACTTAACCTACCGAGCTGCGACAGGTGGATTTCGGATCGTTGAAATCCCAATCACGTTCGCTGAGCGTCGATTCGGCACCTCGAAAATGAGCTCGTCGATCATTCTCGAAGCGATCTTCTGCGTGCTGCGCCTTCGATTCCTGAACCACCGACCGGGCCGATCGTTGGCATTACCGTATCAGACGCCCGGTAAGTCTCACGGGGTTCAGTAAACGGGTGTGGCTGGATCTCGTCGGTTGACGTATCGCACCATCTGATACGGTTCCTGGCAAGATACAGCGGCCACGGAATCGCCATGGTCGAAGTAGAAAGCAGGTGGTGTGAAGATTACGTTCTTCACAGGTAGTGTCGTCGGCTACATCAATAATCCGTCGGCGATCTTTACTCGAGGATTAGCTCACGGACTGAGTTTACGTGGCAATGAAGTCCGCGTCGTCGAAGAACGGCAAAACCAGGCATACGCTCAAACACTTAGGGCGGTTGGATCCGGAGCTGCACGTCACGTTCACGAAAGCTTCAGGACGTTTCAACACCACACGTACGAGGCTCGCAGAGGCGCTCAACTCCTAGAATGGGTCACCCGAGAATTATCGCTCATCGATGCCGCAGTGGCTGTCGATGATGTCCAGCCGGAACTGTGTCGATGGCTGGCGAATGTTGAACGTGCAGGGCTCGTCAGAGTGTATGTGACGTTTGATGCGGAGTCGCTGACTGAACAAGTCGTTGAGGCGCTCGAACTTGAACGTTTCGACATCATTCTGTCTCCAGCACAACCTGCTGCAGACATTTCATGGCAGCCAATAGCGCTCGCAATTGCCGGTGAAGATCGACCATTTGTCGAGGCAGCAGCGATACCCGAAACGTATGCTGAGAACGCTGACCCTATTCGCGCGGCTGAGGTTTTTGAAGCGCGTCTGACACGGACTCCAACGTCTTCAACCAGATAACCTCCGAGGTTGAGAGATGCTTCACCTGAGTAGCGACGATCACATCGAGCTACGGATGCTCAGTCAGCCACTCCTCGAATTCAGAGTCAACGTTTTCCCGGTGCTGAAACCACCATTCGAAATCGGTCACGAATTGGATGTCTCGGTGCTGCGGAGCCGTTGGCAAACGGTCGGCAACGTCCGGGTCAAGTAGTTCGAATGTTTTCGAGTTCACTGGGCCAAACGGCACCAGCGTTGAGAAGGCTGCGCAGACTTCGGGGCGAGTCGCGAAGTTGATGAAATCCATCGCGACGTCCTTGTTCGGTGCGCCGCCGGGAATGACCCATGAGTCTCCTGAGAGCGCGCCACCGTTCCATTCGATGTTGACCATCGTGCCGCTTCCCTGAAGCCGGTAAATGCGACTGTGCCAAGCGCTTACCATGTCGAGATCACCACTCGTCACCATCTGAGCGGGTTGTGCGCCCTGTTCCCACCAAAGCGTGATTGCTGGCAGGATTCGATCGAGTGCCGCGAAGGCCCTAGGAACATCAATCGGATACAAGTCGTCGAGAGTAACTCCATCTGCGAGGAGAGCAAACTCGAGAGTTCCCTGAGCTTGACGATGAAGTCCACGAGTGCCGGGGTATCGATCGATGTCCCAGAAGTCTCGCCACGAGGCCGGCGGCTGAAGATCGGGCCATCGATCGGTGCGATAGGTCAACACCGTCGAGTAGAAACTGGAAGCGATGCCGTGCTCCATTCGAGCGTTTGCTTCGATGCCATCGGGATCAATCACGTTGTAGTCGAGTGTTTCGAGCACTCCGAGGTTGGCCAGAGGTAGCACGTCTTCCGTCAGAACGTCAGACACGTCCCACTCGGTCTCGTCATCTTCGACCATCCTGCGAAGTCCAACAATATCCGTTGACTTGACCTCGATTTTCGCCCCGGTCAGACGTTGAAACGGTTCAAAGATCGCTTTCCGCTGAGCCTCTTCGTATTCGCCATCCCACGAGGAAACTGTCAACGTTCGATCTGCCCATACAGTCGGATCTTCGTAACCTGGGACCGCGAGGACAATCGTTTCGTCGGTGTCAACAGTCGCTGTAGGCGTCGCTGCCGGGGTTGCCCCGTCTTCATTTCGGCAGCCAGGAATGAGTATCCCACCCGCTGCTAACGTCGCAATTTGCAGAAACCGACGCCTGTTCAGCAGGTGTTGCCGCCGGCGAATGAGATCGAACTGACTGTTCACGGAGCGGATACCTCGCCGTTGTTCTCGTTGCTGTTGCTGTTGCCGGAGTCGTTGTCGATCTCGTCGTCTTGTCCTGAGAATCGGTCCCGTAACGAACCGACGGTTCGGGCGACGCGCGTCCCGAACTCAGATGCCTCTCGGCTGACGAATTCGCGCCAATAGGAGTTGACCTGACCCATCTGCCGAAACTTGCGGTAACGGTGTGACGCCAGCCGACTTCCGCTCGCCCCTTGAATCTCAGCGATAGCGTTGACCAGTGAATCCCGCAAGAGTGCCGCAGCCAGATCAGGATCGGTGTGAGCCGCACCGGTTGGTTCTGGTACGAGGGTATCGGCGACGCCAAGCTTGAGGCAGTCCGCTGCGGTGATTTTGAGTGCTTCGGCGACTTCGGGTGCTCGAGTTACATCACGGTACAGGATTGCTGCCGCTCCTTCAGGTGCGATGACCGAGTAGATTGCGTGTTCCTGCATCAGGACACGATCGGCAACACCGAGTGCGAGTGCTCCTCCGCTACCACCCTCACCGATGATGACTGAAACCACCGGCACTGGCAGCGCGCTCATCGTCGCCAGACATTCGCTGAGGGCGGCGGCGAGACCGCGTTCCTCGGCTTCGACTCCCAGGTATGCGCCAGGCGTATCGACGAACGTCACAAGCGGACACCCGATGCGTTCGGCCAGTCGCATCATCCGAAGCGCTTTCCGGTAGCCTTCCGGTAAAGCAGCTCCGCCTCGACGAATTGGATCACCGTGTCCCCGCTCGAGTCCAATGATGACGACGCCGCGCCCTCCGATTTCGCCGAGCCCCGCGACAACCGCCGGGTCGTCGCCATAGGTTCGGTCGCCGTGCAGTTCGATGAACTGCGGACTGATCCTGCGGATATAGTCTAACGATGTCGGACGGTCTTCATGGCGGGCAACCTGAACGGCGTCCCAAGCTGCATCAATCTGTCGAGAGGCGTGGTGGACCGATGGCGGCGTCGGCGCAACCCGCGTGTCATGCGCGGCGATCAGTCGAAGTGCGGTTGCCAACGTATTTCGGAGTTTGCTTCGCTCGATGATGGCGTCGATAAACCCGCGTTCAAGTAGAAACTCCGCGTTGTGGGTGTGAATCTCCGACTGTTCGGATTGCGTGACTCCTTTGATGACACGGGGCCCGGCAAATCCTATCAATGCGTCCGGTTCAGCCAGGATGATGTCGCCCTGGGTTGCGAACGATGCGTATATCCCGCCGGTTGTTGGGTGGGTCAGCACCGAGATGTACGGAACATGGGCGTCGTGAGCCCGTTGGGCAGCGGCTGCAGTCTTCGCCATCTGGACGAGGCTCAGCATGCCCTCTTGCATCCGCGCGCCTCCGCTCGCAACGACGGTCACGATCGGCACTTTGCGCTCAATCGCCTGCTCGAAGGCAAGGGCGATTTTTTCGCCGACGACGGACCCCATGCTCCCGCCGAGAAAACCGAAATCGACGACGGCCACGACGATCTCATGGCCTTGAACTGTTCCCCTGCCGGTCACGACAGCTTCGGTGAGTCCCGTCTTGGCACGTGCCGCCTGCACACGATCACGATATGGCTGGAGGTCGGAAAAGCCGAGTGGATCGACTGAGACCATGCGCTGGTTCGTTTCCTCGAAGGAACCGTCGTCGAGAAGTTGGGCGATCCGGTCGACCGCCGATACTCGTGCATGGTGCTGACACACCGAACAGACGCTAAGCGCCTTCCACGACTCACTGTGGCTCTGATCGGCGTTGCATTTCGGGCATTTCACCTCGGGTTCGGTGACGTCGGTAGTCGACTCTGTCATGGACTTCACGTCTCTCCCCCTGTATTCTGCGATCCGGGATGAATCGAGTGCTGGGCCACTGTCCTACTCTGGCAGGAAGATCGGCTGCTTCGCTGCAATTCCACGCGGGATGGCCTACCCACGGGTATGCGCATTCAGTATCGAACGTACTCGCTGAACACGATGCTCGTCAACGGGATTGGAGACAACGCCATCCGTTTTGAACCAACTGCCGACGATCAGGCCATGGGCCGGAGGGATGAACGTCGAGAGATTCTCTGCTGTCACACCGGAGCCCACGTAGACAGGAACGTCGGTTGCCATGGTTGCCCTGAGGACATCCCCAGGACTGGCTGGGTTGCCTGTCGCATTGCCAGTCACGATGACCGCGTCGGCCAGACCTCGTTCTACGACGTCTCGGGCAGCATCATCGAGAGTGACTGGTCCGAGTGGAACCGCATGCTTTACAAGCACGTCGGCATAAATCTGGATACGGTCCGCGTTGAGGGACGTTCGCAATCGTAGCGTCTCACTTGCCCGACCGTTGATGATTCCCTGGTCGGTCAGCATCGCTCCTGTGTGAATGTTGACGCGAATAAATGCCGCATCACATGCCAGTGCGATTCCGAGAGCGGCAGATGCGTCGTTGCGGAGAACGTTGATTCCGAGGTCGCAGGAAACCGACGCACGTACGGCAAGCGCGGCAGCGGTCATTGCGGCAATGGTGTGAGCGTCGACAGCATCCGGACGGAACGGTGCATCATGGAAGTTCTCGACAATGATCGCGTCGACGCCCCCCTGTTCGAGCGCTTTTGCATCGGCGATCGCCAACTCAATCGTCTCTCGCAATGGGATCGCGCGAGGACTACCTGGCAGGCCCGCCAGGTGGACGACACCAACGAGGCGAGTCATCCTGTGAGCATCCCCAGCATGAATGCTCCTGCTGCAAT
>JBGSWU010000471.1:0-2608 GCA_041751795.1 Thermomicrobiales bacterium
ATGGGCGCGTATGGTTCCCTTCGATGTTGAGAACTCCAGACAGCATACCCGCGCAATAGATGGGAGTCGCTATCTGCGTGGTGACACCCGCCCCGTCGTTTCCAGCGACTTCCAGATCAGGGAAGTGCTGGACGAGTTCGGCAACACCTGTTTCCTTAACTCGCTCGATAACAGACGCGTCGACAATTGGGACTGCATCCGCCCTCCGCTGAATCGATCCGTACCGGACGGCGGTCTCAATTTCTTTCTCGTTGATTAGATTGATCGACACGAACGGAAAGTCGAACGCGAGGCCAAGTGTTTCGAAGATCCGGTCCAGCGCTTCGGCAGGATCGAGGACACTCGAGACAATCGTCGAAACGCGCTGAATCGCCTCAATCTCGGTCCTGCTCCGTCGCTCCATGTCCCAGGCGTCGCTTCGCTCCAGTGCCATGCCGAGGTGTGTTGCAATCGTCGAGAGAACTTCGTAATCGTCGACGAGAAGCGGCCTGTCTTCGCCCGTTTCTACGTTCAAAACTCCAAAAGTCTGCCCACCGATTTGAATAGGGACGCAGATCTCATGCTTAATCGAGGGACTCGTCGACAAATAGTCGGGACACGCGGTGACATCTTGAATGAACGCCGGTTCTCCGGTTCGGGCGACCCGACCGGTGATGCCGGTGTTCAGTGAAATGCCATGATTGAAAAAGTAGTCCTGGACGCTTCCGTCATTCGCGTCCTCAATTGCCGCAAAGACGAGCCGATCACCTTCTACGAGACCGATGGCTGAACCGCCGTAACCGAACGTATCCTTAAGCTCACTCAGAATGAGGGGAAGGACGTCACGGATCGAGATCTGCCCGGCGAGGAGTGACGTGACGCGGTCAACGAGTTGAAGTTGCTGATTTCGTCGTTCGAGTTCGCCAATCCGCATCTGGTGAGAAATCACCGTTCCGAGGTGGTCAGCGAGTGTCATCAGGATATCGAGATCGCCGTCATCCAGAGGTCATTCTCGGGATGCTTCAACATTTAAGACGCCGATCACTCCGCCGTTCGCGCGAACTGGGATACAGATTTCCTGGGTTGTTTCGGGCCGAAACTGATAGTAGTCCGGATCGTCGGCGACGTCTCTCGCGAATAACGGCAATCCAGTTCTCGCGACCTTGCCGGAGATCCCTGTCATCGTGGCGACATTGGCAGGCGGAAGTCCGTCGAGGAACGGCGCGTATGCGCAGTACACATCAAACGATTCGGTACGGATCACGCCCAGAGCGATCGATGAGTACCCGAAATCACGAGTGATCTCCTCAAATACGTCATCGCCGATTGTTTCGAGATCGGCGCTAAATCGCCCCGCGATTCGTCCTACGATGCGCTGAAGATGTGCAAGTTGTTCGAGTCGGTAGTTTCCTGCGAACTTTTCCCGCTCGATAGCAATCGCTGATCCGAGCAGCATCGCCAGCGTGCTAATCGCGACGAAGTCGGCAGTTCCCATCTGTGTTTCGGGCGGTGCGATCACGTTGACAACGACCCACACGTTTCCTGAGACGAGAATTGGCACACATAGTTCAACACCGGAATCTTGATGCATGTGCTGAACGCTTAGGTCAATCGTTGGACTCGGTACCAGTTCGCCTGTGCCGCTTCCGGCGACGCGCTCACAGAGATCGGTGGCTAAAACGGGATCATCATTGGCAGCGAGTTGATCCGTTCCAGAATACGTAAACGCGAGATGATCGCCGTCGACGACACCAATTGTCACGGACTGGTATTTTCCAATCCGAGCAATGTCGGAGACGAGGAAACGTAGATCGCCTTCGATACCGGTCGACGCTGCAAATGCTAACTGGAAGTGACGCAGCAAGTTCACGAGACAGTCCTGCCGCTCGCCCGATGACGTGGTTTGGGGTCGATCGGGATGTGTTTGACGGTGGAGTAGATGCTCGTGACGGAATCGTCGAACACGTCGCGGCGTGTGCGCCACGGAAATCCCTCCCTTTTGCCCAGCAATTGATTCACCCGTGAATCAGTATACCCATAGCATAGATTGCGCGAGCCATACGAACAACTCCGGTGATGCTATCCTTCGCTGGACGCTCAAACGGGGGCGGATCGGGCCCGGTGGCTCGTGCGGTCTTCAAAACCGTTGTGGGGGGTGACGAGCCTCCCAGGTGGGTTCGACTCCCATGCGCCCTCGCCACTCATAACGCTGAACTTCTGAATCGCTGATCTGCTTGGTATTGGTCGGTTGCTGTTTCAATACGGGATGGGTATTGCTGTCCGGCGGTCAGTTCTGGCCGTGTCTCTGATCAGGGGCCGAATGGTGCAGGTTCGCGAGCCACAGGACATTACCGAGGTCGGCTCAAACCTGCCCGGAGATCAGTTCTTCAGCAAGCACCGACTCTCGACGACAGGGCGACGAACGACGACATCCACGATTGTGTCGATTATCGCCGTGGGCGTCCTTGTTCTGCATATCTTCACGGTGATGGACACCCAAACGTATTACGATCGCTCGATCACTTTGCGACCGTCTGGGAGCATCGATCGTGCGCACGACCGCATCGAAGATGACAACTTCACGCCCATCGTCCGATTGGACGAGCTTGCGGTAGATCCCGAACAGTCC
>JBGSWU010000472.1:0-4138 GCA_041751795.1 Thermomicrobiales bacterium
GAAGAGGTTCACCTGAGCCTCGACCAGGCGGAATTCAAGATGCTGGCGGATGTCGGCGACGAGGTCTAGGAACTTCCAGCCAGAGTAATTTCAATGCAAATACAATGCTATGGAATCGCCGGGTGCTCGTCGCCCGGCGATTCGTGTTGGTCGCCGCCCAGGTGCTCCTGACGCTCGTTCATTTCCCCACGCAGCGCCGGATCGAGCATCTTCTCGCGGACGTGTGGATCGGTCCCGGAGCCATACAGCAGCAGCACGTACATGATGCCGAAGATCGGCAGGTGCCCAAGCAACTCGATTGGCGGCAGAAAGGCCACCGTCACGTTGAACGGGACCAGCAGGACAAGAATGACGACCCGCGTCATAATGCCCGACAGTAACGCGATCCCTGCAGCCGCTTCGACAACCCCAGCCGCGATCGTGAAGCGATAGTCGGTCCACCACTCCAGACCCAGATACCCCTGCAACACATTGAAGTTCGGATGATCCGCCAGGAAAGCAACGCCCGCCTCAGGCACGAGCAGCTTTTCAGTGAACGCGACCGACAGAAACGAGAATCCAGCAAGTAGCCGTAACGCGGAAATCGACTGTCGCTCGTAGTCGCCAAGTGGGAGCAACCGACGCGCGATGGCTCGTGGCGGGATCGTTCGACCGAGGACGATCAGGACGATGCCGATCCCGATGTAGAGCGTCTCATCAACCATCTGCCATGGAGAAAAGGCCAGCAGCCCGAGTAACCAGACAATCACGAGTAGCAGCGCCCCGACCCGATCGATCAATCCGGTGATCAGGGTAATCGCGACGACGATCTGCAACGCTACAAGCGTCCAGCCAATGATTCCCTTGTCGAGTTGGAGACTGTGAACGAAGAGGTCCACCTGTGAGGCGAAGAAGACGAGGCTGATACCAGTATGGACCGCCAGGAGGGTTGTCGCGCTTGGCTCCATGTAGGCCAGAAACGGAGGGTTCGGGAAGTGCTGGTTTCCGATGATTCGCCGCAGGAGGAGCAGCGATCCGACGATGACGACACTGACACCCACGACCAGCAGGGTGCTGAACGCGAACAGCCGGTCCCAGCGCGGGGGGTAGTTCTCCTCGTCGATGAACCAGCGCACATGCGCCGACGCCGTCACCGGCGAGATGGCGAGAACAACTGTCAGGAGGACAAGGAACCAGCGCAGGGTGCGTGTTGAGGTGTGAGAGATATCGCTTCGTGATCCGGCTTTAGCTCCGAT
Source organism: Thermomicrobiales bacterium (assembly GCA_041751795.1). Lineage (GTDB taxonomy): Bacteria > Chloroflexota > Chloroflexia > Thermomicrobiales > CFX8 > JBBECJ01. Next base: position 1,236 of record JBGSWU010000472.1, read on the forward strand.
CATTCGGCACCCGGAACGTCGTAGCGCTCATGTTCGAGGAAGACGACGTTGAGCGGGATGCCTGGGAGGAGCGTTCCGACCGCAGCACCGGCCAGTGGACCAAGCTGATCGGAGACGATCTCTTTCAACTCATCATCAAGGGTGACTTTCGAGTGGTAAACGGCTTCCAGGGTGATTCGCTCATTTGCCTCATCTGGTGGCGCACCCTTCTGCGTCAACACCAGCATCGTCCCGGTCTCATCACGGAATGTATAAATCGCGTACTGGCTGAGAACCGGTAGCTCGCGAGTTCCCTCGGTGCTGCCAAGGAGCGTCACCCGGCGATTGTCCCAGCCATCGGGATCGGAACGCAGCTGGGCGATCGTCACCGTGGAAACGCCGGGTTTCGTACTGGCATTGGCGATGACGCCGATGATGATGACCGCGATCAACAGCAACCCGAGTACGAGGACGACTGCGCCCGGATGAACAGGAAAGCGACGGCGTTCTTCCTCGTCGGGAAGGGGTGGAGCGGAGTTGTACTGCTGCACGGATCCCTGCGCATTCATGTTGACCGTAGCGTACCAAACTGCGTCTCAGGCAAGGTGAGGATACGAAAAAAGACGGACCGTTCTGGAACGGCCCGTCTTCGGCGCGAGGAATCAGTGATCGGATATATCCGTTAGCTTCTTTCCTCCGATGTCGCGGTCAACTCAGGCGTCGAAGCCGAACTGGACGATTCACGAATCTCGATCCGGCGAGGCTTGGCTTCCGGAGCCTTCGGGAACATCATCTTCAGCACACCATCGGCAACCATTGCGCTACTCGCATCGAGATCGACCTTGTATGGCAGGCTGATGCCCCGTCCGAAGCGTCCGCCGCGTAGTTCACGTGCATACCAGGTGTGGCCACGCGATTCTTCGGGATCATACAGCTGCGGGAACTGGCCACTGATGGTCACAGTGTTGTCTTCGACCTGAATATCAAGATGCTCGGCGCGCAGGCCAGGAACGAACGCTTGAATGATAAGTTCGTCGCCCTTATCGAATACATCGACCGGCAACGTCGCAACGCTCGATTGAGACCCCAGGCCGAACGCATCCTGAGCCAACCGATCGAGCTGATGCTGGAGATACGCGAAATCACCCCATGGGGACATTGTCATTGTGCGGCTTGGCATTGGTGGTGCCTCCTTCCGAAAACTTCAAGAGCCGCGATTGATCGCTACACTTGTCGCCTCCGGAGCCATCATCGGCTCACAGGAGATCGTGACAGCATCATAGTACATGACTCGACCTGTGTCAAGTAGTCTGTTTGCATTTAATCAGTAATGTGGCCGGTGTTTATGGAAGGAATACAGAGCGTGATCGAGTTGCAGCCGGTCGAAGCACGTTCAGCCATCCGTGGCATGTTCCCCCAGTCAGGACATACGTGGCGGCGTGCGTTCGCCGTCCTCGACGGATCCTCCCGGGGCCGTTGCATCACTGACGATCCAGAGACACCCACCTGGTCGGCTGTGCAGGAATTTTCCGACGACAGTGTCGTTTACCTGGCTGGCTCGCTCGACCATACGACGGTCACGAACGTGATCGAGCACCTGAGGCGTAACCGGATCGTCACACTTGCCCTGGCGGACAACGATCCGCGGCTGGATCTCATTCCCGATACCGCAACAGACGAACGTGTCGATATCGATTTCGAGGACCGTGACCCGTCGATTGACATCGAACGCCTGACATCACCTCCTCCGGATTTACGACTGGCACGTATCGACCACGACCTAGTTCCGCGCTGCATGTGGTCGCCGTGGATGACGATGAGTCTCGACAGCGCGCTCGACCACGGCCTGGGCTATTGCCTGCTGGATGGTGACGAGGTGGTTGCAGAAGCGTTCGCCGGGCCGCTGGTTGATGGAGCGATGGAGATGGCGACGATCACGACGGACGCCTACCAGCGACGTGGCCTGGCGGCGATCGTCTGCGCGAAGACGATTCTCGAATGCGAGCGGCTTGGCTATACGACGTGGTGGAATACCAGCCTGGCGAACGTCGCCTCGGCTGGTCTGGCCCGAAAACTCGGATACCGCGTCGAACAACACTACCGTGCGTTCGTCTGGGAGCCGTCGGAAACAACGAAGACCAGTCCTACCGCGTGATGGCCGCGAGGTACTCCCCGCACGTGATCGTGTAGCGCCAGTCCTGGCCGTCGTCGATCGACCAGCAGGCCGAGAGGACCGCCTGGGCGATGCCCCAACCGCGAACGCGAGCGCGCTCGATCTGGAGTCCTTCGGCTAGCTGCTCAACCCGGCGGGCAAGCACACGCTCGGGCCGAGGCAACGCCAGCAACCCTGGCATGGGGTTATACAGGAACGCACCCAGATCATAGCCGGGGTCGCCGACAAGCCCCTTTGGGTCGATGACCAGCCACGGATCGCGGGCCCCCGACAGAATGTTGTCGTGGTGAAAATCGCCGTGTAGCAGTGTCGGCTCACTCGTCGGAAGCAGCCAGCCGAACGCCTCCTCCGCTTCCTCGAACAGCCGCGTCGGCAGCGGCCCGGTCCCGCCGTCGAACCTGCGGCGGTGTTTCGCAAGCCCCTCCGCCCAATCGGCGACGGTCGGAAACTGGTGCCCCGGCGGAACAGGCCGCCACAGCCGCTGGAGCAACTCCATGGCGATCGTCGTTGCCCGGGCATCGTCGTCAGCAGCGAGCGAGGTCAGGGGCGTGCCAGGCAGGACGCGTTCAAGCAGCGTGACACCGAAATCGGCATCTTCTTCCAGCAGGCAACACATGCCGTCACCATCGAACAGGCGGAGTGCGGCAATCTCGGTCGTCCGTTCGGGATTCGGACAGCCAAGCTTCAAGACAACTGGCGTTCCATCGCGGCGGATTGCCGGGGCCACGTAGTTGTACGACAACGTGAACGG
>JBGSWU010000473.1:0-22432 GCA_041751795.1 Thermomicrobiales bacterium
CAAGCCGCTGACGGGCATCTGGATCCACACCATCTGGCTGAACGGTGTTCACCGATGCCTGCTCTGAACAACAAGAAGACATTGAAAGCTATTCCTGCCTAGGCTACCTTCCCGACATCGGGCAGGTAGCAGTGCCAACCATGCGGTCGGCCCATTCCAGTCGTTCCGCGTTCCCTTAATTACCCTTTTTCTCAAAGTCGTCCAGATCAAGCGTATTGATAAAGTCGCGGAACACACCCAGACGTTCTTCGGAGATTGGTGCACCTTCGCGGGCGGGCTCGTCGGTCTCGTCGTCCTCATCATCAGCGAGACGCACCCCAGCACGGTCCATGACAGAATCATCGACGAAGATCGGCACTTTGACGCGGACTGCAAGCGCGATCGCATCCGAAGGTCGGGAGTCGATCTCAACGCTTGAGCCGTTGCTGTCGATCACAATCCGTGCGTAGAACACGTCATTACTGATTTCAGTGATTAGTATCCGGCGAACTTCAGCGCCGAGTTCTCCGATGACTGAGCGCAGTAAGTCATATGGGAGTGGCCTGTTGGATGGAATGCTTTGCAACTCCATCGCGATGGCTTCTGCCTCGAACGGCCCGATCCAAATCGGCAGGTGCCGTTCACCGTCGACTTCTTTGAGAATGACTACGCGAGCCTGTGTCATCAAGCTGACGCGGATACTCTCCACAATCGTTTCAATCATCGTTCGCTGCCCTTCGGGACTTCTCCCAAGCGATCCGTGCGATTACCCCATTTGACATCGTTCCGGACCTGCGTCAGTCCTCATCATCGCGGTCCGAGTATCAGCACGATCGAACGTGACGTCGATCACGGCGAATACTCAGGCGTCGTTAGAATATCAAGCCGCTCCGTTGGCCAGTACGATATCCAGGCTTTTCCAATTATGTCATCAATCTCGATCGGTCCGAACACTCGGGAATCGGTTGAGTTGTTCCGATTGTCCCCCATGACGAAAACCTGACCCTCCGGGATCGTGATCTCTTCCGCACCAATCGAACCCGACCACGATGTCGCAATACCGTTTAGATACTGTTCATCGAGACGTTGGCCGTCGATGAAGACGGCGCCATCGTGAATTGATAACTGCTCACCGGGTAAACCAATCACCCGTTTGATATACGGCTTTCCGTTATCGACGGGTGGGTGCAGGACGACGATATCACCACGCTGAGGCGGATGGAACGGGTAGACAATGTTTTCGCCCTCCAGTTCCACAAATGGCAGCCAGTTCACCAATGAATGCGTATTAAAATGCGCGTAGACCTGACGATTCACAAGGAGCATCTGGCCCGAGTCCAGCGACGGATCCATCGACAGCCCGTCAACGCGGAAGTTCAGGACAACTGACCGAACGGCGATGAAGATAAACACCGCCAGCAGCAGCGTCTCGACAATTTCCCATGTTGCACTTCGCCGCCGTGGTACAGACTGTTCGTCTTCGACCGTCGGCAATTCTGCGGTACCGTCTCGTTCCTGGTCCATGCGGTCGCGGTAATCGTTCGTTCCGGGACGGGTAGTGCCATCCAGGTTGCTCGGCACCGTCTCCGCAGAGTACCCGTCATGCATGTAAGCCGCTTTCTTCGAACCGTAGTGACCGACGTCACGTCGGTGATTCCTGAGTATACAACCGGGGAACGAGGCTACTAAAAGTTCGTTACGGACTCGTGCCTGCACGATCCGGTACTTTGTCCCGATTGAGCGACGCCGCTCCGACTCGTATCCTGTACATCAGGATCGTTACCAGAACATGGACTGGCGACCACAGCCATGGTCGTTGCGGGAGATAACAGGTGATAGAGGTGTCCGATATGTCGGCACGACTAACACGGTATGACAGGCGATGAGTGGAGCTACGACCGGAAAGCCGGAATCCCGGCGGGCACAGCGAACACTTGCGGCAGGGACGGTTTTAGAGGAACGCTACGAAATTCAGCGAGTAGCGGGGCGTGGCGGAATGAGCACGGTGTACGTTGCTCGAGACTTGCGATTCGGGCAGGTCGAGCGGTTGTGCGCAGTGAAGGAAATGTACGACGTCGATCCTGATGCTCGCGTCCGGGCACTTCGCCTGGTCAATTTCGAGCGTGAATCGGCACTGCTCGCGACGTTGTCACACCCTGCGATTCCTCGAATCTATGACTACTTTACACGTGGGGGTCTCGTTTACCTCGTCCTTGAATACATTGACGGTGACGACCTCGAACGTGTGCTCGCAAATCAGAAAATGCCGTTTCGTGAAGACCAGATCATCCGCTGGGCGATCGAAATCTGTGACGTTCTGTCGATGCTGCATGAACAGAAACCAGACCCGGTTATCTTCCGTGACCTGAAACCGTCGAACATCATGCTGCGGATGAGCGGCCAGATCGTTCTGATCGACTTCGGCATCGCTCGAACGATCCAGAGTCGGCAACGTGGGACGATGATCGGCACTGAAGGATACGCGCCACCGGAACAGTATCGCGGTATCGCCGACGCGCGAGGCGACATCTATGCACTCGGCGCGACGTTGCATCATATGGCGACGAACTCGGACCCACGTCTTGAAACGCCATTTACCTTCAACGAACGACCCGTTCGCTCCCTCAACCAGGATATCTCGGAGGATCTGGCAGCCGTCATCACGAAGATGATCTCGTATAACCCTGCCGATCGTTACCAGACGGTCTACCACCTGCGCGCTGACCTCGAAATGGTGCAACAGCGACAAGCCGCGGCGTCATATATGGCTTCGGCAGTCGATCTCAGTCCCGGCTCCGCTCCGGCCAATGCCGGAGACGAACCGACATCGCGCCCCATCCGAGCGGGAACGACAGTACTCGGTAGCCCTCCGGTGGTTCAATCACCCGACGCATCGCCCGCTTCGATGGTCGCCAAACGGTCAGTCAAGAAACGAGCCGCTCGGCGTCGACGAGACGAGTCACTTGTCGATCGGTTGGTCTGGTCAACCGCAACCGGGGACGAAGTCCGAGGAAGTGCGTTATTCGACGGTCAATCGTTCGTGATTGGGTCGTACGATAGTTATTTGTACTCCGTCAGCAGCCTCGACGGCATTGTTCGATGGAGGTTTCGCACTGGCCGTGGGATCGTCTCACGTCCGGCGGTGTCGAACGACACATTGGTCTTCGGATCAGAGGACTACTCGATCTACGCTGTCGACCGGACAAAGGGTTCGTTGCTTTGGAGTCACCGCACCGGAATGCCTGTGCGATCGTCGCCAGTGATTCATGAATCGATGGTCGTCATTGGATCGGATGACGCCTGGGTCTACAGCCTCGACCTGGAGTCCGGCAAGATGAACTGGCGTCAACGAACCTGGGGGCCAGTTCGATCGTCGCCAATCGCTGCCAACGGCAAGATTCTCGTCGGTTGTGATGACACGTACCTGTACGCGCTGAACGAGCGGTCTGGGCGCGTCGAGTGGAGAGCGTCGTGTGGTGGTCAGATTCAATCAGCCCCGCACCATGCTGATGGAAAAGTATTTGTCGCGTCACGCACTGGGATGGTCATTGCCTACGCAATCGATGGAGGCGAAAAACTTTGGCAGTATGACGCAAAGGCACCGATTTTAGCTGCTCCCCGATCTGTCGATGGAACCGTCGTTGTTGGAGCGGCAAATGGGACGCTGACTGGTCTTGCGACCGATGATGGCACTCCGCGATGGGTCGAACGCCATGCGGGACAGATTACTGCCTCTGCGCTGCTGGCAGGGCCCGTGGGCTACGTCGGTACGATTGATGGCGACTGCTTATGTTTCGATACAGAGACGGGCGATCTTCACTGGCGTTTCACAGTCGGAGGAAGCATCGTCTCGACACCAGAGTATGGAAGCGGGATCATCGTCGTGGGATCGATTGATGGGCGAATCTGTGGGTTGAAACTACAGGATCATGAAGTTCAATTGTTTGAGAAGGGCATCTGAATCGTGGCAATAAAAGCGATCGTCCATGTCTCTGGCGAAGAGTCGATCCTCTGTGAGATCGAAACAATGCCGCAACCGTCTGACGCTTTCGTGGTGATTTTCAATCCGCGTCGGAAGGACGGGAAGCCGATCACCACGATCGAGGACGACGTCACAAGCCTGATTTTCCCCTGGACGCGAATCTCCTATATCGAAATGTTTGAAGAACGAACGCAACGAGAAAGCGTCGTCAGCTTTTTCCGAGACAACGACCTGCGGCGACGCGGGGACTAGCCTGTCCAGTAAACGCCCGCGAGTGGACACAGGCAGTGTTCGGCAGGCCGACCAATTCTCGATACTTCACTAACGCAGGCACGCCCCGACCAATTGGTCGGGGCGCTTCTATGCGAGATGAGCGCTGCGTCAACTCGGACGGTTTACAGTTCTTCCTTGATCGGCTTGTTGGTGTTGACGTCAGAATTATCCGCTGTTGCATCGTCGTCAGTGGCGTTCGTGCGGAATTCGCGGATGCCCTTGCCCATTGCTCCGCCGATTTCCGGCAGCTTGCCAACGCCGAAGATGATAATAACGATAACCAGAATCAGTAGCAGTTCCTGCCACCCTAGTGACGGCATTGAAGCGTCCCTTTCATCGCCAGAGCGGGTTCATAAGTTCACGGTCGTACCCGCGAGTATACCCCAGCCTGTTATACGTCAACTACTTACGATCCGGTGCTATCTTGCCACTACTCAACGATCGAGGCGACGATTGAAAGTACGAGAAAGACGACGCCAACCCCAATGGTGAACTGAAACAGCGTCTTCTCGACACCCCGGCGAGTGCGGTAGATAGAACCACTGTCGCCGCCAAATGCGCCACTGAAACCCGATCCCTTAGACTGTGTCAGGATAACCAGGACCAACAGGGCACTGACGATAATTTGCACGACATCAAGCGCGAAATCCAACGAAAAGCCTCCGATTGCGAGCGAATCCGATTCGCGCGAAGGATACTACATTCACGCTCTCGCAGCTCTGGCAATTGCTCGAAACGAATCCGCTTTCAGGCTGGCTCCGCCAACCAGCGCACCGTCGATATCCACCTGACTGAACAGCGACGCAGCGTTGTCTGGTGAAACGCTTCCTCCATAGAGGACCCGCAGGTCACCTCCGGTTGCGCCAAACCGCTGAGACAGCCATTGGCGAACGAAGGCGCACATCTGTTGTGCGTCGTTTGCCGTCGCTGCGACGCCTGTCCCAATCGCCCACACCGGCTCGTAGGCAATCGTCAGTCGACTGACGTCGCCACCATCGACCCCGGCAAGGCCGGCATCGAGTTGCCGTGCAACGACCGCTTCAGCCTTGCCGGACTGGCGCTCGTTCAGCGTTTCACCTACGCAGAGTATCGGACGGGAGCTCGTTCGAAGGATCGCAGATACCTTTTCGCCGACCATGTCGTCGGACTCGCCGAAGACGTGACGACGCTCACTGTGACCGGCCAGAATGTACTCACAGATGTCGGCAAGCATCGTTGCCGACACTTCTCCAGTGAACGCGCCGAATGTCTCCGTATGACAGTGTTGCGCGCCGACGGCAATATGCAGATTGGCGACGATGTCTCGTACTGGCACGATCCAGGGGAACGGCGGGAACACGGCGAGTTCAACATTCCCGGACGGCTGCGCGACACCTGCGAGCGAACCCGCCAGAGCGATCGCCTCTCGCCGGTCGAGATTCATCTTCCAGTTCCCTGCGACCAGATATCCTCGGCTCATGATCCACCACCTTCAAGTGCAGCGACTCCCGGGAGCGTCCGACCCTCGAGGAACTCTAGTGACGCACCACCACCTGTCGAGATGTGACTGATCTGGTCCGCCAGGCCCATCTGCTGCAGTGCCGCGACGGAATCGCCACCGCCAACGACCGAGAAGGCATCCGAGTTTGCCACGGCCTCAGCGACAGCCTTCGTCCCGCGGTCAAATGGTTCAACCTCGAATAACCCCATTGGGCCGTTCCAGACAATCGTCTTCGCGCCAGAAATAAACTTCGCATACTCGGCGACGGAGTCAGGACCAATGTCGAAAGCAGCGTCATTCGTGCCAATATCCGACGCTGAAACGACTCGCGAGTTCGAGGCGTCGTCTACCGATGCTGCGACGACCACATCAGTCGGAATTACGAGATTCTTGCCAGATTCCGCCGCCTGCTGTAGCAGTTTTTGAGCGGTGTCAATCGCGTCGTTTTCGACGAGAGACGTTCCCAGTTCATGACCCGACGCCTTTAACATCGTGTTCGCAATGCCACCACCAACGAGGATCGTGTCAGCAGTTTCCATGAATCGCGTAAGCACGCCGATCTTGTCGGAAATCTTCGCACCACCAAGCAGGACAACGACCGGATGCTCGGGTGCGTCGAGGACCGCTCCTAGCGCTTCGAGTTCACGCGCCATCAGTAGTCCCGCCGCATTCGGGAGCAAATGCGCGACACCTTCTGTGCTGGCGTGCGCACGGTGAGCCGCACCAAACGCGTCGTTTACGTAGATGTCTGCGAACGCCGCCAGCTGTCGCGCCAGTACTGAATCGTTCTTTTCTTCGCCGGGTTCAAAGCGGACGTTTTCCAGCATCGCAACCTGGCCGGGCTTGAGGCCAGCCGAGACTGACTGCGCCGAAGGACCGACGACGTCTTCAGCGAGTTCGATCGGTTGCCCGAGGATGCTTTCAAGATGCTTTGCCACGACCGAAAGCGAATATTTCGGGTTGACCGCACCTTTTGGACGACCCAGATGTGAAATGAGCAGTACGGCTGCGCCACTGTCCAGCAACGCGCGAATCGTCGGGACGGCCGAAGTGATCCGCGTATCGTCGGTAATCCGACCATCTTCAATCGGAACATTAAAGTCGACACGCATCAGGACCCGTTTACCTGCGACGTCGACCTGGTCGAGCGTTCTGAATGCCATCTCCCCCTCCGAAATCAGGTGACACAAACGGGCGGCATTGCTGCCGCCCGCTCTTTCAACGTGTTGGAGCCGGTTAGAGTCCCTGGGCGGCGATCATTGCTGCGAGATCAGCGACCCGGCAGGAGTATCCCCACTCATTGTCGTACCAGGCGACGACCTTACCCATTCGATTGCCGCTGACCATCGTCGAGAGGCCATCGACGACCGCTGAATACTCAGTCCCTCGGAAGTCGGACGAGACGAGAGGCTCTTCCGTGTATGCGAGGTAATCCTCAAGTGCACCTTCCGACTCAGACTGGAAGGCGGCGTTGATTGACTCGACGGTGACGTCGTTCTCAAAGTTGCAGACGAGATCAATAAGCGAAACCGTCGGAGTCGGAACTCGCAATGAAAAACCGTCGAATCGGCCCTTCAACTCTGGAAGAACGAGAGCAACGGCACGGGCTGCTCCGGTTGTCGTCGGAATGATGTTCATCGCGGCGCTGCGCGCTCGACGCAAGTCCTTGTGGGCTGCGTCGAGGATCACCTGATCGCCGGTGTAGGAGTGAACTGTCGTCATCAGCGCGTGCTGAATGCCAAAGTGCTGGTGGAGAACCTTCGCCACCGGAGCAAGGCAATTGGTGGTGCAGGACGCATTGGAAATGATGTGATGCGACGATGGATCATATTGATCGTCGTTCACACCGAGAACGACGGTGATGTCCTCGTTGTTAGCAGGAGCGCTGATGATGACTTTCTTTGCACCCGCATCTCGATGAGCCTTCGCCTTCGTCGCGTCAGTGAAAAAGCCCGTCGATTCTACGACGATATCGACGCCAAGGTCTCCCCACGGAATCTGGCTCGGGTCTCGTTCCGCGAAAAACTTCACTTCGAGTTGATCGACTTGAATCGACGTGTCGGTCGACTCAATATCCGCCTCGAAGATTCCATACGTTGAGTCGTATTTCAGCAAGTGAGCGAACGTATGAGGACTCGTTAGATCGTTGGCGGCAACGACCTCCAGATCATCTCCGTAGTTCTCATACATGGCCTTGAACACCTGGCGGCCAATTCTGCCGAACCCATTGATCCCAATTCGTGTAGCCATTAGTTCCCTCCTCCTGCCGCAAACGTTGTTATCGTTCGATCCTAACCGGAACCGCTCCCAGTTTCCACCGGAATTCTCATACCGCGGGCCGAATGCACGCGGCGTCGACCGTCGGTCGCGAGTTTTCCGTTCGCTCCCGACGTGGACGCGAACAGCGACATCCGGTGTTCACGCCCGATCGCAATCAGTGCCTCCGACAGCCGCTGCGGGTCGTGTCGCAATGGGAACTCAGGATTGACGATGTCGCGTTGGTCAAGAACGATATCGCCATCGAACTCATGCAGTCCATCGAGTTCGACGGCGCTGACCTGCCACTCCGGTTTAATTCCTCGTTCAGCAGGCTCGAGGTTCGAATTGATGAGAACCCGATCTACTGGCAGTCCGCCAGCATGGTCGGCCAACGCCCGGAGATGGTCGATGACGGCGTATCCATCCGTCTCACCCGGTTGCGTCGCAACGTTACAGACATAGACACGCTCGCCTGGCGCAAAGCGCAACGCATGCGAAATGCCCTCAACGAGCAAATTTGGAACAACAGACGTATACAAACTCCCCGGACCGAGGACGACGAGGTCTGCCGAGAGAATCGCCACAATCGCCGGATCGTATGCCTCTGCGTGTCCTGGCTCGATGAAACACCGAGCCACTCTTTTACGCGCGCGCGGGATGTTGGATTCACCGCTGACGACCGTTCCGTCGTCCATCTCTGCGTTGACAGTGATGTCTTCCAGCGATGATGGAAGGACGGCACCGCGAATGTTGAGTACCTTAGACGATTCGATCACTGCTTGCTCAAAACTCCCGGCGACTTTCGTCATCGCCGTGATGAAGAGATTTCCGAAGGAGTGACCGTGCAGGCCGGAGGCTTCCGCCTCAAAGCGGTACTGGAACAGATCGCTGAGAAGCGTTTCCGAGTCTGCGAGAGCAACCAGACAGTTTCGTATGTCACCAGGTGCAGGAACATTGAACTCCGTTCGCAATCGCCCGGTTGAACCACCGTCATCCCCGACAGTCACGATCGCAGTGATTGCGACGTTGTATTGCTTCAAACCGCGGAGAAGTGTTGAAAGGCCCGTTCCGCCACCGATCGTGACGATCCGGAGTTCCGGTTCGACCGAGCCGAAACGGTGGGTCGCGATGATGTCGGCCAAATTCTGGCCACCGGTTCGCTGATCGAGGAACGGACTGAGCAACGAACGTGACAGTTGCAGGAAACCGAAGATCGTGACGCCAAGGCCAACGATGAGTACGAGTACCTCGCGCCATGGATGCGGGATGAATTGAAGCGTCAGTGCCTGGATGAATCCTGCTGTTGCGGTCGGGAACTCGAAGTTGCGATAGATGTACGCCAGACCCATAGCCATCGCCAGGCTGGTAGATATCAAACCGCCGAGGAGGAGGAGGATCCAGCGTTTGACCAGCATACCCGGCCGGAGCCACGTTTTGAGCTTCATGCCCCTGATGTCTGCCTCTCCGATCGGCGTTTCCGGCGCGGCCAACATAGCTTACGCACTGGGCCCCGAAACCCTTTGTGGGCGCATAGCACTGTACGCTGGAATCGTGCCACACTCTGGTATACTTTCGACGTGGAACTGATTATGCCCGAGATTCCGAAGTGGGCACCGCCCACTTCGTTTGTTGTCCGGGTACCGTCTCCATGCTGACGGGCGTCACGAGCCTCATGGCCAGTTGGCCAGTGTCCCCGGTGCGTCATCTAAGTGTCAGCGGAAACCTCCACGTCCTGAGTTCCAAGGAGGTATTGAACAGCGATGAAGAGTGATTTCTACATGGCAATCACCCAGATTGCCGCCGAGCGTGGTATTCCGCGAGATGCAGTTATGTCGTCGGTCGAGCACGCATTGAAGACAGTCTATCGCAAGACTGTCGGGGCGTCCGAGACCGAGGACAATATCGACGTCGAGATCGATCCGGCAAGCGGAGGCGTCCGCATTTTCGTTAATCGGATCGTCGCCGAAGAGGTGGTCGACCCGAGCTGGCAGATGTCGCTTAAGGAAGCTCGATCGTTCGATAGCGACGCATATATCGGAAAGCAGTACCGGCACGATCGAACGCCCGCCGACTTCGGTCGGATCGCTGCGCAGACCGCCAAGCAGGTCGTGCTTCAGCGCATTCGCGATTTCGAGCGCGACAGCGTGTATGACGAATTCTCCGATCGCGTCGGAGAAGTGCTGAATGGCGTTATCCAGCGGGCTGATTCCCGTGCGGTCATCGTCGAACTTGGCAAGGCCGAAGCGGTCATGCCGGTCCGCGAGCAGGTGCCGAACGAGCGTTACCGGCCAGGGCAGCGACTGAAGGTCTATTTAGTGGATGTCAACAAGGATCCACGCGGACCACAGTTGATCGTCAGCCGGACGAACGTCAATCTCGTCAAACGCCTGTTTGAGCTCGAAGTGCCGGAGATTTTTTCTGGTGCCGTCGAGATCATGGCGATCGCGAGAGAACCTGGATTGCGAAGCAAGGTTGCCGTCGCCGCACGGCAGGACAAGGTCGACCCAGTTGGCTCGTGCGTCGGTATTCGCGGCGTGCGCATCCAGAACATTGTCAACGAACTGATGGGCGAGAAAATCGACGTTATTGAGTGGTCGTCGGAAACGACGACCTTTATCTCGAACGCGCTCTCACCAGCCAAGCCAATCAGTGTCGGTCTGAATGACGAAGAAAAAGTCGCGCGAGTCATCGTTCCTAGCGATCAGATGTCGCTCGCAATTGGCAAAGACGGGCAGAACGCCCGGTTGGCATACAAATTGACCGGCTGGCGGATCGACGTTAAGGATCCGGAATCGTTGAAGGACGGCGATCGCGATCTGCTGTCCGAGGCCCGTGCGGCGCTTTCGGGTGTTGGTCCCGACGACTTCATGCTTCTCGGTCGTCAGCCTCGACTCGTTCGAGTGGATGGCACAATTGGCGTTCGCGATCGCGAGTTCGGGCCGCTTCCTGAGGATCTGATCGGCATGAGTGTCGATGTCGAGGTCGTCGACGGCAAAGTCAGTGTGTTCTATGCCCGCGACCTGCGAGCACGGTACGACTTTGAGTCGGGTGAAGCGCTTCCGCTGTACGACGATGCCGTGGCGGGTAGCGAGTGACCCAGGGCGCGAGTATGACGGCTGATCCAGCGCCAGGACGATCGAAGCCAAAGCGAGGCCCACGGCCGAAGCATGTCCCGAAGCGGATGTGTGTCGCCTGCCGCGAGCACGACGCCAAACGCACCTACGTTCGATTGGTGCGAACGCCAGAAGGCGTCGTAGAAGTCGATCCGACCGGCAAGAGGAATGGCCGCGGTGCGTATCTTTGCCGGCGTCGTTCGTGCTGGAACAAAGCCGCCGACTCGAACGCGCTTGAACGGGCGCTGAAGTTTGAGCTGAACGATGATGCGCGTGCAATGTTGCGGGATTACGCACGATCCCATTTCCCGCCTGACGAGACGACGACGTGAGTTCCCGTCCTGGCATTAACGTCCCTATCGACGGGACCACGAATCGAATTGAGGAGAGCATTTTATGAGTGGACAGTTTCGCAGGCCGGGTGGCGGTGGTGGTTCAAATCGAAATCGTCGCCCAGGAGGCGGTCGCCGTGGCGGAGGTCCTCGGACCGAAGGTGGACCACGCTCACGTGGTGGCATTACCGCGACGATCCAGCGTCCGGATGGTCCCGTAGCACTCGGACCCGTTATGTCGGTTGCCGAACTTGCCGATGCGCTGCACTTGACAGCGATCGATGTCATTAAGGCGTTGATGAACCAGGGCATCATGGCAACTATCAACCAGCAAGTCGATTTCGATACGGCTACTGCCGTCGCAGAGAGCTTCGAGATCGAAGTCGAACAGCACGTTCCTGAAGTCGTGCAGCAGGCATCCGAAGAGATCGAGAGCCGACGTGGAGAAGGCGCGACCGACCCGGAGGCGATGACACGTCCTCCCGTCGTCACAATCATGGGGCACGTCGATCACGGCAAGACGAAACTGCTCGATGCGATCCGGGAGACTAAGGTCGCAGAAGGCGAAGCGGGTGGAATCACCCAGCACATCGGTGCCTATCAGGTCGAGGTCCAGGGCCGAAAGATCACCTTCCTTGACACTCCGGGCCACGAAGCCTTTACCGCGATGCGTGCACGTGGTGCTCAGGTAACTGATATCGCGATTCTCGTCGTCGCTGCTGACGACGGTGTGATGCCGCAGACGCGCGAAGCCATCGCCCACGCCAAGGCGGCGAACGTGCCGATCGTCGTCGCGATGAACAAGATCGACCTGCCGACCGCGAATCCAGATCGCGTGAAACAGCAGTTGTCCGAAATCGGCGTCATGCCCGAAGAGTATGGCGGCGAGGTGCCGATCGTCGAGATTTCGGCTCGTGAGCGCATGGGGATCGATGACCTCCTGGAGGTGCTGTTGCTGGTCGCTGACATCGGCGACTTGCGAGCGAATCCTCACAAGCCAGCCGTTGGAGTCGTCATCGAAGCGAAGATCGACCGATCACGTGGCGTCACAGCATCGATGCTCGTTCAGTCCGGGACATTGAAACCTCGCGACATTGTCGTTGCAGGAGCCACCTGGGGTCGCATCAAGGCGATGAACGACGACCGCGGTCGAAAGTTGCGGAAGGCAGAGCCCTCCACTCCAGTCGAAATCCTAGGCCTCTTCGAACTGCCACAGGCTGGTGATACCTTCCAGGTTGCAGAAGATGAGAAATCAGCCCGCGCCCTCGCCGAGCAACGATCGCGACAGCGACGCGCAGAGGCGTTCTCCGAATCCCGTGTCGTCAAACTCGACGATATCTACGGTCAGATGCAGGAGGGTGGCACTAAGGGCCTGCCAATCATCCTCAAAGCCGATGTTCAGGGATCGCTCGGAGCAGTTCTTGGTTCGGTGGCGAAGATCAACGACGAAGCAAACTCCGTGTCGTTGACGATCGTCCACTCGGGTACGGGTGCGATCAACGAGTCGGACGTCAACCTTGCGTCGGCGTCGGGAGCGATCATCATCGGCTTCAACGTCCGGCCAGATGTCGCCGCGAAACGGGCTGCAGACACGTCGAGCATTGACATTCGCTTCTACGACGTGATCTATCACCTGGTCGATGACATCAAGTTGGCGATGTCCGGGCTGCTGGATCCGGAAAAGCGCGAAGTTACCGACGGCTATGCAGAGGTTCGCGACATGTTCCGGCTTCCGAATCGCGATGTCGTTGCAGGGCTCTATGTCCTTGACGGAAAAGCTGTCCGCAACTCGCGGGCACGCGTTCTCCGAAACGGCGCAGTGGTCACTGACACGACGATCGGTTCGCTCAAGCGCTTCAAGGACGACGCACGCGAAGTCCAGGCGGGTTACGAATGCGGCGCGATTCTCGACAACTTTAACGACTATGAGACAGGCGATCAAATCGAGTTTTATCACGTCGAGGAGATCGCCCGGACAGCATAGAAATGGCTGTCGAACACGTAGCCAGGTGGCGGCAGTCGACTGACTGTCGCCTCGGCGTATCAGGAGGGGGACGACATGAGCGGACGCCGGCGCGAGAAAGTCGGAGACTTGCTTCGTGACGAAGTCAGCCAGATCATCCAGCAAGAAATGAGTGATCCCCGGCTCGGGTTTGTGAGCATCACCCGTGTCGAGTTGAGTCCTGATCTGAAGTACGCGAAAATGTTCGTCAGCGTCATGGGGTCCGAAGAGGAGCGTGCGTCTTCGCTCGTCGCCTTGAACAACGCGGCAGGTTTCATCCGCCGTCAACTCGCCCCGCGACTCAGCATGCGCTCCATTCCAAGTGTATCGTTCAGGCTCGACCGCTCGATGGAACACGCAGAAGCCGTTGCCCGGATCCTTCACGATCTAGAGCCTGAGCTTCGCAAGAACGCCGAGGAGCCTGTTGTTGCCGACGAAGGGAAACCCGTGTGATCGACTCGTTCCAGCGTGCTGATCCGGCGCCGGTTGCTCAAGGTCACGACACAATCCACGACATCCCTGCGGCAGCTCACCGGATTCGCGACGCCGTTCGCGCGTCGAAGTCGCCTGTTATTCTGACTCATGCGAATCCAGATGCCGACGCCGTCGCGTCGGCAATGGGAATGGCCACGTTGCTAAGCAACCTTGGCGTCGAACCCGCGCTCGTCGTCTCGGGTGACGCGGAGTTACCGTCGAACCTTGAGTTTCTCCACGGCGCGCTCAATTTGAAGAGGGTCAACGACGACGCGATCATTGATTCAGACCTGCTGATCCTCGTCGATTGTTCGGATCCTTCCCGACTTGGTCCCACGTTCTACAGACTCGCGAGCGAGTTTGAACGAGCCCGACCGATGATCAACATCGACCACCACGTCACAAATCCGCGCTTCGCAACACTCAACCTCGTCGTTCCAGCGTCCGCGAGTACGTCCGAAATCATCGTCAGACTTTTTGACGAACTGGGCATCGAGATCGAACAGGAATGCGCGACAACGCTGCTGGCTGGAATCTACGGCGACACGCTCGGCCTGCGAACACCAAGTACGACGTCCGAGTCACTTCGGACTGCTGCAGAGTTAATCGAGGCCGGCGCTGACCTGGATTCAATCGTGGACGCGCTCTTTCGACTCAAGCCGTATTCGACCATCCGTCTCTGGGCTGAAGCACTTCAACTCGCCCAATGGACTGGTGCGTTGGTCTGGACGAAGATTGACGCCGAGATGCTTGAGCGCACTGGATCAGATCGGACTGAGGCGGAAGGCATTGTCAACTTCCTCGCCGGAACGATAGGCGCTCGAGCGTCGGCACTTCTGTATAAGGAATCCTGGGGATGGCGAGTCAGTATGCGCTCGCTCGCCGACGACGTCGACGTTTCAAAACTCCTCGGACTATTCGGTGGCGGAGGCCATGCTCGCGCGGCTGGTGCGCGACTGGATCCGGGTGACAACGTCCGCGATCATTTCCTCAACGAAATTGCCAGCCTCCTCGGACCACGCGGAGATGACACCGGAGTTTCATACGGCGGCGATGAGCCAGTCTAAACTCCCAGACCTCAACGGGATGCTGGTTGTCGACAAACAAGCTGGGATGTCGTCACACGATGTCGTCGGACGCGTTCGACGAATCGTCGGGATGAAACGAGTCGGCCACGGCGGGACGCTGGATCCATTTGCGACAGGCATTCTCGTCGTTGCCGTCGGACGAGCAACGAGACTACTTCAGTACGTCCAGAACAATGAGAAGGGCTACCGAGCCCATGTCGTCCTAGGTGCGTCTACTGACACAGCGGATGTCGACGGCGTTGTCGTGAAAACGAGCGAGCGCGATACCTGGCCGGATGAAGGTGAACTCGCCAACGTTGTCGACTCGTTCATCGGAAAGATCGATCAGGTACCGCCGGTGTACTCAGCAATCAAGATCGGCGGCAGGAAACTCTACGAACTGGCCAGAGCTGGAGAACATATTGAAGTTCCAACGCGGACAGTGGTCATTCACGGGATCGACATCGCCAGCTATGATCCGCCACACCTCGTGCTGGACATTCGATGCGGGAAAGGCACGTACGTTCGTTCAGTTGCACGGGACATCGGGGAAAAGCTTCAAACGCAGGCATACTGCCATGCGCTGAGACGAACGAATAGTGGTAGATTCTGTCTCGCTGACGCCTGGACGCTCGATGAACTTGCCGATCTTGACGTTCGAGATGACTGGCCGAGAATTGCCCTGCACCCGGACGCAGCACTCCACGACATGCCGGTAACGCTTCTCGGCGATCAGGGCCGGGACGAGTGGTATCATGGCAGGCCGGTTCACATAGACAATTCTGCCGCTGCCGCCGGCTCCTCAACACGTGCATACAGCAGGGACGGGCGCTTTCTCGGAATTGGTGTCTGGACAGGCAACAGCTGGTTGAAACCAACGCTCGTACTTCCGAGCGAGGGTGAGAGGGACGAAGGATGATGGACGTGCCAGCGAAAGCGCTCGAGAGTCTGGAACGCGTCGCTCGCGTTCCACATTCGATGACGATCGGGAACTTCGATGGCGTCCACCTTGGACATCAGTATCTGATCCAGCGAGTCATTGACGATGCCCGGTCCCGTTCGCTGCGCTCGCTAGTCGTGACCTTTGAGCCTCATCCAACGACTGTCCTGCGTCCAGACGTTCCGTTTCAGCGTCTCGCTGCTCCCCAACGCAAGCTTGAACTTCTCAGGGCAACTGGTATCGATGATGTTGCGGTTATTCCGTTCGATCGTGAATTCGCCTCACTGGAGCCCGACCAGTTCCTGTCATTGTTGACGCAGACCGTCGGACCAAAGGCAGTGTTCGTTGGATCGGGATTTCAATTTGGGAAAGGCCGAGCGGGAGATGGCAGCGTCATCGAGTCGTTCGGCAGGAAGCACGGCTTCGACACGACCATCGTCGAACGACTTCAGGACGGCGACGTGACGATTTCAAGCTCATCGATCCGCGAAGCACTGATGCATGGCAATATCGCCCGGGCAACGGCATCGCTCGGTCGCCGGTATCGCCTGAAAGGATCGGTCGAACACGGTGAAGCGCGCGGCCGCGAACTTGGATTCCCAACCGCAAACCTGTTGCTATCGAACGATGTCTGTATTCCTGCTGATGGCATCTATGCTGGATATGCGCACGTCTCCGACTCGTCATTCGATCCTCGGTCGGCAATGATCTATATCGGCTCCCGCCCGACCTTTGACAATGGAGATCGGCAGGTCGAGGTCAATATCCTGGACTTCCACGGCGACTTGTACACACTTGGCCTCGAAATCGAATTCGTTGCCTGGATTCGCGGAGACCGGGCGTTCGAGTCTGCCGAGGCACTCGCGGAGCAGATGCACGACGACGAATCGATGTCGCGGGCAGTCCTCGCCAGCAGCCACCCGGAAACGTCACGACTTTCAGATTGAACTTCGGTCGATGCCTGGGTAATAGGCCCTATGCACTGGTCTATTCGTCAACGTCCAAAGGTCGACGGCAAACCCCTCGTGAGGTCTACGTCAGTACGACGACCCAAGCGGCCGTCATGTATACTTTCCGAGCGCGGATTCCGCGGGGTGTGGCGCAGTTGGTAGCGCGCGGCGTTTGGGACGCTGAGGTCGGAGGTTCGAGTCCTCTCACCCCGACTCTGTATCCGCGGGAGTAGCTCAGTTGGTAGAGCGTCTGCCTTCCAAGCAGAATGTCGAGGGTTCGAGTCCCTTCTCCCGCTCCTGAAACGCCCGACCTGATACAGGCCGGGCGATCTTATTCCATCTTCCGAGGTGGAAGACCCGTCGTCCAATTCACAGCAAACTGGCTCCGTGTCGTCCGTCTCGTCTAGCCGACGCGAAACTGCAGCATACCCACACAGGTTCGCGACTGGCTGTTATGTCACCTTGTGGTAACACTTACGGATCTTTAATTAGACATCGTCTAGGGTGGCAATCCTGGGGGAAAGCACGATCCCGACAAGCCGGTCAGTTTCGGCGCCCCCGTGACGATTGTATTGATCTGCGATAACCGGCAAGCCGGAAACCCCACATCAACCAATGTCGCGTCGAGTTTCGCAATCGATACCGCGAATCTCGTTCCGGTACTGCGACAGGCTGGACGCTGCGATGACATCAGGTTTGCACCGAATGTACTGCGTTGTCGCGCCAATCCGTTTCCGGAAAACCTCCCCCAGGCGATCTCTCGTCTGGCTTCAGTGCGCCGATCCGTCGTAACTCATCGGGATCGTGTACGTACAGTAGCACCGAATTGACTTGCTGTCAATACCCTGGTTTCGTCTACATTCAGCGGGTCCTGAGCACATGAAAACTTGACACCTCAGACGAGCGGATGGTATCGTTTTCTCCGCGATGGAGGTGTGGTGTAGCGGCCTAACATGCAGCCCTGTCAAGGCTGAGATCGCGGGTTCGAATCCCGTCACTTCCGCTCCTTAAATACCGAGCCTGAAAGTCGATCAGGAAGAACGGTGTAAATACGGGTTGTGGCAGTACCGCCGCAACCCGATTTTGTTGGACTTCAATGTGCTGAAACAGCATCCGGGCGAGTTCGTTCCGCCGCTCCTGGTCAGCGTTCTTCCCAGCTGCCGGCAGGTTGGACAGAAATCGAGCCGCGTCATTGATGGCATCGGCCTCGTCGACCGGCTTCTGCAACGTCCCGAGTTCAGCGGTGAGGGTGTCACGCTCGCGCTGATACTCGCTTCAGTCAAGGTCACCCCAACCATACAATTCCTTAATCCGGGATAGTCGCGACTCGACCTGTCGGCGGTGACTTGCTTCCTTGCTCGCTCCGCCGCCGGCCTCGCGGTACTGGCTCTTTACTTGCTGCTGGACGTCGTCAGGAACGCCGAACGATGCCAAATACGCCTCTAGCTGCTGTTCATATGGCGCCAGAAGTCCTGATCGCTGCGAGCACTCGCGGCCCTGCGTTCGGCCGGAACAGTAGAGGCGCGGCCGGCCCTCACGATCGCGAACGGTATGCATCCGGCTTCGGCACTCACCACAAATCGCGACACAAGACAGGGCGAACGCTTGCGCCTTCGTAGTGACGGAGTGGCGGACGCGTAGGTTCTAGCCCCTCGCCGCCGTAACTCGGTTCAGCTCACTCCGGCCGATCCACGACACGACAAACACTCCGTAACACCATGCTATTGGCAGTGATGTAGCCCGTTTGCTATGCGATGATTGGGAATTATGAAACAGCACATGATGTTGCTTCCGGCCATGTCTGTGAGCGTGTCAACAGAGGAGGTATTAATGATGCCTGATTGAAACGAGCGCGAACGCGCCAGGCAATCATGGGACCGGATAGACGACGTGCTTCAGACGGTATTTCTTGTTTCGCTCGTCGTTGTTGCGGGCGTGGTTTTCCTGGGCGCGATCTTCTTGATCCTCAAGATGGATGCTGCCTCTCAGAGCCAAGGCGGGCGATTCTTCACCGCAGTGGCGGCAATGCTGTTGCTGGGATGGATCGAATCCAAGGTGGCGTGGGTCGTCCGGCGGCGAAATCTGTTCAGTTTGACTCACTCTTCGGAACCTATGCATTATCGCGTGCTGAGCGTGCTCGCCTTGCTTCTAGCCGCAGTGATGCTCTTCGGGTGTGCGCTGCTCCTGCCGAATTGACCAAATGCCGACAGATCGCCGGCAAGCATGGTGAAGCGGACAGTTGCCGCATCCGCAGGCTTCATCGTAATGACTGCTGCAACGGCATGGGCGGAGCAGGTCAAAGACCGGCACGTCATTCACGTTCAAGATCCATGCGGGGAACTGGCTGCTCTCCTTGCACTCGGTACCGGAACTGGCCAGGATCCTACCTGAACGACATGCCGAGTGGGTGACCCCGATCGATCGTCGAAATCATGTATGCAGATTACCGGAATCAGATCCCCAACTCTCGGAATATGGATGGGGTCAAGAAGGTTGGCGGCAACAACGATGTCAGGCACGTCATTTGGTCTCCCGCTTGCTGGTTATCGCGTGCTCGACCTTTCTCGCTATGGTCCAGGGCCGTATTGCAGCATGCTGCTCGGTGATCTCGGTGCTGAGATTGTGGTCATCGATGACGGGAGCAGACGTTCGGCACGTCGTGAATCAGATGCTTCACGAACGACCAATAGCGACGTCACCAAGCCGCTGGAATACATGCGCCGGAACGCCCGTCGGATCGCGCTCGATCTAAAGCATCCGGATGGACTCCTCGTTGCCGAACGTTTGGCGAGCGCGAGTGATGTGTTCATTGAAAGTTTCCGACCTGGTGTCGCGGAGAGGCTCGGCCTTGGACACCTCGAACTGAAAAAACGACATCCTCGTCTCGTTTACTGCTCGATCAGCGGCTACGGGCAATCTGGCCCGTATCGGGGCTGGCAGGGACACGACATCAACTACGTGGCGCTCGGAGGGTTGCTGTCGCTGACGGGGCACGCGGGTGGAGACCCGGCACTTCCTGGAACGCTGGTGGCCGATCTGGCCGGTGGCGCACTGCCTGCAGCAGTTGCGATTCTGAGTGCCCTGCTGGAGCGCGAACGATCGGGACTCGGTCAGTACATCGACGTGTCGTTGCAGGAGGGCGTCGTCGGCTTGTTGTCGCCAATGATCGCGCTGGCGCTGGCTGGATGGACCGCAGGACGCGGCACGTCTGTGCTATCAGGTGGTGCCCCGTGGTATCGCGTATATGCAACCGTCGACGAACGGTTTGTCGCCGTTGGAGCGATTGAACCGTGGCTGTACGCTAAACTGTGCAACCAACTCGATCATCCGGAGTGGATTGAGCATCAGTACGACGAGGCCGAATGGCCGGCGATTTCAGACGAGATGGCAAGCATTTTCGCAGGCAAGCCACTCGACTACTGGCGAGAACACCTCGAACCTGCTGGGGTTTGTCTGACCGGCGTGCACGACATGGACGATATCTTCAACGACCCACAACTGAACCACCGAGGGACGTTCGGTACTGGAGACCCTGATCCGGTTCATATTCGCTCCCTGCCGCTGATGTCGCGGGTAACAGAACGAACGACGCGGTCGCCTTCACCTTCAGGCGGGGATGCAGACGCGATCCTCACCGAAGCTGGTTTCAGTCTCGACGAAAGGCGGCGCCTCCGCGAATCCGGAGGCGTCAGCTGACGATCGACGTTGCGGTCAGTCGGCAGCAACCGCCACCGACGAGGAAGTCTCCTTCTCGATCGCAGTGATCGCGTCTCGATATCGCTCGATGTTCGCGAGCTTGATGCCTTCGTAGCCGCGAATCATGTCCGGTAGCTCGGCGAGTCTGACGGCTCGATTGTACGACTCGGGGCTGAGGGCTTCAGTGATGGAACGAATTCGCGCGGCATAGTCGGCCACCAGTTCACGCTCGACACGACGGAGTTCCGCGTAGCCAAACGGATCCAGTGGAGTTCCTCGAAGATGGCGCATGGCGTAGAGGGTCTTGAACGCTGGTTTAAACCACTCGCCGAGTTCGAGCTTTTTTTCCATCCCGAGTGAACGCAGCATCGGTGGGTGGAGTCGATAGCTTACCTTGCCACCCTCAGGGAACTGATTGGCAATCGCCTGTTCGAATCGCGGATCGATGTGCAGGCGCGCCACCTCATACTCATCCTTGTACGCCATGAGCTTGTACAGGTATCGAGCGACTGCTTCGGACAACTCGCTCCGTCCGGGAACGGTGGCTGCTTCCCGAGCAGCGACGCGTCCAACGAACGCAACGTACCGGCGAGCAAGCCCGAAATCCTGAAACGCCAGGAGTTCGTTCGCTCGAATTCGTGTCAGCCGCGCTACCTCAGGCGCGAGATTCACCCTCGCCATCAACCCATCGACTCGAGGATCGTTGTCACTGACGACGGTGGTGTTCTGCCGATCCGACAGTTGCCGCACGTCGCGACGTGCCAGCGCCCGTTCCACGGCCCCAGGATCGGCTACTGCCACGCGTCCCCAGCGGAACGCGGCGATGTTGAGCGCAACAGCTGTTCCGTTCAGTTCGATGGCATGTTCGATCGACTCAGCGCTGAGTGGAAGCGCGCCAGCCTGATACGCCGCGCCAACCGCAACGACATTCGCCACCATGTGATTTCGGAGTAGCCCTTCGGCGATTCCGAGTGCGTCCACATATGCGTTACGTTCCGCGCGAGTCGCGATGTCAATCCGACCACGGATGGCGTTGACGCCTGGAAAGAGTAGATCGTGATCGCGGATCATCTCGCCTGTCGGAACGGCCCCGGTTGAAACGACTGCGATCGTCTTATCAGGTGATGTGACCGCAAGATGATTTGCTTCGGTAGCGATCAACGCATCGAACGCCAGATAGGTGTCTGCCGTCGCCGTTGTCACACGATTGGCAACGTCGGCCTGGGACGTCAGGAGTCGCAAGTGCGACACGACGGGACCCGCCTTCTGGCTCAACCCGAGTTGGTCGAGCCCTGCCACCCAACGCCCTTCGAGCGTCGCAGCGGTCGCAAGGACCTGATTGACAGTAACGACACCCGTCCCACCGATTCCCATCATGTAGATTCCATAGCCGTCCCCGATCTCGGGAATCGTCGGCGTCGGAATATCGGTCGGTGGCTGGGTAACGGGCAACTTGGGAGCGTCATCAATCGGTGTTGGAATGATCGTGATAAACGACGGGCAGTCACCCTCCAGGCAAGAATAATCATGATTGCAGGACGATTGGTGGATGCGTGTCTTCCGTCCGAACTCGGTGTCGACCGGCTGAACCGAAAGGCAGTTAGACACGCGTCCGCAGTCGCCACAACCTTCGCAAACAAGCTCATTGATGACGACGCGCTGTAAACGATCGGGTTGTAGCCCACGTTTCCGCATTCGTCTAGCTTCCGTCGCGCACTGCTGGTCGTAGACAAGAGCGGTCACACCTGGAGATTCCCGCAGGATGAGCTGCGCTTCATCGAGTTTCTCGCGCGGCCAGGGATTGACGCCTTCAGGCCAGGCCGTTCCCTTTGGATACTTGTCGATTTCATCTGCGAGGACAATGATCTTGCCGACACCTTCCGCC
>JBGSWU010000474.1:0-4223 GCA_041751795.1 Thermomicrobiales bacterium
GATCCGGTTGTCTTCACCCATAAAGAACTCGTTGACGAGACCGTATGTCGGAGAGTCTTCACGCATGTCATACAGCGGCACTTTGATCATTCCGCTGATGCAGGTGAAGTAATCAGTTTGTTTCTGATGGTAGTGCCACGCGCGGATGACACCGGGGTATGAGACCGACACGTAGCATTGCCCGAAACCTTCGAAAATCTCATCGTCTCGACGCAGCAGTTCGGTCAGCGAACCTCGCTCGTCAGCATGGGTCGTCAGTCTCTTGATTTCGACGCCTGAAATCCGTTGCTTAGATATCAATGGTTGGTTCCCTCATTTCTGATCCATGCTCCCCCAGGTTGCGAGCGCGATCATCCGCTCGCTGTCCGACGAGTATGGTGATAGATCATACGAACCATACAACGAAATCATCCGCCAACCTGCCCGTTCGAGAAGGTGCTCCAGTTCGAACACATGGACATACCGGGTCAGGTATTGATCGCTGACGCGAGTGACGACTCCTGACGTTGCGTCGGTGGTGTCAATGAACACCGTCGTATCGATTGCCTGTGTAGCGAGATCATGGGTCCGTGCTGCCCACTTGTCGACGTGATCGCCGTTCGGCAGCGTCGCCGACAGTTCGTGGACGAGGCGTCCGTCCAGCCCTGCCAGATAGTGTGGATCCGGTACGAGAAGGTCAAGCAGGAGCAGGCCACCCTGAACAACGACATGGCGAAGCGCATTCAATGTACGTAGTTGTGCCGCGCTGTCTGGAAGATGTAGGAACGTGTTAATTGCGGAGAACGCCATCCAGTAGTGTTTCGCCCGAAGGTCTGGACATTCGTCAACGTGTTCCATCTCGCAGTTGACGAGACGGACGGATGGAGCGAGTGATGAACGGGCGATCGTCAGCATCGAGTCGGAATTATCGATTCCGGTTAGCTCAAGACCAGTCGATTGCAGCGCCTTCAACACCCGACCGGAGCCACAGCCAAGTTCGAGGACGGGCCCACCAGCCTGATAGGCGAATTGCTCGTAGAACTCGAGGTCTGCCGTGTAGTTAGCGTACTCCAGATCGTAGTAGGCGGAAAATCGTTGATATCGGTCGTCATTCAATCGGCTAGTGCTCATAGGGCGGATTGTACTTGGTCGATGAACCCTGGACCGTACCCGTTTGCGGATCTACGTGGGCAAACGAAGACGCTCGATCTCCTTGAGATACGTTTGCCGCTCAATCTGGCGACGATGTTCATCCCACTGCAGGTGCGTGCATGCGATATCGAGCGATGGTTCGAGGAGGTCGACTCCCAGCCCCGGACGAAGTCCCAGCATCGTACGGCGTAAAAGCACGTCCGCTATCGTGACCGCTAGTTCCTGTTGGACTCCGAAGACGATTTCTGCTGAGATTGACTCGTGTTCGCCACCGATCGCTGCCAGTAGCTGAGGATCGCTCAACGCAGTGTCCGCCAGTTCCCGTAGTCGCGCACCATACACTTCACTGAGTCGTGAGATGGCGGCGGCACCAACCCCAGCCGATAGAAGCGCTTGGGCCGCCGCAACGACACATCCAAAGCCGGGTAGCGGTTGCGAGGCGGTACGGCAGTCGTCGAAGCGTCCGATCCTCCTTGAAACGATGTTCGTCACGTGTTCGGCAAGACTCCGGTGCGTTGTCAGTTTCCCTCCTACGACGGAGAAGAGCCCATCAGCGTGTGGTACGTGATGCTTGATCGAGTGTCGACGTGTGATCGCACCGCTTCTTTTCGTATCCGTAGCTGGTAATGGTCTGATGCCGGCGTAGGCAAGGAGAACCGAGGCGCGCGCCAACGAGGCGGAAGGTACTAAGACGTTCGCCTGACGCAACAGATAATCGATTTCATTAAGCGACGGTCGGGTGGCATCAGGGCTTTCTGACACCTGAGTGTCCGTCGTCCCAATCAACAACCAGCGCTGCCACGGGATGATAAAGAACGGTCGCCCATCATCGTAGGCTTCTGAGTAGAGTGCTTCGTTTGGTGCTCCAGGAAATCGATCGACGACAATATGGCTCCCTTTCGTCCCACCAATCAACGCGGGTCCATTGAGACGTTCGACGAGCCGATCGACCCATGGTCCCGCAGCATTGATGACGTGTGACGCGTGGACTCGAATCCGCCAATCGTCGAGTTCGGAATGAATCTCGACACCGGTGACAGCGCCACCCTCGTGATGGATTCGAGTTACGCACGCATGGGTAAGGATTTGCGCGCCGTTGGCTGCCGCATCGATGACGTTTTCAAGGGAAAGACGCTCCGGAAACGTGACCTGAGCGTCGTGATAGATCGCCGCTCCTTTCAGGTCCGCCGTCGCAATCGAGGGAACCTGGGTAAGAGCGTCGGCTCGGGATAGCATTCGATGCCGGGGTAGTTGAGACCCTGCCGACAGAAGGTCGTACGCTGTCAGTCCGACACGGATGGTGTTCAGTCCACGCCTTTGCCATTCGTAAACCGGCAACATGAATGAAAGCGGTTGGACCAGATGCGGCGCGATACGCAGGAGTGTTTCGCGTTCGCGAAGTGACTCTCGGACGAGGCCAATGTCCCCGTGTTCCAAATAACGCAGACCACCGTGGATCAACCGCGTCGACCATGGGGTGGTGCCGCTGCCAATGTCGTGCTTCTCGACTAGGAGGACATCAAGTCCACGCATCGCCATGTCGCGGGCAATCGCTGAACCGTTGATGCCAGCACCGATTACGATCGCATCGAAGCGGTGAGATTCCAGGTCGCCGAGATAACCTCGCTCTCGGCTCATGGATCGGCTTCAACCCAGTTGCGTGATCTCTCAACGGCCTTTAGCCAGCCTCGATATCGATTGTCGCGCACTGATGCTGACTCGGCTGGTTCGAACTGACGATCGAGTTGCCATGTTTGCTCGATCTCCTCGAGATTCTTCCAGCAACCGACGGCAAGTCCTGCCAGTAACGCCGCTCCCAACGCCGTTGTTTCGGAAACCCGAGGACGAGCAACCGGACAGCCGAGTGTATCGGCCTGCAATTGCATCAGCACGTTGTTCACGACCATTCCGCCATCGACTCGAAGGATCGGGATCTCAATACCGCAGTCGGATTGCATCGCTGTCGCGAGATCGCGAGTTTGAAACGCCACTGCCTCCAGAACGGCTCTGACGATTTCAGCCCGTCCGGTCCCGCGAGTGAGCCCTAGCAAGGCTCCGCGTGCGTTCGCATCCCAGAATGGTGCGCCGAGACCTGCGAACGCAGGAACGAAGTACACGCCGCCCGTTGATGGCACCGAGGCGGCAATTTCAGCCGTTTCGTCGGCGGTCGCGATGATCCCCAGCATGTCTCGTAGCCATTGGACAGCCGCACCTGCGATGAATGACGAACCTTCGAGAGAGTACGTTGTTTGGTTGCCGATCTTCCACGCCACAGTCGTGAGCAGACCGTGGGTTGAGCGGACGGGAACGTTTCCGGTATTCATTAGCATGAAGCTGCCCGTACCGTAGGTTTGTTTCGACATGCCGGCTCGAAAGCATGCCTGGCCGAACGTTGCAGCCTGTTGATCGCCTGCGACTCCTGCGATTGGAATCGAATGACCCAGTACTGATCGATCGGTCATTCCGATGACGCCGCTCGACGGGCAGATCTCAGGCAGGATCGACCTGGGGATGTTCAATTCTCGAAGAATATCGTCATCCCAGTCGAGGTTGTTAATGTTGAAAAACATCGTCCGCGACGCATTGCTGACATCGGTGACGTGCTGGCGACCTCCAGTCAGGTGATGGATGAGGAAGCTATCCACGGTGCCGAACGCAATTTCGCCCCGTTCGGCGCGTTCCTGGAGGCCTGGGATCGTGTTGAGTAACCAGCGAATCTTCGTGGCAGAAAAGTACGGATCGATGACAAGGCCGGTTCGTGATCGGATGTCTTGTTCCCAGCCGGCGTTGGTCAGGTCCTCACAAATGCGAGTCGAACGGCGATCCTGCCAGACAATCGCATTGCTGACCGGCCGACCATCGCTGCGGTCCCATAGAATCGTCGTTTCACGCTGATTAGCGATGCCAATTGCCATCACGGAGTCAGTTGAAGCGTCAAGAGAATCGAGCACCCTGCGTGCGGATGTCAGCTGGGAGTCGAGGATGTCGGCAGGATCATGTTCGACCCATCCCGGTTTCGGGAAGTGTTGCTGGAACTCGATATTTGCGATCGTTTTGGGATGTCCGTGTCGATCGAACAGCATCGCCCTCGA
>JBGSWU010000475.1:0-4284 GCA_041751795.1 Thermomicrobiales bacterium
GGACCCATCAGGACGGACCTGATTTTCGTGATGCAATGGTCGAAATTGACAACCGTCTCGTCCGGGGATCGGTGGAACTCCACCTTAGATCGTCCGATTGGCGACATCACGGTCACCACCTCGACCCAGCCTACGATGACGTCGTCCTCCACGTCATTGCCGATCATGATTCGCCCGTCGATGTTTCCGGACCCAACAGCAGGCCGGTCCCGACGGTTCGCCTAACGGACTTTCTGAACGCGCCGCTCGCTCGATTGGCACAACACGTATTCGCGGCGTCGCTCGGATCGCTGGGTTCGCGAACCTGCCTTCCGACGCTTGCTGGGGGACAACCAGATGTTCTTCGCGACGTGCTTCGGCGGAGCGGGTGGCTTCGACTTACGGCAAAGCGCCTTCGCTTCGCCCAGGCACTGGAGTTTCTTCCTGCCGGTGAGGTCCTCTACCGGGGACTGCTTGATGCGATAGGGCTGATGAACAACCGTGAAGGCATGGCGATGGTGGGGTCGTCAATCCCTCTGGCCGTTCTCGAATTTGCGGCGAGGAAGCATCCCGCCGGAGCGACGGCGCTCCTACTCGGATCCTCGGGGTTCCTTCCGATCTCTCCGGCACACGCGGGGCTAGCGGAACTCAGTCTCTCGGAGACTCTCGCGATCGAGCAAAGCTTCACCGAGTTGGCGCACCAATATCGAGTCGAGGCTCTCCGCGTCAGCATTTGGACGCTCAATCGAGTTCGTCCGATGAATCACCCCGTTCGCCGACTGGTCTCGCTCGGCCAGTTGATCGAGGGGTCAGTAGAACAGGGATTACTTTCGACGTTTCTCGCTTTGCCCCTCGGCTCGGGAGCATCTTGGCGAGAATGGCTCGCATCGGTGCAGCCGTCGATCGGAAGGACTCGATCAGATCAGATCGCTGTCAACGTACTGGCGCCCTTCCTGGCTGCGTATGCAGATGTCACAAATGATCACGCACTGGCGGAACACGTCGGGACGCTCTGGGAATCGTTGCCCGGAGCGGCAGACGATTCGATCTCGAAGTCGACGCTGACGCAGATCGCTGGCGACCAAAAGTTCAGAATCACGTCCGCCATTGAAAGCCAGGGACTTCACGAAATCGGTCGCAACGGCTGCCGTCAGTTGCGGTGCTTTGAATGCCCAATTGCGGCTTTGGCGGTCATGCATGAACCGGACCACCGCGTCGGAGCCGAACGTGGCATCGCGCCAATCTGAAGATTGCTTACGAGGCAGGTCTTTCGGCAGAATTTTCTACACCAGCGTCTTCCGCGTTGCCGAATAGATCTAGCATCAGCAGGCCCTCGATTTCGACGAATTCGTACATTCGCATCATCGCCTGCATTTCCGGGTCCGTGTGTCGGTACAATCCCTCCATCAGACCATTTGCGATGACGGGATCGAACATTTTCGAGAACTTGTTGTTCTGGATGCCGACGAACAACCGGTACAGGTCGACCAGTTCGGTGCCAGTTACCGGGGTTGTCGTGTCGCTCATCAGGATCTTGCCTGCGGACATTCGCACCTTGAGTTTGTTGTCGATCGCGAAGCGGTTGAACTGATTTTCAAACTCGAGCGCTGCGCGAGCGTAATCGAACATGATCAATTTCAAATAGATTGACTCGACCGCGAGATTGAACAGTTCGATGACTTTCTCGCGGTTGGGCGGAATTGCTTCAATGTGACCACTTCGGACCAGTTCGTACAGTTTTCGCGCTGTTTCGAACTGCGTTTGTTTCGTGGCTCGTGCAATCGCGACAACATCCTGGTGTCCGTCGATTCGACTGAACACGTCATAGAGTTCTCGGCTCGGTCGTGACGCCGGCTGGCGAGCGGTTCGTCTGAATATCATGAACACCGACGGAACGACAGGACTGATCTCGATCCATTCGTCGACTCGGCGGGTTCCCTCGATGATGAGATGGGTGCTGTCAACCGAAACGGCGACGCCACCCTCTTTCACTAACTCGTTCGCGCGGAATGTGAAGTAGCAATTGCGCCAGAGAAACAGTGTATATATCGACGCCTCAAGTAGTTGATCCTGGCACCGCTGGATGTCACTTGTCGTGATAACTCGTTGCTTGAGCAACGCTCCAACGAGTTCAGCGTCGGATAACCCGCGTGCGTTCTGATCGACGACGTCGCGTCGAACCCGTCCGTTGCGGATGAGCAACTCTGCGATCGTAGGCAATCGGCTCCCGGCGGCGACGTACGAGATTCGACCTCGTTCAAAAGTAATGGTCCGGGTGTTCCAGCCCTGGATCATCGCGAGCGTTCCGGTCTTCTCCGTATAGGTGAACATCTGGAAAATATCCGAGATCGAAAAAGCGCCGAGGCGACCCTGAAGGTCAATCTCGTCGTCGAAACCTTCCAGTCTCGGAGGGTCAACGCGCAACGGGGCACCTCGTAGTGAGCTCATCTATTCGCTCTCGTTTCCTCGGGTAACGTTCACCTGGAACACGACCAGTTCCCGCAACAGGTTACCGGCATCGTCACCGATTTCGATCGTCAACTCGATGTCTGTGCCGTTGTACGCTCCAACATCGAGCAAGACGCTGTACTCATTGTCGTTCGTAACGAATGGTCCACGCAATGGGACTTCGTTGCTAATTACGGCAACTATTCGAACGCTTACATTATCTTGGACTGCGAAGCGTATCGTAGGCGTGTCCCGGGTGAGGTCATCGTCAGTCATTATCGTGAGCGTCGGAGCCTCAACGTCGAACCTCATGGCTTCCCAGATTGACTGCGCGATCGTCAAGTGTCCTGCGTTTGATGGGTGTACATCGTACGGGTACAGCGTGTATTCATCGATCCAACCCTGAAACGCATTCGCCACGTCGGCGATGCGAGCGTTCTGCTCAGCTGCGATTCGCCGAATAACGGCGTTGAACTGTTCGATCCACCACGCGTCTGAGTAGCGAACTCCAGTGTCGCCACCCGTCAAGTCATAATACGTCGTGACAACGAGCGGTGTCTCCGTGCCAATTTCGGCTCGAATGGCGCGGAGCGCTTCGCCATAGCGTTGGTTGAACTCATCGAGTGCGCTTTGTCTATCGATTAATCCGGTCGAATCAAGGCTGAGTAGCTCGTTGCCACCCAGGGAAACGGAGACAGCGGCGACCGGGATACCGGCCTCGTTCGATCGGGAGACGGTATCCCGGAACGCTTGCAATTGGCCCGTCTCAACGAACGTTGTCGCGGTTTCTCCCGGCACAGCCAGATTGGCGAAGGGGACAGTTTCGCCGGTTAGTGTAGCAAGCCACTCCGCCACGAGTGCGGCGTTCCCGCGCGATCGCGGAAGGCTTGAACCAATCCCAACCGCAATTGAATCGCCCAGGGCAACGTAGATACCTGGCGTAGCTGCTCTGACGCGTTGACCATCGCTCGCGATCGTCAACGTCATGCTGAGTAGCAGGAAGGCAGGCAACAGTCGGCGGGCCTGTCCCATCACTCTTCTTTCCCAATCAGAGATGAGATGAGCGGGGTCGCTCGTGAAATGATTTCTTGAAGAAGTGGATTGGTGAGCTTCGACATGGCATCTGATACGGAAACGAAACGCACGTCTGCTCGTTGCTTAGCAATGGATCCGGACTCCGGCAGAACGCTCCCAATCGCGACGAAAAACGCGCAGTATATGCCGCATTCGCCGCCATCGGCAGGATTCCGTTCGGTTTCTGTCGAGCCACCCCAGCCAGCGATGTAAGCTTCGACGCCCGTCCGATCGTGGATCGCTTTCAGCACTGTCGCGGCGAACGACGTTTCCTCTTCGACTCGCGCGCTCGGCAAGCTGAATTGTCCATTCGGAAGGCGTTGCAGCGCGACCTCTCCGGTTTCCGCATCAACCAGCACAGCTCCAGCTTCCGAGATGGCGTCTCGCTCGCGAAATGCGATCAATCCTTCAAGTTCAGCTCGTAGTCGAGCGTAGGTGATCGGAAGAAGTTCCGGCATCACCATCGTGTTTGCGAGGATCGGCATGAAGTTGGCGTCACCTGACCAGCGAGGAACCGCATGCAGGTGCAAGTGCTGTGCAACCCCGGCGCCAGCGACAGCACCGATGTTGAGTCCGAGATTGAAACCGTCGCATCCAAACACACGCCGGGCAGCGACGACGATGTAGTTAGCAAGTTCGAAGATTTCTGTGCGAGCTTCCGGATCAAGGTCATCCAAATCAGCGACATGATCGTTGGGCACGACCATCGCATGCCCCGAGTTGTACGGGTATAGATTAAGGATCACATACGCACAGTGACCGCGATACAGGACAAGGAGTTCG
>JBGSWU010000476.1:0-22458 GCA_041751795.1 Thermomicrobiales bacterium
TCCAGATGGATGGATCGCCGTTCAAGCGGACTGGGTCTACAAAACGGTCGACATCGGCCACTTCACCTTTGAACCGGGCGATCGTCTCGACGAGTTCTTTTCCCTTGACTGCTGGTACAACCTGTTTGCTGTGATTCGGCCATCTCAAGGGCTCGTCGGCTGGTATTGCAACGTGACGTACCCAACGATTGTCGACGGTGAGGAACTCCGCTGGCATGACCTGTGGGTCGATGTCATTGTCATGCCGGACGGTCAACTGTTCATTCTTGACGAAGACGAACTGGAAGACGCCGGGCTCGCAGCGACCGACCCACCGCTGTATGCGACGATTCTGGCCGCTCGCGACGAAATCGTCGCGCTGCATCAATCGAATGCCTACCCCTTTTCCGTTTACGATTCGTGACAATCCGCTTCGGCAGCACCCGGACCTGGGTATCGCTCCGGCGCGGGTGGTATTGCCAGTGCGTGGGATGATGCCCGAAGGCATCAATCGAATCGTCGTTCGAGCCGGTCCTGCTGAAAGGTGAGTTTGTGGCAGAAGAACAACCAATTGGAATTCCTGAGAGTGCAATCGCGTTGTTCGCGCATCCGGATGATCCGGAGTTCGTCGCTGGGGGAACGATTGCGCGCTGGACGGACTCCGGATGTCGTGTGTCCTACGTGATCATGACGGACGGTCGAGCGGGCGATATGGGGTTGCGTGGCGATGCGAACCCGATATCGGAAGCTGCTCTCGTTGAGCGTCGTCAGGTAGAACAGCGTGCCGCTGGAGCAGAGCTTGGGGTCGATGACATCACGTTTCTGGGGTATCACGACGGAGAACTGATGCACACGCTCGAACTACGGCGTCAGCTCGTGCGAGAGATTCGGTTGCGGAAACCTCAGGCGGCGCTGCTTTTCGACCCACAACGGAGGTTGATGCCTGGGTATGTCCAGCATCCGGATCATTGGACGAGTGGCGAGGCTGCATTGGCGGCGTTGTTCCCGCTCGCCGGTAGCCCCAGGTCGTTTCCTGAGATGCGTGACGAAGGAATCGAAGCGCACGCCGTCACCGATATCTACCTCGTTTCGGCGGTGGAGCCAAATTATCAAGTCGACATCTCGGCGACAATCGATCGAAAAGTCGCCGCAATGCGCTGTCACACCAGTCAGGTCGCAGATCCGGAGCGACTCGACATGATGATGCGTGGAATGTCGCAAGCGGCAGCCGGTGGCTCCGGCTATGAGTACGCTGAAGCCTTCCACTTCCTGCGAATGGGTTCGCGTGATCTTGTCCTCGCGCTCAAGTAGGCCGCTCAAGGTCGCGCTCGATCTGCGGATCTCCGGGTACACCGGCGGCGGAATCGCTCGCTACGGACGCGAACTGCACGCTGCGCTAACACGTATTCCGGGATTGGAACCACGCGCACTTCGCTCAAGCCGCGATCCCGAGGCTGATCGATCAGACCTGCGGCTGCGAACGCCGCCGCACCACCGGCAGGAAACGTCGTCCGTGCCGGTGGAACTCGCACTCGGGCGCTATTGGCCCTCGGTGTATCACGCGATGGATTTCATCGCTCCAAGACTGCCGGGCATTGCTGCCGTCGCGACCGTGCACGATCTGGCGTTCGTTCACTGGCCGGACGATCTGGAACCAGACGCACTGGCCTATTACCGCCAGCTGGGTACGTCACGGAACCGCACTGCAGCCTGGATAACTCCATCCGTCTGGACGGCGGACGAACTGGCGGGAATCTATGGAGTCGATCGATCGTCGATTCATGTCATTCCCCATGGCGTGTCGCTCAACCTTCACGACGTTGCGCCGATTCCCCGCATTGAGCGCGGCGACTACATCCTCGCGGTTGGAACGGTCGAGCCTCGGAAGCGGTACGATCTTCTCCTCGATGCCATGGCTCAGGGTGATGTTCTGCCGCGATTGGTGATCGCTGGCCGAGTCGGATGGAATAGCCAGTCGCTGGAGCGACGCCTTCGCTCGACCGATGGCGTCAACTGGATTGCCGACGCAACGGACGCGACACTCAAACGGCTATATCAACAAGCGATTGCCGTTGTCGTACCGTCGAGGGCTGAGGGATTCGGTCTGCCGGCGCTTGAGGCAATGGCCGTTGGAACACCGGTGGTCTCGTCGGGTGGTGGAGCCCTGCCTGAGGTGACCGGTGACGCGGCGTTGACAGTGGAGCAGGCGACTGCAGAGGCGTGGTCGTCTGCTATCGCACAGATCACGACAGATCGTATCCTCTGGGAGGAACTATCAACGGCGGGTACCACGAAGGCGAGGTTCTTTTCGTGGGACCGCTCTGCCGAAGCAACCGCATCGGTGTATCGCGCACTCCGTGACTGACGTGATTGATACGCCGACATCGAAGACCGAATAGTTTCGAGCCGTCGGGTGCGAGCAACCGACAGGCGATGGAAGGGTATACTCGCGCATCGACTACGAATGACAGACGTCTGACGATGCTGGGAGCAAACCGGTGGTCATCGACGAACGACAAGCGGAGCGCGAACTGAGCCAGCCTGCCCCGACGACCACGCTTCACGTCATCGTTAACCCTGCTGCCGGAGGTGGGCGCGCCGGACGACGTTGGCCGACGTACGCGGCCGAGATCGCGCGGCACGGATACGATGTTAAACCCTCCTTCACGACTGGCCCCGGCGATGCGACGACGTCCGCACGGCAACTGGCAGTCGAAGGCGCACGGACGATCGTCTGTGTTGGTGGCGATGGCACCGCCAATGAAATTATCAACGGCCTGATCGACGCAGATCAGCCGGTTAATCCAGACACTCGTCTTGCGCTGATTCCTTGTGGGACCGGGAAAGACCTCGGGCGAACACTTGGAACGCGTGATATCCGATCGATGCTTCAAGCCGTTGCGGACGATTCGACTGCGCTGATTGATGTAGGCAAGGCGTCGTTTCAGGATGAGGTAACCGGGGAAACGATGTGCAGGTACTTCGCAAACGTCGCGGACGCAGGAATCGGAGCCGACACCGCTGCACAGATCAACCGGTCTTCGAAGGCGCTCGGCGGATTCGTCTCGTATTTGACGGGCGCAGTGCGTTCAATCGTGTCGTTCGCGCCGTGGGATGTCGAGGTCGATGTTGACGGTACGCTCCTTCATCGCGGGCGTGCAGGAATGATCGTCTTTGCCAATGCACGCTATTTCGCAGGAGGGATGAACGTCGCTCCAAACGCATCGCTGTGTGATGGACTGCTCGACATATTTGTTCTCGAGGACGTCGGAAAACGGAGGTTGCTGACATCGTTGTTGCCTCGTGTCTACCGGGGGCGTCACGTTGGCCAACCCGGTGTCATCCATCTAAAAGGGGCGCATGCCACGGTCCGTTGCGCCGCCGGAATGCGCGTAGAACTCGATGGCGAACAACTTGGATTGACGCCGTTGACGATCGGAGTTGTGCCTCGATCGTTCCGCGTCGTCGGCAAACGCGAAGCACTTGCCGCGGCTGGTGGTTGCACAGAGAGCACCAGATAGGCCATAGTTGTTGCATGCTCGACCGAAGTGCGAACGACAGAGCGTTTACCTGCCACATATGTGGCCAGGTCGTTCATCGCTATCCGTCGTTACCGTGCGGAGCAAGAACGCCTATTTGTCGACATTGAGGTTGTTGGGGGTTCATCATGGTTTCCACACCGCAGGGACAGGTTGGCACGGCTGTGACTGCCAACGGAGTGCCTGAGCACGTTGATGAGATGCCCTTCACCCTTAACGGCAGTCCGTCCAGCGAACTGCAGGACTGGTTCTGGCATGGGCTGCAACGGGAAATGCATCGCCAGGGGCACACATATCGCCCTGAAGTTGACGACGATATCAGGCTGGTGGTCAATTTCACCGATCTCCATGATCCTCAGCCATTCCGGCGCAAATCACAGGGTACGTTCGTCGTCACGATTGTCCAGGACACGACTGACCCTGAGAATATCGTCAGGGCAGGGTATCCGGTTCTCGTACGAGCGCTGTCAAACCTGGGTATCTATCTTGTGCCTGTCCAAGGGCGACTCATCGCTCACTTCCTGACGATGGAGCAAGGGCACTACATCGTCGAGTTGCATGACGGACAACCGGAGGATGCCTTCTTTCACGAGGTGTATGAGCGACTGGCACCGCTGGCGACGTCACAACTCGTCATTAACAACGAGTACATCCCTGATTTGCCAGCGTCGCTCTGGGATGGTGACGAAACAACTCGCCAAATCACCTGGGCTGGTCAGAAATTGGGCGAACTGGCACTCTTGCCGACCCCGTGGCCGATTCAGGAGATTCTGTCCGAGCGTGATCTGAAGCACGTGATGCGGCTCTTCGGAATTGGTGGCCTGTCATACGGCAACCTGTCGGCACGCTTCGATGACGAACGATTCTGGATGAGCGCGAGTGGCGTGGACAAGACGAATCTGCGTGAAGTCGGGCGAGATATCCTGCTCGTGAGTGGGTACGTTCGTGAGCGGAACGCGATGGTCATCAGTGTGCCGCCGCACATCCAGCCTCGGCGAGTATCGGTCGACGCTATCGAGCACTTCATGATCTACCGGGAGCACCCGTCGGTCGGCGCGATCATGCATATCCACGCCTGGATGGACGGGATCGAATCGACTCATATCAATTACCCGTGCGGCACTCGTGAACTGGCGGTTGCTGTGTCCGACCTGATCCGGCGCGCTCCAGACCCATCGCGCGCGGTAGTCGGGCTCAAGAACCACGGGATGACGTTGACCGGACATTCGCTGCCGGAAATCTTCGAACGCCTCGACGGAAAGATCATTCCTCAGGTTCCGATGTCGTAGATGTCCGGTCGGCATCGAACGAAACCCGCCACGCAGACCAGAACCAGCATCACGGTGGGACTACATGCCCCACCGAAGCCGCCGCTGTACGCAATGCGCGCGATGGTGTACGCCGCGAGATTGTTGCGACTCGATTCATTCACCGTCTGGGATCACTTTCAGGATTTGTTTCCGGAATCGCTC
The DNA here is from genome assembly GCA_041751795.1 of Thermomicrobiales bacterium. GTDB lineage: Bacteria > Chloroflexota > Chloroflexia > Thermomicrobiales > CFX8 > JBBECJ01. The sequence goes on from JBGSWU010000476.1 coordinate 4,991, forward strand.
TGGGATACGGATTTCAGCTGGCTTGCCCGCGACAGCGAATCCCCTCACGAGATGTACGACTTTCAGACGATCCTCGGCTATCTGGCCGCCCATGCTGGCCGGTTGAGACTGGGCGTGGCAGTCACCGAGCCAACGCGCAGACATCCGATTCTGCTCGCACAGGCGATGCTGACGCTCGCCCATGTTTCAAAAAAGGCACCGATTCTAGGTATCGGTAGTGGCGAAGCAGAGAACATCCTTCCCTATGGCTTGCCGTTCGATCAGCCGGTCGGGCGGTTGGAAGAAGCACTTCAGATCCTTCGCCTGTGTTTTGACGGTCAACGTCCGATGCACTTTGAAGGCAAACACTTCAATCTCGATCACGCGTTCATGGATCTTCGGATACCGTCGCGGCGAACACCGCGTATCTGGGTTGCCGCCCATGGTCCGAAAATGCTCCGGCTCACCGGACAGTATGGCGACGGATGGTACCCGACAGTCATTGCGACGCCTGAAGATTACGCTGATGGGCTGGCGGCGGTTCATGCTTCAGCGCGCGAAGCCGGGCGCGATCCGGAACGAATCGTCCCGGCGTTCCAGCCACACGTCGTAGTCGCGCCGACGATGGACGAAGCTCGAAGGATGCTCGACAGCAAGCCGATGCGATTGGTTGCCGTTCTTGCTCCCGCGACGATCTGGAGGCAATTTGGATTGACGCATCCGTTTGGTGACCATTTCCGAGGTCTCCTCGACTACGTCCCTTCCAATTACTCACGGCAGGAAATCGACGATGCGTTGGCAGCAGTCCCAATCGACATCGCCGCCGATGCATTGATCTGGGGTACGCCGGAACGGGTCACCGATCGCCTGCGAGATTTCGGTAACGCCGGAATGCGCTACGCTGTGATCGAACTGGTTTCAGCGGCGGTTTCGCCCAAAGCAGCAGGATATTCACTCGTTGCGCTACGGCGAATCGCGAATGCGCTGCGACACGAACGCTAAGATTGAGTCGCACTGACACACTGTGCTGCGTTGACGAGACGGTCCGAACCGGAAGCTGCGACTGCATGGGCGGTTAAGAAATCGCGAACGCGTGAGCAGGGTTCTCGATCATCATGACGCGGATCTGTTCATCGGTGATGCCGAGGCTACGCAGATTCGGCAGAAACTGGTCAAAGATGTGACAGTAGCCAGTTCCGCCTCCGTAGCGCATCTCGTGGTCGCGATTCCGGTCGTGGGACAGCAGCAGGTGGCGGAGGTAGCCGCGATCGATCATCGCGTGGACGAGTTCAGCTCGTGTCTGGTCGAGTAGCCAATGCTCTTTTCCGATCACATCGAACTGAATAAAGCAGCCTTCTGACGCCAGTTGAGATAGGACGTCGATATCTGGTCGTTCGTCGACGTGACCGATGATCAGCCGGTGCGGATCTACTCCGACATCCTTGAGGATTGCCAGTTGCTGCACGCCGATCGTGCCACCGGGAATCTCCTGACGCCTTGCCCCGGTCGTGTGTGTCGTGATCGCGACACCCGTTCGCTGTTGTGCGATAGCGACCGCCTTGAGTCCCTTGAGTTCGAGGCCCTCAACGCGCGCACGATGGACGGCTGACTTCAACACGCCACATTGCCGGTGGTCGGCACCGATCCCAACTTCGATCTCCCGCGTCAGGTGGTCAGCCAGTTGATTGATCGACCATTCGGCGACGTGTGGCGGCATGCATGGTTCGATGTAGAACCCGGCGGTCGCGATGATGTGAACTTCCGATGCTTCCGAGAGTCTCGCGAGTACGTCCAGATCTCGCCCCCAGCCGTCGCAGGTCACCTCGGCGATCGCTCCTCCGCCAGATACCTTGAATGCTCGTAGTTCATCAAGCATGAGTTGTTCGTCGTCGAGGCGCATCCACGTGCTTCTGGATCGGGTCAGGCCGAAAAGTTCCGTTCGTGGAGCGAGCGCCTGATTACACCAGATGTGCTCGTGGGGAAGGCAGATTCCCAACTGGTCGGCTGACACGTTTCCAAGAACGGTGCGGACGATATTTGCCATCTGCTGCGTGTCCTTTGCCTGCTAGACGATCACGGATTCACGTTGGTCCAGTTCAGCAATCAGATCAAGCAGTTCGGCGGTCGAACGAACCTTCGTCATGCCATGGGCGAGATTGCCGATGGTCTGGCCTTCACCGGCGGTCGTGACTCCAGCGACGGCGTCGGAGATGACAAGGCAGCCGATGCCGAGGTCAGCGAGTTCATAGGCGGTCTGGCGAATCCCGAAATCGAGGAACGCACCAGCGATGATGGCGCTATGCGTTCCTCTTCCGACGAGGTATTCCTTGAACGCTGAGTTTGCCAGCGCGCCCCAACCGGGTTTCGTGAATACTGGCTCGTCGCTTTCTGGTTTCCATCGATCGTCGAAGCCGCCGTCCGGCCCAGCGAGGTCCCACGTCCAGCCGGTCGCGTTCTGAAACGCCGCGTTCGCCTCGTTCGCTATCTTCCCGATGCAACTGAAGACGACCGGAATCTGAAGCTGCCTGCAGGTCGCCGTCAATCGTCCGATGTTCGGTGCGATCAATCGGAGGGTATCGAAATACTCGTCGAACTCTCGGTCGAGTACTTTTGCGTGAGCACGACGAGCCAACCAGCCATTATCCGGATCGGCTGCGGCGGCGTGAAGGTCCTGCAGCAGCAGGACAGTGCCGGAGCGGTCCAACTGGATCGGCGGGACCTCACGGGTTAGAAGTGGTAACGGATGTCGAAGCATCGATTCTTCCTCGTAGCGGCTCGTTGGTTGCTTGAACGTTTCACGTCAGTCACGGTAGCCTGCAGAACGTGCATAGGCGAAGAGCGCGTCGACATGAAATTTCTCGGTATCAGCCAGACCTGCGACTAGGCCGTCGCCGTCGATGACGAGATACTCATTCGTTGCGCCGCCCCCGCCGCCCCCGATCGCTCCTCCACGGATGCAGGGAATGGCGAACGCGTTCGGCACAACTGTCCACGGACCACCGCCAGCCTGGATCGGCCAGAGGTGGGGTTCGACATTCCAGTCCTGAAGCGTCTTTACAATGGCCTGGACGCCCGGATCTGACGACGGTGTCTGGTTGTGGGCGAAAGCGGCGTAAACCTCAATCTCGATGTCGGAGAATCCTCGGTCGTCGAGATGCCGCCGCAGTCGGGAGATAATCTCCTGCGGCGACGCCTCAACAACCATCCGCATGTCCAGCATCGCCGTCGCGCTGCTCGGCACGATGAACGGAATCGTCGAGGTTTCTGGTCCGAGGAATCCACTCCGAAGTCCCGCGATGTTGAATGTAGGACCGTAGAGGAAGTTCACCAGTGGGTCAATTCCATCAGTTCCGCCGACGATGTCGCTGACATTTCCTGCACCGCCGACCGGAAGGACATCTCGCCAGTCCCGGTCACCGAACCCCTTTGCCAACGTCTCGAGCAGCAGCTGCTCTTCGGTCGTCAGCGGCTTTCGAAATGACCAGAGATCCTCGAATCCGGCAACGGCGCATCCTCGACCGTCGGAATCCGTCAATGTCGCGAGCGCCTGGGCAAGCCTGAACGGCGGAGAATCGACGAGTGACGCCGCTGAACTGTGAATCGTTGTCTTCGGACCATGTCCCCAGGTTGCACCGCTGGCAGTGAGTTCGAGGACGATCATGCCCTTCATGCCGAGGCCGATATCGACCGCCCCAGACGGCGATTGAGAACTCGTCACGCAGTAGCTCGCGTTGGCGTCCTTCAGGCGATGACGGTAGCGATCGACGAAGTCGCCATACGCGGGACTGCCCATGATCTCTTCGCCCTCAGCAAGGAACATCACGTTGACCGGCAACGTGCCCTCAACAGCAATGATCGACGCGAGTGCGTTGAGGAACGTGACGAACGGGCCTTTGGCACCTACTGCACCTCTGCCGAACAGAACCCTCGGAAAGTTCCCATGGGGGCCGATTTCGGCTCCCCATGGGTCGTGGTCCCAACCCGCCGTGGTGACGGTTCGCGTGTCGAACATGCAGTAGGAGTGGATCGTCACGGGTGAACCGGCATCGTAGTATGCCCAGACGCCTGGATGAAACCGTCCCTCGATGATCTCGACCTCCTGACAGCCGAGGTCTCGGAACGATTTTGCGACCAGTTCGGCACAATCGCGCACGCCGATGTTGTCCCAGCTCACGCTCGGTTGACGAACCCACGATCGAATGTGCTCGATGTGGTCGTCAAGATGATCGTCAATATGTCGATGAATGGCGTCGCGGTTCACGGTTTTGACTTCCCCTCAGTGCCTGCCAGATTTCGGGTGCGATCGCGCTCGTCTTCAACGGCATCGCGTCATTGTCGCATTGGAATCTTGACGCCGGTAGCCCTGGCATGGAGCGCTGCCCGTTCGTATCCGGCGTCGGCGTGACGAATGACACCCATTCCCGGGTCGTTTGTCAGCACTCGTTCAAGGCGGGCTGCGGCTTCGGGTGTGCCATCGGCAACTATGACCTGGCCAGCGTGAATCGAAAGGCCAATCCCAACGCCACCGCCGTGATGCACGCTAACCCAGGTTGCTCCCGAAGCGGTGTTGACGAGGGCATTGAGGATCGGCCAGTCGGCGATTGCATCGGAGCCGTCGAGCATGCCCTCGGTTTCGCGGTATGGCGACGCGACCGAGCCAGCGTCGAGGTGGTCTCGACCGATAACAATTGGAGCCTTGACGGTTCCGCTGGCGACGAGTTCGTTGAACTTGAGCCCTGCAAGATGGCGCTCTCCATAGCCCAGCCAGCATATGCGTGCTGGGAGACCCTGATACTCGACTTGCTGCTCAGCCATCGTCAGCCAGCGATGCAGCGATGCCTTTTCAGGGAACAGTTCCATCAGCGCGTGATCGGTGGCGACGATGTCGGCTGGATCTCCGGAAAGGGCGACCCAACGGAATGGGCCTTGTCCGTCGCAGAAGAGCGGGCGGATGAACGCCGGAACGAAGCCCGAGTAGTCGAACGCGTTTTCGACGCCTGCCAGATAGGCTTGGCCTCGCAGGTTGTTCCCGTAGTCGAAGACAATGGAACCGGCTTCCTGGAACGCAAGCATCGCCTGAACGTGCGATCCCATCGCAGCCAGCGAACGTTTCAGGTACCCCTCGGCGTCCTGCTGCCTGAGCATGCGGGCATCTTCCAGCGTCATTTCGGGGACAATGTATCCGTCCAACGCGTCGTGGGCGCTCGTTTGGTCGGTGACAACATCCGGTTGGAAACCCATCTGGACGAGCGCGGGGAGGATCTCAGCGGCGTTGCCGAGCAATGCGATCGACCGCGGTTCGCGATTCTCCCGCGCTTGTCTGGCTCGGGCGACCGCCTCGTCGAGTGATTCGGTCGCCTCATCGACGTAACGCGTTTCGAGTCGTCGTCGGATGCGCTCGGGATCTGCTTCGATAACGAGGCAGACGCCATCGTTCATCGTCACCGACAGCGGCTGGGCGCCACCCATTCCGCCGAGACCGGCGGTAAGGACGATGCGTCCGGAAAGGGTTCCATCGAAGTGCTGGCGAGCAAGTTCTCCGAAGGTCTCATACGTTCCCTGAAGAATCCCCTGCGTACCGATGTAGATCCACGAGCCAGCCGTCATCTGGCCGTACATCGTCAGTCCCAGTCCCTCCAGCCGCCAGAATTCTTCCCACGTCGCCCACTTCGGAACGAGCAATGAGTTGGCGATGAGTACCCTGGGTGCGTCAGCGTGGGTGCGAAAGATTCCTACAGGCTTTCCGGACTGGACAAGCAGCGTCTCATCGTTTTCCAGTTCGCGAAGACTCGAAACGATCGCGTCGTACGCTTCCCATGTTCGCGCGGCTCTTCCGGTGCCGCCATAGACAACGAGGTCTTCAGGGCGCTCCGCAACCTCCGGGTCGAGATTGTTCATCAGCATGCGCAGCGCGGCTTCCTGTTGCCAGCCCTTGCAGGACAGCGTCGTGCCGCGTGGAGCTCGAATCAGGCGCTCACCAGATGTCATCGTTCGTTCCCTTCGTGACGGCGATTGAGACCGATCACAGTATCGCCCAGATTCGCCGGGAAACGGGATTTACAGCCCGGGCACGTAGACATCCTGGTGGCAGATTGGCTGATACCCCAGTGAGTCGTACAGCAATCGACCTGCGTCGTTGGATCCCAGAACGATTCGCTCTGCGTCTAGGTAAATGGCCTCGTCATGGAGTGCCTTGAGAAGACGGCGACCGTAACCGCGTCGCCAGTGAGCCGTCAGCGTGTGGACATGTTCGATGACTGCGAATCGATCGATGGACGGGATGAGCAGCGCAGATGAAATAGGTTCGCCTTCAACGTCAAGGACGAGGCAGAGAATATCGTCCGTGAAATAGTCCACGTCAAGCATGCTGTCACCGCGACTGATCGAGAGTTCCCGCAATTCCGAGGCGTCTGTCAACCGCGTTAACTGGCGCTCAGCGGGTTGCCCGTCACCTGTCAGTTGCAATGTCATCAGTGTGTTTCGTACGACGCGCGGAACGCCGTTGTGTTCGTAACCGGTCGGTTCGTCGTTGCCAAGCGGCGCAAAGGTCGAGAGGTAGGCGGGCAACACTTCCGCGTGCGCGGCAGTGACGGCGAGCACGTAGGCAGGATCCTGGTTGCCAACAACGATCTCGTGTCGAACGCCGACTTTGGGACGCCCGTACTCAATATGCTTCAACCCGTCGAGCGCCTGAACCTGACAATCGTCGATGAGTTGTTCGAGCATCGTCGTCGCGTGAAGAAACGCGTCGATGTGACGACGATGTTCAATGAAGTAGTCGCTCATTCGATCGATCCCGCGACCGCCTCCGTCGCTGACAGAATCGCGCCGCTCCAGACAAGCGTCTCAGCGTGATCGAGTTCTGGTCCGAGGAATCGATCGGGGCCGGGTCCTGGGATCAGCGTTCGCAGGGAATCGATGGCGGCTTTTGTCGCTGCCGCGGGGTGGATTGGATCGCGGAGGTCGATCGCCTGCGCAGCGCACACCGCTTCGACCGCGAGAATTCGGCTGAGGTTGACAAGAACTTGACGGAGATTTCGTGCAGCGGCCCAACCGAGCGAAACGTGATCTTCCTGCATCGCTGACGTCGACATCGAATCGACGCTGGCAGGATGCGCGAGGCGACGATTCTCAGCGACGAGCGCAGCAGCGGTGTAGTGCGCGATCATCATCCCCGAGTTCACACCCGGATTTGTCGCCAGAAAGGGCGGTAGCCCTCGCGAACGCTTCGCATCGAGCATCCTGTCGATCCTGGCGACGGCAATCGCTCCGACTTCAGCCGCAGCGATCGTCAGGAAGTCACAAGCAAATGCCAACGGCTCTCCGTGGAAGTTGCCGACGGATTCGACGCGGCCATCCTCAAGAATGACAGGGTTATCGACTGCGGCCATGAGTTCGCGCTCGGCGGTCTGGATCGCGAACGAGAGCGTATCGCGAGCGGCGCCGATCACTTGCGGATGGCATCGCAGTGAATACGCGTCCTGTACGCCGTGCGTCGCGTCATCATGGGCGGCAACGAGCGGCGAACCAGCGAGGAGTCGGCGCAGGTTGGCAGCACTTGTCGCTTGACCGGGATGTGGGCGTAGCGCCTGGAGGTCTTCGGCGAACGGTCGATCGGTGCCGAGAAGCCCCTCGACACTCATCGCTGCGGCGACATCGGCTGTTCGGAACAATCGCTGTGCGTCGTCACAGGCCATGATCAGCATGCCGAGCATGCCGTCGGTGCTGTTGATGAGCGCGAGGCCTTCCTTCGCAGCGAGCGCGATCGGCTCGATACCGGAGGCGGCCAGGACCGGTCCCGCGGGTTGCGCCGATCCGTCATCGCCGAGCACCTGACCTTCGCCGATCAGGAGGAGGGTCGCGTGTGACAACGGAGCGAGATCGCCACTCGCGCCGAGCGATCCAAAACTCGGGATATAGGGGATGATGCCTGCGTTCAGGATCGCGACGAGCCGCTCGACTACCTCCGGGCGAATTCCGGAGTAACCCTTGGCCAGTGTTGCAATGCGCAGGAGAACCAATGCTCTGGCGACCTCTGGCTCGACTGGTGGACCCATGCCAGCTGCGTGAGACCGAAGGATCGCATGCTGCATTTCGGCACGTTCAGCAGCCGGAATGAGCATACTGGCAAGCCCGCCGAAACCGGTCGTGACGCCGTAGACCGGGCGGTCTTCAGCAGCCGCTGCATCGACAAACGCCCGTGATCGCGCCATCCGATCCCAGGCGTTCGGGCCAAGTTCGACACGCTCACCTTTCCGAGCGACTCCGAGGACGTCCTGAAACGCGAGATGCCCGCCGTCAACGATGACCGTCACGCTTACCTCCTCCATTATTTTCGCAAGTATAGGATGGTTTCTACGTCCATCCTTCTGGTCGTTGCTGGGCGACGGTGGCCCGCTTCCATTGGGTATGGCAAGTCCCATTCGATGGATCGATCGACTGCGCTTTCGCCTCGTTTTAGGGGAAACGTTTCGCAGACATGAAATCGATACGATGGCGTGTGTCGCCATCGATAGCGAGGTCGGCCAGAATCTCCCCGATCGTCGGAGCGTACTTGTAACCGCGACCCGAGAATCCGCAGCCGATCAGGACCTGTGAGTGCTCTGGGTGGCGATCGACGATGAACCCTTTGTCCGGTGTATACGTGCACATGCAGGTAACGTGGCGCAACTGCGGACCGCTGGCCCCCTCCATGTATGTATCGAGCACCCTGCGCAGCAGTTCGATCTCGGAGTCGTCGACCGCGCGATCGATCGTCCGCGCGGTCGTGACGTCGTGTCCGAAACCGCCACTGAGACCGATCTTGAGGCCGACGCCGTCGACCGCAGGCATCCCATAGAAACTGCCCTCAGGAACGGACAGCAGGAAGTCGGGTGCGCCTTGCTCCGCAGCCCACCAGTCAGGCTGCGATGGTTGAAAGTAGCCGTTGACGACGCGCTCTACCCGTAGGGGCAGTCCGAGGTTGGAGAGCAGTTCAGCCGCCCATGGACCAGTCGTGACGATGAGACGGTCGGCCGTGAAGGTTTCAGTCGCAGTCGTGACGAGAACGCCAGCGCCGTCGATCGCCCATCCAGTTACCTCAGTGTTCGTTTGAATCGTCGCGCTGTGTTCTTCGGCAACGGCAAGATGGGCGAGGATTCCTGCCTCTGAACGGAGATAGCCTGCCCGTGCTTCGTAGGTCGCGAGCATGCCATCGCGGAGACGGACGCCGGGAAACCTTTCTGTGAGATCCTCGTGACTCAGGATCTGCCAGACATTGCGCTCACGCATCAACTCGGCGTTCGCTGGATACGTGGGGTACACGGCCGGATCGACCAGGTGTATTTCACCAATGAGATGGAGCAATGTCTCGTTGGATTCTGTCTCAAGATTGCTCCAGAGGTCGATCGCTCGCAGACCGAGCGGCGTGTAGTCGTCATCATGAACGGCTGACAGCCGGATCATCCGGTGATAGCCGTGCGATGAACCCTGATCGTGACCAGGTTGAAACTGTTCCAGACCAAGAACTCGCTGACCGCGTTTGGCGAGTTGGTACACGGCTGCACTGCCCATCGCGCCGAGTCCGACGATGATCGTGTCATAGGAGGTGGCCATCGTCTTGCGCTCCTTCTTCGTATCAGCGGGATCAGGATAGTCTGATCATTGAAGCAAGGGGTAACTGGACGGCGGGCCGATCGTCTGCCATTGTACGGGTCGGCCCTGACGTTGAGACGCTCAAAGTGAAATGAGGGAACAATGAGCCAGCATTCGAGTCAAACGACAACGACCACGAACCATCCGGTGCGCTTCGGTTTGCGCGCCAGCCAACACCACCGCTCGTGGGCGCAGTTGCGCGAGACGTTCGTCGCGGCTGACGAGTGGGGCATCGAATCTGCCTGGGTGTTCGACCACATGATTCCATTGTCGGATCCGCGGACCGGTCCAAATCTTGAAGGTTGGACATTGCTTGCAGGACTGGCTGAAGCGACGAAGAACGTCATGATCGGGACGATGGTGACAGGCATCACCTACCGGAACCCGGCACTGTTGCTCAAGGAAGCGGTGACCGTCGATCACATTTCGAACGGTCGAGCGCTGCTCGGCGTCGGTGCTGCATGGTTCGAGGGCGAGCACGAGATGTTCGGCTTCGAGTATCCAGGCAACGGTGAGCGGGTCAGTCGCTTCCGCGAAGCGCTAGAGATGTTCGAATTACTGTTGACGCAGGACACCACCACCTACGAGGGCAAGTACTTCCAGCTCAAAGAGGCCATCTTCGAGCCGAAGTCGGTCCAGACGAAGGATGGAGTCCATCACATGCCGGTCGTCATTGGCGGGTCAGGCGATCGAATGTTGAGAATTATCGCTAAGCACGCTGACTGGTGGGATAACAATTTCCGCACCGACGATGAATACCGAGAGCGGCTCGGTAAGATCGAAGCGGCGTGCGCGAAGAACGGGCGTGATCCGAAAGAGATTCGCCGGTCAACGACTCTCGGTCTCGACTTTTCCAAGGGCAGCGAGAAAGACCAGCGCGATCGCCTCAATCAACTCCGAGCGCTCGGCATCACGGACTTTCTGTTCCATGTGCCAAACGACGTCAATGAGTTCCGCGAGTTTGCTGAGAACGTCATTCCCGAGTTGCGACAGACGTGGTCGTAACTCTCGACTACTGTCGTTACCCTGCAAGTACCGTAGTGGCGTCGAGTTCGGCTGCATGAATCGCCAATAGTCGCTCTCGCACTTCCTGAAACAGCGGCAACGATTGCGCCTGACCGAGTAGACCGTCCTTCGCAACGGAGGACTGGAGCTCGGTCAGGCGTTCGTTGATCTCGTGAACTTCGTCGAGGCCCTGCTCACCGACATGCAGGTAGATCTCGTCCCGGCGCAGGAGCAGCTCCCTCGTTTCGCGAAGCAGGGGTGCTGTGTTAGGTAGGGCGGCGTGCGCAAGCGCGGTCCATTGGCCAGCGATGTCACGCCAGCGACGTGCGTGGTCGGCGAGTCCACGATCCGAGATGACATCAGACGCTTCGTCGAGAAAATCTGCGAACATGCCACGCATCAGACTCCCGCCGTTCCCTGCACACTCGATCCACTGGAACATGCTCTGGAGGCCACTGTATAGGTTGGGGCCGGGCGAAAAGACGTTCGGCCAACCCTTCTTATCCTTCGGATTCGCGATCAAATCTGCCCACTTCTGCCAGGCTGGTAACCCGAAGTTCCGAATCGGCGGATTGAGCAGACCGTCAATGCAGTCGGCGATCCCAGCGTTAATCGCAGAAGCAAGGTCGATGTCATTGCTGGAGCGAGCGATCGTTACCATCCGATGCTTCATCGACGTAATCATCTGCCGCGCATCGGCGAGTTTCTGAATCGTCACCTCAAATGGCGTTGGGGCACGGTCGTCCAGTTCGAGAGTGCCGGCGGTCTCGTCGATACCGCAGACGACGAGCAGATGGTAGTAGTACTTGATCAGGTGTCCCGGCATGAGAGTGTGCGGGATACTGGCCATGTCAACGGCAACCGCAGCGGGGTTGCCGGATCGCAATACCTCAAGTAGCGACTTCTCAGCACCTTTTCGACCTGACGTCTCATTGACGGTTGCGGTGACACCGATTCGATTGCAGATCTTCGGGATGAAGAGTCCGGGGCTGCGCTGCCACTCGTGGCGAGCGCCGAGCGCGATTGCAGGCGGGATGCCGTCGAACTCGAAGACCCAGTATCCACCACCGACACCACCGCCGATTCCAAGCAGCATTGCTTCTGTGAACGGCTCTCCAGTATGAGGTGCGGTTACCCCGTGGAACGCCAGCATGTTTCGTACAGCCGCCGTTTCCGGGTGTTCCCCTCCGAGCAGTCTGTATTCCGAGAACATGATTGTTCCTCTCATGGACACGGACGGAATATCCGAACGAACTTATCGATGTCTTGACATTCCAAACGAAACTTCATACTATCGAGACATTCAAAAAAACTGTATTGTCTCAGTTCAATGGAATGGATGATCAAACGGACGCCTTTGATCGGCAGACAACGGACGACGAGGTCGTACTGACAGATGCGAACCTGGAACCAGTTGCGGTTTATGTATTGAACGCGATTGACGAATTGCGGGCGGTTGCAAATCCAATTAGAGTTCGCATTCTTGACTGCCTGGGATCGAAGCCGATGACAGTTCGCGATCTTGGAAAGTTGCTGCAAACGGGATCGACCAATCTCTACTATCACGTTGGCGAACTCGAGAAGTCGGGGTTGGTTCGGCTTGTCCGCACGGAGATTCAGTCCGGAATTCAACTCAAGTATTATCGCGCAATCGCGCATTACTTCTATCTTTCGCCGACCCTGCTACACGGTGGAAAGGATGAAAGCCACGCAAGCGCCGAGTTTGTTGCGTCGTTGATCGAAGGATCGGCACGTGAGCTTAGGTTGGCATTTGCGGGAGGTCATGTGGACAGACACTCAGACGCTTTTGTTGTCAGGCGGCGGCAGAATCGGATGACAATCGAAACGGCGGCCGAATTTCGCCGCCGGATCGAGGCCATCGATGTGGAGTTTCAAGAAACCGATGAGCCGGAAGGAGAGCTATCGGTCGAATTTTCGGTCGCGCTGTTTCCAAGGACGCGCTAGTAGTGGTAGTTGGTCAGATGTGGCGAGCCACGAACTGTGACCCGATCGTCGATCGGTCGTCGTTTACGAGTGAGACAGGAGTAGGTGGGGTAATGAAAGACGAAAATACATCTCTAGCAGGTCAATTCGACCGAGTAGTTTCGCGTCGATCGACATTGAAGTTCATGGGATTCGCCGTCGCCGTGCCGGTAATGTCGTCAATCCTCGGTGCGTGTGGTGGGTCAGACGATGACGACAGTGACACCTCTGAAGATTCAACAGCGGTACCAGAATCATCGACTCCTCTCGCAAATGCTCCAGTTACAAGTGGAGGCACGCCGCTGACGACCTTTGCGACCGCAGTAAGGGACGCGTCTCCGACTGCGGCTGCGACAGAAGCATCGTCAGGCAGTGGCGCATCCGATGATGATGGAAAGCGGGGCGGGGTACTTCTGCTCGCGAGTTCGATCGATCCAGATGCACTTGACCCGGCTGGAACGATTCAATTAGCCGCTGACGCACTCAACGACAGTATTTATGATCGGCTCGTGTACATTGGTCGGGATCGATCGCCTCATCCGTGGGTTGCAGATAATTGGGAAGTGTCGGCAGACGGTACCGAACTTTCGTTCAGTATTCGTGATGGATTGACATTCCATGACGGAGAGGTACTTGATGCTGCTGCCGTCAAGTTCAGCTTCGACCGCATCCTTGATCCAGAAAAGACGTCGCCTGCAAAGGCACAAATGGGAACACTCGAAACGGTTGATCTCGTTGACGATTCGACCGTGCTGTTCACATTCTCCGAGCCGTATGCGCCATTCTTCACGAACATCTCTCTCGGCTATGGTGGAATCGTATCTCCAGCAGGCGTAGCGCTGCACGGCGATGCGTTCGGCAAGAATCCGGTCGGCTCCGGCCCATTCAAGCTGAAGAAGTGGACAACAGGGCAAGAAATTGTCCTCGAACGATTTGAAGAATACGTGAATCATCGAGACGACGGCCCCAACACTGGCACCGCCTACGTCGATGAAATCAGCTTCCAGATTATTTCTGAAGCGGCTACCCGATTCGCGGCACTCGAAAGTGGTGAGTTGCACGTAAGCGACGTAGATGTCAATCAGATCCCAAATATTGAGGGAAGTGATGACTTCCAGGTTGTGATCTGGAAGGAAGCCACGAACCACAACTTCCTGGAATACGCCAACAAGGCCCCGTTTACCGATGTCGCGGTTCGTCAGGCGATTGCGCATTCGATTGATCGCGAGTCAATCGTCGAGAGTGCCTGGAACGGCTATGCGACTCCAAACCTGAATCCAATGCCCGTTGGCGTTGCTGGCTGGGACGCCGCAATCGGCGAAGAATACGGCTATCCGTTTGATCTTGACAAAGCGGCGCAGATACTGGCTGACGCTGGATATACGGCAGGGTCGGACAATGTGCTGGAGAAGGATGGAGTCAAGTTAGCGTTTACGCTGCTTGTTTACTCGGGTTCCGAACCTGCTCGCGTTGCCTCCGAGATCATCCAGGCCACCCTCAACACGATCGGCTTCAAGGTAGAAATCCAGATTATGGAGTTCGGCGCTGAATTGCCGCTGCTCGAAGCGGGTGACTTTGATGTGGACTGGATGCGATGGACCTGGCCAGATCCTGTAATCCTCAGTTTGCTATTCAAGACTCCAGGCTGGACGAATCAAACGAGTGACCCTGAGCTGGATAATTTGCTGAGCGTCGCCGACACTGCCCTCGATCCAGATGCGCGCATCTCAGCAACGCACGAGGCGCTGACGTACATCCTTCAAAAGGCGATCATCGCACCGATTGCGACTGACTTCATCGTCCGCGCGGCCCGCAAGGAAGTCAAGGGCTACGAATGGGATGCAATCGGCTATCCACGCTACGGCAACGTCTGGCTTGAGGAGAGTTAGCGGCTGATGGGAGCGTATGTCATCCGTCGGCTGTTGTTGTTGATCCCAATTTGGCTGGGGATCCTGGCGCTTACATTCCTCATGCGTGTGTTGGTTCCAGGTGACCCAGTCGAGATCATGTTCTTCGGCCAACAGACTGATCCGGTCGTCAAAGAGGCGATCCGCCGCGATCTTGGTCTAGATCGCCCGATTCATGAGCAGTTCGTCTCGTATGTATGGGGCGTAATGCACGGCGATCTTGGGACGTCGATTACGACACGCAACTCAGTGGTCGATGACATCAAGAGTCGCTATCCGTACACGGTCGTATTGACGATGACGAGTCTCTCGATCGCGATTGTAATCGGGCTTGTGACTGGCATCATCTCGGCAATGCGCAAAGATACGTGGGTCGACACCGTCTCGATGATCTTTGCGCTAGCCGGGCTCTCAATGCCTGCGTTCTGGCTCGGTCTCGTCCTGATTTACATTTTTGCTGTGAATCTTGGATGGTTCCCGGTGCTTGGCTCGATGACGCCCCGTGGGATGGTATTGCCATCGGTGACTCTTGGATTCATCGCCTCGGCAGTACTGGCCCGCATCGTTCGATCCAGCATGCTGGAAGTGCTCGGTGAAGATTACATTCGTACGGCTCGTGCCAAGGGTTTGACCGAACAGTCAGTGGTCATTCGGCATGCGTTGAAAAACGCTCTCATTCCGATTATCACAATCGTTGGTCTGCAATTCGGAGCGTTGCTATCTGGAGCGTTCATCATCGAGGTCGTGTTTGCATGGCATGGCGTCGGTGAGCTGGCAATTCTGGCGTTGCAACGGCGCGATTTTCCATTGATTCAAGGCATCATTCTTGTCGTCGCCACGTCATATGTTCTCGTCAATTTGGTTGTTGATCTCCTCTACGCGGCTGCCGACCCGCGAATCACCTATCGGTAGAAAGCTGAGTAGCGAGCGTGGTTTTCGTACGCGGGCGGCAACAGACCGTGGAGTCAGGACAATTGCTTCGGAATGCGACGCGCAGCCGTTCCGGAATCGCTTCGTTTTTCCGTGCATTGTTTCGTACGATGCCGGGTCGCTTGGGCACGGCGATCATCTTGTTCGTTGTAGTGCTGGCGCTTGCAGCTCCAATCATCGCACCGTACGATCCTACGGCGTTGAATATCCCAAATCGACTCGACCCCCCGTCGAGAGATCACTGGTTTGGCACGGATGAAACCGGACGTGATGTGTTCAGCCGAGTCGTTCATGGCTCTCGTATCAGTCTTCGTGTTGGCGTGATTGCGGTCGCAATTTCATTATCGATCGGTGTTGTTCTCGGAATGCTTGCAGGGTTCTATGGCGGCAAAACCGACACCGTGATCATGCGCCTTATCGATATCTTGCTTGCCTTCCCTGGATTTCTTTTAGCGTTGGCCATCATCGCGATGCGGGGACCGGGTCTTTTCAACGCCATGATCGCCGTTGGTCTTGGCGCAGCACCCGGGTTCGCTCGGTTGCTTCGTGGTGCGGTTCTTACCGTTAAACAGCAGGATTACGTTATGGCTGCGCGGCTTGTAGGTGCGTCCAACGGACACATCATGCGACGGCAGATCATGCCAAATGTTTTGGCGCCCATCGTGATTTTGGCGACGTTGGAGTTTCCAGTCGCCATCCTCGTTGCGGCGAGTTTGTCATTTCTTGGTCTCGGAGCGCAGCCTCCATCCCCTGAATGGGGCGCGATGGTCGTTGCGGGCCGTACATTCATCCGCACCGCATCGTGGTTGATTAACTTTCCTGGATTGGCCATTTTCGTGACGGTCCTTGGGTTCAATCTGTTCGGGAATGCCGTCCGCGATGCACTTGATCCGCGTCTTCGTCAACGATAGCGCGAGATCGGTCGAAGACATATTCGAAACGGCTCAACTTGTGAATCATGCGTCCCCGCTGACAGGGATCGCTTCGCCACGGATCACCCCGGCGGCATCAGAACAGAGGAAGACAACGATCCGACCGATATCAGCGGGCGTGACCCAGACCGACGGGTCTGAGCGGGGCATCGACTCACGACTCTGGGGAGTATCGACAGTGCTCGACAGGACACAGTTGGCCGTCACCCCAGTGCCGCGTAATTCTCGTCCGAGCGACCGAGTCATTGCGATAACGGCTGCTTTTGCAGCCGATGAGGCCGAAGAGTTCGGGGTCGGGTCGATCGCTGGGCGAGAACCGACGGTGACGATCCGACCGTAACCGTGCTCGATCATCCCCGGGACGACGGCGCGTGCTGCGATCGTTGAGGTGTTCAAATTGAGCTCGACGGTCTCCTGCCAAGTCTGATGATCCTTTTGAATGAACGATCCTCCGGTGAATCCACCGACGAGGCATACCAGACCATCGATTCTGCCGTGACGTTTCCTAATACGCTCAACGAGTGGCTGAAGTTCCTTGGGTTCGCGCACGTCAGCGACTTCGACCTCGATTCCGTCGCTCGCTGGCGACGCCTGGCGGTGGGTCGTCGCGATGACAGTCGCGTTAGCGGCAGACAACTCAACCTGAATGCCTCGTCCGAGGCCGCCACTTCCCCCGACAACGAGAATGACGCGACCTTGCAGGTCGAACAACGTGGATCTCCAATCAGCACAGACGTTCGAAACTAGGCTTGACACGCAAACTCGTTCTAATTAGAATGAAATACAGAAGGATCAATCCGTGAGCGACACTGATGGGACCGTAATCCAAACGCCACTCGGGTTCACCCTCGCTGCTGCAGCGCGCAAACTGGCGAAATTCTACGTTGCTGCGCTACACGGTGAGTCAGTTACACCGTCACAGTTGTTTTTCCTGCGTCAGCTCTGGCTCGAGGATGGCCTGTCGATGGTTGTCCTGCGTGAGCGGGCGCAACTTGACGCGACGTCCGCAAGTTGGCTGGCCGATCAACTAGAGAAGGCCGGTTTGATCGAGCGGCGTCGCAATGACCCGGACCGCCGCGTTGTCAGGATTTGGCTAACG
>JBGSWU010000477.1:0-2158 GCA_041751795.1 Thermomicrobiales bacterium
GTGCTGTACGAAGTGAGACGTAGCGTGACGGAGGAATCGCAACCGTAATGGCGTTGAGGAGGCATCCATGGCGCACGGCACCGTCGTCCTGCTGAAT
Organism: Thermomicrobiales bacterium; assembly: GCA_041751795.1. Lineage (GTDB taxonomy): Bacteria > Chloroflexota > Chloroflexia > Thermomicrobiales > CFX8 > JBBECJ01. Next base: position 98 of record JBGSWU010000477.1, read on the forward strand.
GGCACGTCCAGCAGCGGAAAGACGAGCATCGCACGAGCACTCCAAGACATCATCGATGAGCCGTACCTGCACACCGGTATCGACGAGTACTCACCACATATTCCTGCCAGGTTCACGACAGTCTCTGGCGGCACGGCTCCGGAATTGTCCGACTACTTCACGCTCATCTATCGAGATTAGCCGAAACGAATCGTCGAACAAACGCCAGTTGGTGAGCGTGTGTACGGCGATGGGATCGTCGTCGATGTGCGAACCGGGCCAAAAGGTGTCGCGCTGCGACGGGCGCTGTATGCAGGCATCGCGGCCATTGCGGCGAATGGCGTGAATCTGGTGGCGGACGATGTTCTCCACCAACGGGACGTTCTTCACGCCGCTGTCGAAACGCTGGCTGCAACGGACGTGCTGTTCGTCGGGCTGAGGCTCCCGTTCGAAACGGCCGAACAACGTGAACGGGATCGAGGTGACCGTGGACCAGGCGGTGCGCGCCTGTTCTTCGATCGTGTGCATGCTCACGGTGTCTACGATCTCGAGGTTGATACGTCGGTGTCAAGCCCCGAAGTGTGCGCTATCGCGATCAAGGAACGGCTCCAGAGCGGACAGCAACGGCACGCATTCCGAACACTGACACGCGAGTTCCGAGAATCGAGCGTTTGATGGATCAGGAACCCGCCGGGCGCCAGGGAACCCATCACTGGTTGCCGCTAGGGTAGGAAATTTCGTAGCCGTCGCCGCGGCGGGGGATGATGAGTGACAGCAGTTCGTTGGCGGCATTCTGAATCACCGTGAGGTGGATCGGCGTTGAACGCGACGTTCCGTCGCCGCCGGAGGTGATCTCGATATAGGCGCCGCCGTCCGGACCGAGGGTAACGAACGGTGCGGAACTGGGATCATCCAGCCAAGGGCGAAGTTCTGCTTCACTCGAAGGGAACTCTATGCCGATCAAACGACCGCCTGCGCCGACATCGAGGATGGCGTCTATGGTCGTTGTGTGGGTCAGTGTGTCCGGATTGGCTGCATCGCTGAGTTCGAGGCGCAGGGTGTTGGTGTCACTGTCGTGGATCAGTTCCATTGGATCATTCGCTTTCGCGCAGTGTGACAGCGACCAATAACTCGATGCTACTACAGCGCCGTCGTTGAGGTGCTATCGTTCGTCGGTTTGGACAATCACGAGGGTTACTGGTGCTGGATACCGACGAGCAGGTTGAGACGACAGGCGAGCCGCCGAAACCGGGACCAACCGGACGGATGGCTCGTCTCCGAGGAACCCGGGCGCTGGCGGCATGGGAATACCAGCCGTTCCGGCGATACCTGAGTGTTCAGGTGCTGGCGATGGCAGGTCGTGCGCTGCAATCGACGCTGGTCGGCTACCTCGTCTACGACCTGTCAGAAAGCGATCTACTCCTCGGTGTCGTGTCATTCATGCAGATGGTGCCGCAACTCCTTCTGGCGCCAGTCGTCGGCGTGATCGTCGACCGGTTCGACCGACGAAAGATTCTGGCAGCGCAGTTCGCGAGCCAGGCGGTCGGTTTCCTCGTACTCGCGATGCTGGCACTTTCAGACATGCTGACGGTTCCGGCCATCGGAGCGACCGTCGTGGTCATGGGAATCGCGAATGCGTTCTCGTATCCGGCGCACTCGTCGCTCCTGCCGAGCCTTGTTCCTGTCCGGACTCTGCAAAGTGCGAACGCGATCAACTCGATGATGGGAAACCTGTCGAGAGTCGCGGCACCAACACTATCGGGGCTGATCGTCGATACCGCCGGGGTTGCGGCGGCGTTGCTGCTTGCATCCGGGATCTACTGGCCTGCGGCGGGACTCGTCCTGCTCGTGCCGTTGCTTCTGACGGTCGAGGGTGGGACTCCGACACGAGGGACTTTGGACCCGGCTGCGCGGCCATCGTTCCGGCGCGACATCGGAGACGCGATCGGATACATCAAGACGAATCCACTGCTGCGCTCAGCACTCGGGAACGACATCGTCCCATATCTATTCGGGATGGCGCACATGGCGCTGTTACCGGCGATCGCGAGTGACACGCTCGATGGCGGGGCGACGATGCTC
>JBGSWU010000478.1:0-2611 GCA_041751795.1 Thermomicrobiales bacterium
AACTTCTTTTATCCCGATGGTCCGTGGAACACCGGCAAGTGGAACAACGACGAGGTCGGGGCGTTGCTCGACGAGACACGATCGACCACCGACCGGGAAAAGCGCGCCGAGAACTTCCAAAAGATCATGGACATCGCTCGCGAAGAGGTGCCGTTCGTCTTCCTCTATCACGCGTTTGACCTTCCAACGTACCGCAGCCACGTGAAAGGGTTCAAGAAGATCCCCGAGATGCGCTATCTGGAAAGCGTCTGGCTCGACAAGTAGGTATGGCGTGAGGAGGGGACCGGTCATGAACGGCCGCCCCTCCTCGTGACTTCCTTTTCATTGCTTCCGGGGGCGCAATGACGCAATACATCATTCGGCGGTTGATCTATGCAGTGTTCATCGTCTGGGGGTGCGCCACTGTGGTGTTCTTCCTGCTGCGGGCAGTACCTGGGGACCCGGTCGCGAATATGCTCGGGCGCGAGTACACCCCGGAGGCTGCCGAGCAACTACGACATAACCTCGGCCTGGACGAACCGGTCTACATTCAGTATTTCAAGTGGATGGGCAACATCGTCCAGGGAGATCTGGGACGGTCGATCGCGACGCAGGAGTCAGTGGCTGGCTCGATAGGCGGGGCCCTGCCAAAGACCCTCAGCATCACTGTTCTGGCGTTCATCATCGGTTTAGCGGTTGCCGTACCGATGGGGATAATGGCTGCACTCAAACGTGACAGTCCCTTTGACTACTTTGCCAGTATCTCGACCTTCGTGGGCATCAGCCTGCCGAGTTTCTGGTTCGGTATCGTCTTCATTCTGATCTTTGCGGTGAAACTCGGTTGGTTGCCGTCGGTCGGTTACGTGTCGCCGCGTGATGGGCTATGGCCGTGGTTTGAACACCTGATGCTGCCAGCACTTGCCGCTGGGGTAGGGCAGGCTGCGATCCTCATGCGTTTCGTCCGTGCGGGGCTGCTCGACGTGCTGGGCAGTGACTATGTGCGCACCGCACGCGCCAAGGGCCTCTCGGAACGCCGGGTCGTGATGGGGCATGCGATGCGCACCGCGATGATCCCGGTCGTCACCGTGGCCGGACTCTCGCTGGCCGGTCTGCTGGGTGGACTGGTCATCACTGAAACGGTCTTCTCGATCAGCGGCATTGGCCGGCTGCTGACGACGGCGATCTTCAGCAAGGACTATCCGATCGTCCAGGGAGTCATCCTGCTGATCACGCTGATTTTCGTGCTGGCCAATCTGGTGGTCGACATCATCTATACGTTCCTGGATCCGAGGATTCGCTATGGATAAGCACCGTCCCGCGCAACCAGCGGCGCCGAACGACACCGCCGATCCGCTACATGAGGGACGGTTGGTCCAGCTGGGTCAGCAGCAGCGTACCACCGAGGGGAGCCGCTTCCTCCGTCGCATCCGTGCGGAGAAGAAGGCGTTCCTCGGATTGATCTTCGTGTTCCTGCTCGGGATGGTCGCCCTCTTCGGTCCCATCCTGGCGCCGCATGGCCCGGACGAAGCCCGCTTCGATCTGCTTACTTCGCCATCTCTGTCGCATCCGATGGGTACCGACTCGTTCGGGCGTGACCTGTTCAGCCGGGTGATCCTCGGCACGCGTGTCTCGTTCACCGTCGGCATCATCGGCGCACTGGTGTCGATGGTCGTCGGCGTCACGATCGGGGTCGTCTCGGGCTACTACCTCGGCTGGATCGATACGATCCTGATGCGCGTGATCGATCTGATCTGGGCGTTCCCGGCAATCATCCTGGCGATGGCGGTGGTCGCCGTCTACGGCGCGGGGATGCGTAATGTCATCCTCGCAATCGGACTGGCGAATGTCGTGGCCTTTTCACGCATCGTGCGCGGCCAGATTCTGTCGCTGCGTGAGGCCGACTTCACGCTCGCGGCGCGTGCCATCGGCGTGCGGGACTGGCAGATCATGCTGCGCCACCTCCTGCCGAATGTCGCTGCCCCGATCATCGTCCAGACGACGCTGACGGTTGGCTTTGGCATCCTGACCGAAACAGGACTGACCTTCCTCGGTCTCGGTGTCAGCCCAACCACGCCGACCTGGGGATCGGCGCTGAACGAGAGTCGCAGTTTCATCCAGCAGGCCTGGTGGCTGGCCGTGTTCCCCGGCGTGGCGATCGGCATGACCGTGCTCAGCCTCAACCTCTTCGGCGACGGTCTGCGGGACGCGCTGGATGTGCGTAGCGTCGGCGATGCGTAGAGCCCTCCGCGAATAACCACCAGCCTCGAACCCAACGGAACGACCGACATCTTGACTCGCTGGGGAATCGCATGTGCGCGATCCCCCAGCGAGTCTTTCTACACGATGTTCGGCATACTTTGCTCGGCGTCATCTCACGGCAACTGCGAGCAATACGCAGCCATTCAGTTCGGATCGCACAACGGGACATTGTAGCCATTCGTGCTTGACGAGATCGGTACTGCTGGCGAAGATGGACTCGTCACGCCGCACACACGTTTTCGTCGTTCATCGTCGTTGGCGGTGCGCTATGTCTGAGTCGCTTCCTTCCTCACTCGACGGGCTCCGCACGACGAAGGTACCGTTCGTTGGCCGCGAGCCGGAACTTGAACGGCTCCGAGCAGCACTTGACCGA
>JBGSWU010000479.1:0-11676 GCA_041751795.1 Thermomicrobiales bacterium
CGCGACTCATCGGCACGCAACGACATGCAGAACGCACCGTCGCGCTTGCCGGGTCGTGGTTCTGCGTCGATCCAGCGTTCCGCAAAGGCTCGTTCGGCGAAGTCTCCTAGTCGATTTGAATAGCCGTGAAAGTGCCGAACGATGAATGCCTGTGCTTCGTTCCAGGACCAGTTGCGAGAATTGTCACCAATCGGAGCTAACAGGTCATACCATGTGAGGGCGTCAAGCCCTAGCGCGCGTGCCTTCGCACGAAGATATCGCCGGAAGTCTGGGAACGACTCGTGGGCGGCGGATAGCATTGCGTCCAGCGTTCTGCGGTCGATGTGGTTATCGAAGCACGCTTCGTCGAGGGGGCTGGTCCAGCCGCGTCGGGCGGACAGCGTGTTCACCTGACCCTTGATGCCGTTCGTCGCTGCCGCCAGGGGCAGTGCATGGCGTTCCCAGGCAGCCATCTCAGCCTCGTAGCCAGCCTGGCGCACGTTCCGGTCACGATCGTGGGCGAGATTCCGGACCTCGCTCATCGGTCGTTCAGTGATCGTTCCATCGAGATCAACGGGAACGCTGATTTGCGACGAAAGGTTGTTGTAGAGCTTTGCCCACGCTGCCCCCGATGAAAGGTTCAATTCTGTGGCGAGTTCTTCTTCAGCTGGCGACATCTGATGGTTAGCCCGTCGTTGGGTTTGCTTAAGTGCGAATGCGTGATTGGCAGCGATCTCCGATCGTTCGACCAGGTCGTCGACATCGAGCGATCCAACCCACGCGGTGAATCGTGTTTCAAGTTTTTGAAGCCGAGCAGTCTGCTGCTGGAAACTGCTCATCGTGGCTTGCGCGCGATCGTCTCGTGAATCTGTTGCGGTGAAGGATGCGATGTACGCACCGAGTGTTGCGGAATCCTGGAGAACGTCGTTCATCCGGTTGATGATCGCCTCGGCTGCCGCAATCGTTGCATCATCCAGCGGTGCAGCATCACGTCGATCGACACCATGTCGGTCGAGCAGTTCGGCCAGCCCGTCGATGTTGGCGACGCTTGCGGCCAGACCCTGCTCGAATTCGGGCGAATCAATACCCGGATAGACGACGCTCATGTCCCACCGAGGCAGCGATTCGTTAGAGTCGACCATCGTTGAACTTCCTTTCGATCAACCGTGATGAACTGTGACGTGTTTTTGATGCTCCGTCGTTGCTGTGTCGCGGCGTGTGAGTATTCTCAGTCCCTATTCTCCATTTTCGAGAAACTGTTCCACGAGAGGAGTAACCGCATCCGGAGCGTCCCATGCAGCAAAGGCACCAGCATTCGGGATGACGTAGCGCCGTGAATTGGGAAGGTTCTGTTCGAGATACTCGGCCCTCGACAGAAATGACGGCATGTCGTTGGCTCCGTTGACGATCAGGATCTGGTGACGGATTGATGCCAGGGCTCCCTCGACATCGGGGACCGGCTGAGCCTGAGCGGTCGAGTACCACGGCGCACCGTCGAACGTATTGATGATCGCACGATGCTGGTTGGGTCGCTGGGTGTCGGAAAAGAACGGCGATTGCTCGAACCAGAATGTCCTGGCGGCCTCGATCCCGTCTCGGAGCGCGACCTCTCGGGCATTCGACTGCCACGCATCGACAGCGGGTTCCGGCTGACCTGGAATGACGGCACCATCGAGAACGAGTGACGCAATCCGTTCCGGGTGCTCGACAGCCAGGAGAAGGGCAACGCCGGCACCGGTGTGCGTTCCCCAAAGATGCGTCGCGCCGATCGCTAGTGCGTCGAGGACGGCGACGACGTCGGTCGCGTACTCGACAGGGCCATACCCTCCGGTTTGTGTGGCCGAGCCACCATGACCGCGCAGATCGATCCGTAACAATTGGAATGTACTTGCCAATCGCTCGACCTGTGGCAGCCAGATATCCAGGTTTTGAGAAAAGCCATGCAGCAACGTCAACCACGGACCATTTCCATCGATAGTGTAGTGGACTGTCGAGTCCTCAGTATGGATCTGGCCCATCAGGTCCCCTTTCCTCGCTATTTCTGTACTGTGTGCGATCTCTAGTCGGAAGAATACGCTGTCCTGCTCATCTCAGAAGCATCACAGATGCGATTGGCTATCGTCATCCGGTACTGTTGGGAGTGCGTGGATCGCTGATCTGCGTGGTACACCAGATGTACAACACAATGATGCTGGAGACTGATCGAGTCTCCATTGGTCGGGAGCGCCATGAACCATCAGATCGTCAAGGTGTTGATCGTAGACAGCGACGATGACGCCTTTCTGCATCTTCAGGTTTTGTTGACTGAGGTTGTCGGCGAAACCTTCGAGGTGATCCGTGCTGTGTCGTGGCAAGATGGCCTCTCGCAACTGACGACCGGCAGCGTAGACCTGGCATTCGTCGCTGAACGTATCGGCGCGGATACTGGGATCGAACTGATCGTTGCGGCGACCTCATCGGGTATCGACGTACCGATGATCCTGTTGTCAGATGATGCTCGAGATTCAGGAATCGATGTTCGCGAGGCAGGGGCCATCGATTTTGTCGTCCGCCGGGTGCTCACACCGTCGCTGCTGTGGCGTTCGATTAAGTATGCGATCGGGCAGGCGGCAGCGGCACGATCGACTCGCATCAACGATGCCCGATTCAAAGCGATGTACGATCACTCGTCGAGTATTATCGCGATTGCTGACCCGGCAGGGCGAGTTCTTCATATCAACCGCGCGGTTGAGACAATCGTTGGTGTTCTTCCCGAAGATTTGATCGGTACGTTGGGAGTCGAGCGAGCACATCCCGACGATTTGCCATACTTGATCGAAGCAATGGGCGACGTTGCCACTGAACCTGGCGCGACAGCAACGTACACGTACCGCTTTCGACATGCCGATATGAGTTGGCGGTGGTTCGAAGCAACAGTCACCAACCTGCTCCATGATCCGGCGATTCGTGGACTATTCTCAACGGTTCACGATGTCACTGATCGTGTTGTTGCCGAAGCGCAGTTACGCGAGCAGGCAGCACGCCTTCAGTTGTTGACTGAATTGTCATCGGCATTTTCAGCATCGACTCTCGACCTCGACACCATGCTGGAAACACTTGCCCGGCGGGTCAGCGAGATGTTGAACGACATCTGTGTTCTGCGCCTCGTTAGTCCTGATGGACTATCGCTTGTTCCAGTGGCCATATGGCATCCCGACCTCGACATGCGAGACTTGCTCCTTCGGACGCATATCGGCACCCATGGTATCCACGAGATGCTGCCAGGCGTTGTCATGCGTAGCGGCAACGCGCTGCTCATTCCGGAGTTCGATTCGCAAAAGGAACTGCGCCAGAATCCGGAAAAGTGGACGTTCTTTCGAAAGCATGATGTCCACAGCATGTTGATCGTTCCGCTGCGAGTGCGCGGTGAAATTATCGGTACGTTGGCCCTCGCACGAACGACGTCGGACCATCCGTACACCGACGACGATCGCGACTTTCTCCAGGACCTTGCTGACCGAGCCGCCCAGTCTGTCGACAACACCCGACTCTACCGGCGTGCCGTCGAGACTGAGGCCCAGCATCGCCAGTTGATCGAGCAGCTTCCAGCCATCATCTTTGTCGAAGCCCTTGACGGCGCGCAAGGCAATGGGGCTGGGTCGACGCTGTATATGAGTTCCCAGGTGGAACAGATCTTCGGGATGACGTCCGACGAGTGGATGCGGCAACGCGAACCCTGGATCAACATCGTTCATCCTGACGACCGGGCCAGACTTCTTTCCGAAATCAATCGCACCAACGAAACTGGCGATCCGTTAGGGGTCCAGTATCGTGCGATCCGACCTGATGGCACTGAGCTGACGGTCGACTGTGAAGCACGGCTGGTACGAGATGAAGATGGCCATCCTCGATTTTGGCAGGGCTTCATCATCGATGTTACCGAGCGCCAGGCGGTGGAGGCGGCGCTCCGCGAGGCAGAAGACAAGTTTCGGACCCTCGTCGAACACATCCCCGCCGCGACGTTCACGATCTCTCTCACCGGCGAGTATCTGTATGTCAGCCCGCAGATCGAACGATTGCTCGGTTACCCGATGGAACGGTGGAACGACGGCAGGGCATTCTGGACGTCGATCGTTCATCCTGAGGACGTGTCGTTGGTCGTTGCCGAAGACGCACGCACCGACGAGACCGGCGATTCATTTGACCTGGAGTATCGCTACCTCGCAGCCGACGGGCGAGTCGTCTGGGTCCGCAATCAAACGGAACTCGTTCGGGGCCAGAACGGTGAACCGCGTTTCTGGCAGGGATACATGATCGATATCACTGAGCGTAAGCTCGCTGAGCAGTTGTTACGTGACGCGGAAGACAAATACCGAACGCTCGTCGAGCACAATCCGGCGGTCATTTTCACCGGAGCAGTTGATAAGACATCGACGCCAACATATATGAGTCCGCGCTTCGAGCAGTTGCTTGGTTATTCAGCGGATGTCTGGTCGAGTGGTTCGTACTGGCAAACGACGGTTCACCCGGATGATCTCGATTGGGTCGTCGCTCTTGACAAGCAAACTGACGCGACGTTTGAACCGTTTGACGCCGAGTACCGCGCGATTGCTGCCGACGGCAGAGTCGTTTGGGTCCATAGCAATATCGCCGCGATCCGCGATGACCATGGTGTCCCGCTATTCTGGCAGGGCTACATGATCGATATCACCGAGCGTAAGCAGGCAGAACAACGTCTCCGTGAAGCGCAGGATCAGTACCGGTTACTCGTCGAACACAGCCCTGCCGTTATCTTCACGTCTGCCGTTGATGATGCGTCGACGCCTTTATATATGAGTCCGCAGATCGAGCGCGTCCTCGGATACCCGCCGGGTGCCTGGTCCGGTAGCGACATTTGGGATGAGATTATCCATCCGGACGATGTCGAGCGTGTCAGGCTGCTCGACGTTCAGACCGGTCAGACGCTTGATCCGTTTGACTCCGAGTTCCGCGTCTTTGCGAAGGATGGCCGACTCGTCTGGCTGCGAAACTATTCGGTGGCTGTGTGTGACGAGAGTGGTGCACCGCAATACTGGCAAGGGTATTTGATCGACATCACCGCCCAGAAGCAGGCGGAGGAGGCGATTCGGTTCCAGGCGCAGTTGCTGGAAGCGGTCGGCCAGGCCGTTGTCGCGACGAACACAGATGGGTGCATCACCTATTGGAATCACGCCGCCGAAATCCTCTTCTGCTGGACCGGCTCCGAAACAGTTGGTCTCAATGTTCTCGATGTGACAACGCCATTGGTCACCTACGACATCTCCCTTGCGATCATGCAGCAGCTTTCGGCAGGCGAGAAGTGGGAGGGCGAACTCCTCCTGCAACGGCGAGACGGCAGCCTGTTCCCAGCCTATGTCACCCATTCTCCGGTTATCGATGACGATGGCACGGTGATCGGGTCGATCGGAGTCACGGTCAATATCTCCGAACGTAAGCGACTCGAACAGCAGCTAATCCACCAGGCATTCCACGATGCCCTGACTGGATTACCAAATCGCAACCTGTTCCTGGACCGCACGCGCCACGCGTTGACATTGGCGCGACGCCTGGATCAATGTGTGGCGGTGTTGTTCCTCGATCTCGATAATTTCAAGATCGTGAACGACAGTCTCGGTCACGACATCGGCGATCAATTGCTCGTCATGACCGCCAAACGCATCCAAAGCTGTTTGCGGGAAGGCGATACGGCAGCACGTCTCGGTGGAGATGAATTCGCTGTCCTCCTCGAGAACCTCGAAAGTGCAAGGGACGCTGAAGGGGTTGCGAGCCGATTGCTAGAAGCATTGCGTCGGCCGCTCAATCTTGAGGGGCATGAGATGTTTGTGACGCCCAGCATCGGGATCGCGGTTGGCGATACAGGCGACGTTCTGGCCGAAAATCTGTTGCGTGACGCTGATGTCGCGATGTACATCGCGAAACGCAATGGCCGGGCGCGCTACGAGATCTTCGAGCCGACGATGGGCTCGATGGCTCGGCAGCGACTGGAACTCGAGCACGATCTTCGGCGAGCCCTCGATCACGATGAACTCTCGCTCTGTTACCAACCAATCGTCAGTCTTTCTGATGGAGCACTGTCTGGATTCGAGGCGCTGTTGCGCTGGGATCACCCGATTCGAGGCCAGGTCGCGCCGAGCGTGTTCGTGCCAGTTGCGGAAGAATCCGGCCTGATCGTTCCAGTCGGTTCCTGGGTATTGCGAAAGGCGTGTCAGCAGCTGTGGGCATGGCAGGACGAGTTCCCGTCAGCGCAACAGATCAGTATCAGCGTCAATCTCTCGGGACGGCAATTCAAGGAGCCAGGTTTGGCCCGAGAAGTAGCGGAGATCCTTGCAGAGTTCGGGCTGGCACCCCGATGCCTGAACCTGGAGATTACCGAGACGATCATGATGGAAGATGGTGAGGGAACAAGCGCCGTCCTCCGCGAGTTCGAGCAACTCGGCGTGACGCTGGCAATCGACGATTTTGGTACCGGCTATTCGTCTCTCGGGGCCTTGCGCCACTTCCCGGTCAATACACTCAAGATCGACCGGTCGTTCGTCGACGGTCTCGGTGCGGAATCAGACGATAGCGTCATCGTTTCCGGCGTCGTCGGCCTCGCTCACGGTCTCGGCCTGTGCGTCGTTGCTGAGGGCGTTGAAACGATCGATCAACTGGAACGGCTGCGCGAACTCGGTTGCGATCTTGGTCAGGGCTACTATTTCTCGTGGCCGTTACCGGCAGACGAGGTGGAACAGTTCCTAATCGACTCCAGAATCTGGGATGTTGGGCGGGAACATCCACCCGTTCCTCGAATGCGTCAATCGAAGCATGGCGTCCGGTCAGGAATGGCATTTGACGATGGTACTGCCTGAGGATTTCCGATTTCAGATCCCTCGGTTGGAAACGGAACGATTGGTGCTGCGTCAGATGACGTTTGACGACGCAGCGGCTGTCTTCGCATACGCATCCGATCCTGAGGTTGCGTCGCTGACGACATGGGAATCGCATGCGACGATCGATGACTCGCGCGAATTTCTCGAACGTGTGATGAGTTGGTACGCAGATGGTTTCGGCGGGCCATGGGGCATCGTTCTCAAGGCCGATGACCGCTTGATTGGTACGTGCGGGCTTGCAATTACGCCGCAGCACGTTCGTGCGGAACTGGGCTATGCGATTGGCCGTCCGTGGTGGGGTCAGGGGCTGATGACGGAAGCTGTGCTTGAGGTGATCCGCTTTGGGTTCGAGGAACTTGGCCTCAACCGGATCGAGGCGCGATGTGTCCCGCCGAACATCGGATCTGCGAGGGTCATGGAAAAGGCGGGCATGACCTACGAAGGAACGATTCGCGAGCAGGTCTACGTCAAAGGCAGTTTCGACGACCTGAAGATGTACTCCATTCTCCGCCGTGAGTGGCGCGCGACGGGTTAGACTGTCGCTCGGTCGGAAAGGTGAGCGAGTGGAGGAGTCTGGATGTCTGAGGATCAACGACGCCCGTTGAAGGTTGGCCTGCTGATTCCGCACCTCGAGGGCTGGTACGACGGCGGAACGGCGCGCTGGGCCGACATGGCGACGATGGCGCGTACCGCCGAGGATGTCGGATTCGATTCGCTCTGGGTCGCGGATCACCTTCTCTACCGTTTCCCCGACATGCCAACCTTCGGTATCTGGGAGTGCTGGTCATTGATGGCCGGTCTGGCTGCTGTGACGAATCGGGTTCAACTCGGAACGATCGTGACAGTCACGCCGTGGCGCAACCCTACCCTGCTGGCGAAGATGGTCGATACCGTTGAGGAGATCAGTGGCGGACGCGTCATCCTCGGCCTGGGCGCCGGATCGCATCAGCCCGAGTTCCCGGCGTTCGGCTACGATAGTTGGGATCACAAGGTCAGCCGTTTCGAAGAGGAAATTGGGATCATCCACACGTTGCTGAGGACTGGCAGGATCGATCACGATGGACAGTTCCATACACTCCGCGACTGTGAGTTGCGCCCACGAGGGCCACGACCCAACGGTCCGCCGATCATGGTCGGTGCCGTCGGCCCTCGCATGCTCCGTATTCTTGCGACCTATGCCGACGAGTGGAACATCCCGTGGCGACAAACAGTCGACGAACTCATCGAGATGAATCCTCGCGGTGACGAAGCATGCGTCAAGGTCGGTCGCGACCCAGCCACGCTGCGACGTTCGGCATGCCTGCAAATTGACCTGCCGGGCGCCGAGTCGTCCGGAACGACCGATGTTGTTCGCGCATCCCGGGCACGCGCGATTCGTGGCGATCATGCTGAGATTGCCGCGTCACTGCGTGGGTACGCCGATGCCGGAGTCTCCCATCTACAACTCTGGATCGACCCAAGCACGCCAACTGGCATCGAAGAGTTTGGCAGGGTCCTGGAGGAACTTGACAAGGGGTGACACGGCTTCCCTGGTGGTGATGCGATGACGCTGATCACCGCATGCGTCAGTCTTTGCAGCTTGTACATAAGACACGAGTTGTATGGCAACTAAATTGCGATGTAGTAGTAATCTCCATGCGGCGGTTGACGGTGTGGGTGAACGTGGGCGATGAAGACGCGTGCGAACTGGAAGTCTATGGGCCACATGGCAAAGATTCTGATTGTCGATGACGACACAACAATTCGGGAGATGCTCGATACCGTCCTCACTGATGAGGGTTATGCGACGATCCAGGCCGGAAACGGTCGCGACGGCGTCGACATGGCTCAACGTCTGCATCCGGAACTCATCCTGATGGACATTATGATGCCGGTCGTCGATGGCGCGACGGCAATTGGCCAGTTGCGGGAGAACCCGAGTACCCGCTCGATTCGCGTCATCGCGATGTCGGCAGGGTCGACCCTCCTTCAGCGTGTCGATCAACTCAAGGCTGATGGTGTACTCGCCAAGCCGTTTGACCTTGACGAACTCCTCGCGAACATCGAGTTTCAACTTCGGGACAAGGTGAACGCGTAACGCTTCGCCGAAGCTCGTCGTGCATGCCGCCCCTGGTGTTCAATGCCTCCAACCCTCCGCATCGCCGCTTTTCAGGACGGTCGGCTCATGTCAGGCTTCCAGGATGTTCACGATCGTGGATCTCGAACCAGATGATAATGTGCGGATCGAGCAAGCGGCAGCCGTGTTGGTTACCGCGTTTCGCCGTTGGACCGACACGTACGCAGACACCGAATCCGCCCTCGACGAGGTTCGAACGTCGTTTGGAACAGGACGAATCAGCCGCATCGCGATGGATGCCAATGGTGAGGTTGTCGGCTGGGTCGGCGGAATCAGCTCATACGGCGGCAACGCCTGGGAGCTTCACCCGCTCGCAATCTGTCCCGACTGGCAGCGGCGCGGCGTTGGGCGGTCGCTGGTCGAGGACTTTGAAGCGCGGGTACGCGAGCGGGGCGGGGTTACCGTCTATCTTGGCTCCGACGACGAATCCGGCTGGACGAGCCTCGGTAACACGGACCTCTATCCCAATGTCTGGGAGCACATCGCGAACATCAGAAACCTTGCCGATCACCCGTATGCGTTTTATACCGCCTGCGGATATTCGATCGTGGGTGTCATCCCAGATGCCAATGGCATCGGCAAGCCAGACATCCTGATGGCGAAGCGCGTTGCAATCGACAGTGGCTGAGTCAATAGCGCGGCATGCAACTGTTGCTGGACGCTAATCCTCGGCAAGGACGATCACGAAGTCTTCTTCGCCGAACGTTTCCATCGCTGACTTTCTGGGGTTAACGACGACGCCCGACCCACGTGAGCGATCCTCGATTGCGGATCGCCGACGGTATCCGATCGCGACTTCTCCCTGGCGGCGTGCCGCTTCTACAACCGTGTAGAAGTTGACGGGCTGGCCCGTCCGAACGTATCCCGCGATGGGCTTCAGGTAGAGTTCGACGCCCTCAGCATCGAAAAGATCTTCAAACACGGCGGCCAGGTCGCGGTTCTCAGAGATCTGTGCCAGTAGCAGGCTGATCAGCCGGTCGCTGACGATAAAGTCGTCGGCTCTCGTAACCTCGGCAAGTTCACGGTTGCGAATGTCCTGCATTTCACTGACGATTGAGAATTGCTGTTCACATCGCTCGGCAATGTCGCGCAGATGGAGGAGCGTGATCAGCGTCTTCGCGTCGGCGTCCTGCGGTCCCAGTTGATCGGAGTAGCCGAGGACGATCACGTGCGGGAACGACGGCAGATCGAGCCGATTGAGGAGACGTCGATTGGTCGTGTCTCCGGACTCAATCGTCACCCGGATATTGCGCAGATCAGCGCACTCCGTGGCAATCGTTTCTTCGGCGGTTGCGTCGTCGACGACGAGAAGTATTTCGGAACCGGCAGCGACGTAGTTATCCAGTTCGTTGATGATGCCCGGCGCGCGACGGTTCCAGCCGAGAATCACCGTGCGTTCGGGAGCGGATGGCGTTGTCTTAGGAGTTCGTATTGCCTGTTCATCCACGGCTGCTGCGGCATGCCCGATTGGGACGACCGTGTTGTCGTCCGCAGAAACAGCGATGATTCGCGTCCCTCGTTCGATCGTTGTGTTCATTGGCGGGACGAGTTGGACGCGACCGTCGGCGTGTCGTAGTCCGATAACCGTTGAGTCTTCATAGGCGTGCAGCGCATCACCAAACGTGCGACCGACGAGTGATGGCTCTTCCTGAAAGTAAATCTCATCGCCGTCGAAGTCGAGGAGTTCGGAATAGACGACCGACAGGCCGGATTGCCGGCTGGTCTGGACCGCGATGCGTGAGATCAGATCGCCTGACAGGATCAGTTGCGCTTCGTCGCGAGCGACCATTTTCGCAACGTCGAGATTTCGTTGTTCACGGATCTCCGCGACGATATGGTACGGCGCAGGACGCCTGCGGGGATTGTTGGTCAACGCAAGGATCGCTTTGATGACGCTTGAGTCCGGATCGCCTTCCTCTGGTGACAGGATGATGATCGAGCGAGCCTGGTGCGGATTGACGATTTCGAGATCGGCGAGGTCCATTGGGTTACCGCTGCGGCAGATGATCCGGGTTCGACCGGTGTCGGCAATGCGGGCACGCAGGTCGTCTTCCATCTGCACCTTGTCCTGCTCGGCAAGGATGACGATGCGCCCTTTGGACGTGCTTGCGTTTGCAATCACCAGTTCTGACACGATTGAAAAGATCTGGCTGTTCCAGCCGAGGATGACCGTGTGATCGGATTCGACAACGAATGATCGTCCCTTGCGTAACTCGTCGAGGCGCAGGCCGATTCCGGTCGAGAGAATACCGATCAGGGTGCTGAAGACGAAGATGCCGCCGAAGGTGATTGCTAAACCACCAAAGAGGTAGGCCCAACGTCCCTGATCGCCCGCAATAGCGCCAGCGTCCATCGAACGCATCAGGCTGAACCAGAGTGTGTCGAGCAGTCCCTGGCGATTCCCATCGGCGTCGTGCGGCCCGATCCCCAACACCAGCATCGTCAGCGATCCAACGAGGACGAGAATGGCTGTTCCGAGCAACAGCCAGCCCACCAACGCGATTGTCCCGCGTGACATCGTGTTGTCGAACCCGTAGCGGAGACGTTCGGACCATGTTGACTGCCGCATTGAAGATTGTCCTTCTCATCGTGACACACGACGTGCTCCTGTCGTGGCAGGAGCGAACAGTCCCGCGCAGAAAACTGCACGTGACAGGCGAGTGCGGCAGCCCTTCGGGCTGCCGCACGTTTCAA
>JBGSWU010000480.1:0-2954 GCA_041751795.1 Thermomicrobiales bacterium
GACCTTGTCTGATGGTCGACCTCGTGTCAGTCGTGGACCGCGTACGTGGCAGGGTGGCGGCGGGTCCGCCGGCCAACGCCGTCCGGGTCACGGATCGGTTTCCGGCGTTCCACGTCAGCCACAGCCGGTGCGCGATCGACAGCCGTCGCAGGCATCCGACGAGAAGACTCAGGCAGTCGAGGCACTCGCGAAGGATGTTGTCCGAGAACTGCTGACCCACATGGATGTACATGCCGACGTCATGGCCGTTGATAACCCATCAGCGATGCCGTTATCTCACGACGACCCCTTGACGGTATTCGTGGACATCATGGGGCGCGACCTCGCGATGCTGATCGGTCGGCGTGGCGAGAACCTGAGCCAGTTGCAGTACATGGTCAATCTCCTCACAAATAAGCGCAGCGACGAATGGGTTCGCGTTATCGTCGATGTCGAGGGGTATCGCTCGCAACGCGAAGAATCGTTGATCGGACTTGCCGAGCGGGTCGCCCGGCAGGTCGCACGCAACCATCGGCCAATCTCGCTTGAGCCGATGCCGCCGAACGAGCGACGAATCGTCCACATGACGCTCAAGGAGATGTCCGACATCCGCACCGAGTCGAGCGGCGAGGGTGAGATGCGACGCGTGACGATTTTCCCCGTCTGACAGATCGCCGAACAGCCCAATCATTGCACCGGGGTGGGATAATGACCGACTCCGGCGCTGAAAGCATGGAGCGAATGAGCGCCAGTCACAGTGGTCGTGTCCCGGAATATGTCGCCATCGGCCACATGACGATCGACCGTACGCCATCCGGCGACATGCTCGGCGGCACCGTCCTCTACGCTGCCCTGACCGCCGCCCGCTACGGGCTCCGTACGGCAATCCTGACTCGTGCAAATCTCGGTGCCCTCAACGCTCAAATGCGCGAGCAGCTAGATTCCATTGCGGCCGAAGTCGAGATCGTGACGCAGTCTAGTACGGGAGTCACGACGTTCACGAACGTGGAAGTCGCCGACCGGAGATCGCAAACGATCCATGACTGGGGCGGCGAAATTGATCTGAACGGTATGCCACCGCTCTGGCGTTCGGCTGGGGCGATCCACCTGGCACCCGTCGCACAGGAAATCGATCCACGCCAGGTGAGTCGGTTGTCACCGCACTTGTTGGGTTGTACCCCGCAAGGCTGGATGCGACGTTGGGATGCCACGCGCCTTGGTGCAGTTCGACCGTCACCGTTGCGATTACCAGCTGACCTCCTGTCTCGCATCGATGCCCTCGTCGTGTCAGCAGAAGAGTATGCGAACGCCCGCGATGTCGTCGTCGAGGTTGGCCAGCGCGGATTGAGCGCTGTCACGCGCGGACTCCAGGGAGCGTCAATCATCGACCGGGGGCGAGATACCGACGTGGCCGCCTATCGTGTGCGGGTCGTCGAAGCCACCGGCGCAGGCGACGTCTTCGCGGCGGCACTCTTCGCCGCTCGCTCAGCGCGGGAATCTGTGACCGCGTCCACCCGTTACGCATCAGCAGCAGCAGCCCTGAGCGTACGTGGATCAGGGACCGACTTCGTGCCAACACGCGACGACGTCCGAGCTCTTATCGAAGGTGGCGAACGGCGCGATTGATCGCGCCGCCCGTTTGATGTTCGCCGATTCCGGTACCTCCTGGAAATCGTTGCAGCCGCAACTACTTGCCTCGAAGATCGACGGCAAGTTCCCGAACGGTGCTCACGGCACTCCGCGCTTCGTCAACGCGCTCACGTAGAACATCTTTGACTCGATCGGGCAGGTCGGTGTCTTCAATCGCGTTGATAATCCTGGAAAACGCACGATCGTCCTTCGACTTCCGACGTGATTTTGCAATCCAAACAATGATTGCAATCAGGAGGATCGGCCCGATCGGAAGCATAAGTCCTGGCATTGAACCGCCATGCTGTTCTTCATCCATTGTGACGTTCCTTTCATTTACTCACTCGTCATCCGAGGGCGGCTTACACTTGTACGTCCCGAAGAGTCACGTTCTATGGGACACCGATGGCGCTAATGACCTCAACGGTCATCGTGTCCAGCGGGTCACCGCCGGATTCAGGCAGCAGCGAGCTCACGTATTCGGCGCTGACGGGTGTCGTAAACTCGATCTGCGTCGATTCGCCAGCACGAATCTCTGTGTTCGTAACGAGTGGATCGATATTCAGCGTGTACGCGACGTCATCATTGTTCTGAACTGTCAGAACCGTCGGTCGTTCCTCGATCAACTCAATCCCATCTTCGTCGAACTCACCGTCGGTGATCGCGACCGTGATCTCTTCAATGTCTTGTTCCAGTTCATTCGCAGCTTGCGGTGAACCGATCACATCACCATCAATTTCTTCGGCGACTTCGTCGTTGTCATCCTGACAGGCGACAAAAAGCAATAATGCACTGGCTACGACCAGCATCGTACGCATCAGAACTGAAATCACTCGCATTTCCTCCTCAGAGTCGCCGGCGTAGCCAATCACGATTGATGCATTCGTACGCTGGACAGCGCCCAGCGGCGCTACTTTCAATGAATTAGAGGGCGCATGTTGCGTGCCGACAACCTCGCGATCGAGTATGTAAAACCGTAGGCGTATACTCGGAGAGGTGAGATTGACGCCAAGAGAGAGAGTGCTGAGCATGTCGCCGCTATTGCCGATTTTGCATTCCGGGGGCTTCTCATGGGATGAAGGCATCATTCTCGTCGTCGCAATCCTGGCTGTGCCTGCGATCTCGTTACTTTCGGGTCGTCTTGGACGGCGCAAAGAATCTCGATCACCAGAAAGGCGCCAGGCACCGTTTCAGTCTGCCGCGACATCTGACGAGTCAGTATCCGACCAGCAGCAGCAATAGACGCTGGCGTATGCCCCGTATCCATCACGTTGAATTAACGATCGTGTTCAAACTCGTTATCCCGTACGGGGGTACGCTATACTCGTTCAAACGCACACAGTTCG
>JBGSWU010000481.1:0-15029 GCA_041751795.1 Thermomicrobiales bacterium
ACTGGGTGCGAGCCGTCGTGGCACAACCGGGCGATTGTGCCGCGCTTGACTGCGGAGTAACGGAGGTATGCGTAGAGCACACGATCGCACTCGCACATGCATGCAAGCCTGTTGGCACACACTGCATTACTGCTTCAACAACCAGAGCGGCCTCGCCGCCCTGATGGAGGATTCTCATGGATCGGTTTTTTAGCAAGCTGGACCTGCGTGACATCAAGATCGACCCGGAGGCCAAGTTTCCGCCGGACGAGGATGCGTACGCTGATAGCGTCGAGCCTGATCTTGCCGCGCAGCCTGAGTACTCGAATGGTGCGGATGCTCACGCCGCCGTCGCCACCGAGGCACCAGTGCAGGTACAGCGCAATGGCGAGGTGCTGAAAGTATCTGCGCGCTCACGTCCGAGTGCGGTTGCTGGCGCCATCGCAGGTGTTGTCCGAGAATCTGGCCGCGCCGAAGTCCAGGCCATTGGTGCCGGTGCGACGAACCAGGCCGTCAAGGCAGTCGCGATTGCGCGGGACTACCTGCTTGAGACGGGTATCGAGGCAATCTGCCTGCCCGCCTTCATTGACGTGACGATTGATGACGAGGATCGAACGGCGATCCGACTGATCGTCGAGCCGCGATAACTCCTTGAGTACCCAACCGGCGGAAACTGGAGCGGCGCGAGCCGACCTGCATACGCACTCCACCGCCTCCGATGGGACGCTTGCCCCCGCCGACCTGGTTCGCCAGGCCCATCGGCGGGGGCTGACTATTCTCGCCTTGACCGACCACGACACTACGAAAGGACTCGCAGAAGCAATCGCGACCGGCGAGCAGCTCGGGGTACAGGTTATCCCCGGGATCGAACTGTCGACCGACGTCGAAGATGGCGAGGTCCATATTCTCGGTTATGGCATCGATCCAGAAAACGCGACGCTGCAGAACACCCTCGCGCGATATCGCTCTGCGCGACGCGAGCGCGCTGGTCGAATCATTGCCAGGCTCCGCGACTTCGGGGTCAACCTGCCCGATGGGAGCGTCCAGGTAACCGACGATAATGCCGCCGTCGGTCGGCCACATATCGCCCGCGCGATGATCGAGCTTGGTCATGTAGGGTCGATCAGCGAAGCGTTCGATCGATATCTGGGTACTGGCAAACCTGCCTATATTGCCAGTGAACGCAAGCCGACGCCGATTGAAGCGATCGCGTTGATTCGCGCAGCGGGCGGCCTGCCAGTTCACGCCCACCCGTTTACTTCGAACGAGTTCCCTATATCTCTCCCTGGACTCATCAAGGCAGGACTCGCCGGGATCGAGGTGTTCTATGGTGAGTATTCACTCCAGCAGCGAACGGCCCTGGCCCAAATAGCGATGGATCACCATGTGCTGATGACTGGCGGAAGCGATTATCATGGTGCGCAGTTCAAGGAACGCCGTGATCTCGGATCGGTCGAAATTCCCGCTGAGGAACTTCGGCGATTTCTCCAGCAGATTGCCAGTGAGCCGACCGTTTTGCGTTAGCCCGGAGCCTGGATTCAGTGATAGACTGCGGAACAGTATCGCATGCAAGGACTACTGGATTCAGACCCACCGTGGCCGCACCTTGTAGATTCCAGGAATCGTCGCAGACGACGCCTTCAACTGCGATCGAAATCGCCTGGGCCACATCGCGGTGGTTACCAGAACCTGGGAGGTCTGTGGTGGACGGTATCGGTGAATGACGATTCACGGCGGCGAATCGCTCGCTCTCCGCTAGACCGCGCTCTCCGCTACGTTGGGCTGGTAATTGGCGCGCTCATCGGCTGGCAGATCGGTAGCGAGGTCGGCAACGCCCAGGACAGCAGCAGGTGGGCCGTTTACGCGGTTCTGAGCGCTTGCATGGTCGGCGCTTTATTCTTTATCGTCGCTCCATATGCGACGGTTGGTCTGTTCCGATGGTTGCGGCAGAAAGTCATGACAATCCCCGCGATTGACATCGTCGCGGCGGGTATTGGCCTCATTTTCGGCGGCGTGGTCTCGACTATCCTGGCTCTCCCATCTGCATTACTTCCTGATCCAGTTGGGCAGATCATGCCGTTCGCCGTCGCCGTCTGCGTCTGCGTCCTGGCAGTCCTCGTCATGATCACCCAAAAGCACGAACTGTTGCCGTTGCTGACGCGTCGTGGCGGTCCTATCGAACCGGAAGACCGGCTGTTACTGGACACCAGTGTCATCATCGATGGTCGGATCGTCGAATTGGTTCGCAGCGGGATCGTTAACTTCCCGCTCGCGGTCCCGCGTTTCATTCTTCGTGAGTTGCAGGGGATCGCAAACTCGGATGACGCGAGCCGGAAGGTACGCGGAAGGCGAGGACTGGACGTCCTTGAGCGACTCCAGCGTGAAGGCATCGCGAAAGTCGAAATGTTGGAGATGGAGGTTGAAGAAGAAGCAGAAGTCGACAACAAACTCATCAAGTTGGCGAAACTGTCGCGATACCATATCTTGACTGGTGATCAGAATTTGGAGCGCGTTGCGAAACTCCAGAACATCCCGGCCATCAACATCAATACGATTGCCCAGGCATTGCGCCCTCCGGTCGCTCCAGGAGAAGTGCTGGAACTTTCGATCGTCCAACCTGGTCGGGAGCATAACCAGGGCATCGGGTATCTCGACGACGGCACGCTGGTGGTGATCGAGGAGGGGCGAGACCGAATCGGTATGCACGTTCGCGTTGTTGTCACCCGGACGCTGCAGACGGGCACGGGGCGGATGGCCTTTGCTCAGGTCAAGGAAGAGATACCAGCGAGATGAGCGCCGCCCAACGGCTTGGCGTCGTCATCGCAGCCGCAGGCTCCGGTGTGCGCTTCGGTGACACCAGCAAGTCGCTGGCACCCCTTGGTGGTCGCCCCCTCCTGGCCTGGTCCTTGTCGATGTTTTCTTCATTGCCGGACACGTGTGAAATTGTCGTTGTTGCAGGGAATCACACGTTGCATGGGTGTGAGGAACTTATTGCTGCGATGGGACTGTCACATGTAGGCGTCATTCACGGCAGAGAAACGCGATCTGATTCCGTTCGTGTGGGATTGCATGCCCTTCGATCGGCATGTTCTTACGTCGCGATCCACGATGCCGCCCGACCACTGGCGTCGCTTGGACTCGCCCGCCGGGTGATGGACGCCGCGATGGCGGCTGGGGCTGCAGTTCCGGTTGTTCCAGTCAGCGATACGCTGCACGTCATTAGTTCGGAGAGTACGATCGAATCATCTCCCGATCGTGCACGGCTGCGTGCCGCACAAACGCCACAGGTCGCCCGGAGGGAATGGCTTGTTGACGCGTATGAGGGCAACGTCGAAACGACGGATGAAGGTGGCGTCCTCCATGCAGCTGGTTACTCCGTCACCCTGGTTGATGGAGATCCGAACAACCTGAAGATCACCTGGCCATCCGACCTCATCGTAGCCGAGGCGATCGTGGCAGCAAGCGCGGAGGGGCGATGAGCCGGGTCGGCATCGGGTACGACATTCATCCATTCGAATCCGGTCGTCGGATGGTTCTCTGCGGTGTGGTCTTTCCTGATGAGACTGGTCTCGCTGGTCACTCAGACGCAGATGCAGCCCTGCATGCGGTTACTGACGCGCTACTCGGTGCTGCGGGTCTCGACGACATCGGAGAACACTTCCCGCCAACGGACGAGCGCTGGCGGCATGCTGACAGTGGCGATCTACTCCAGGCGGTCGTCGGCATGTTGCAGCCGCGCTTTTTCATTGGAAACGTGGATGTCACGATCGTTGGTGAACGTCCGAGGATCGGACCACGTCGTCAGGAAATGCGGACACGGTTGGCGGAACTCCTGGGGATCTCAACTGACCGTGTGAACGTCAAGGCGACGACGAATGAACGCCTGGGTGCACTGGGGCGCGGTGAAGGGTTGGCAGCGCTCGCTGTGGCGCTTCTTGAGGAACAGGAGCAGGGATGAGGGGCGTCGTGCAGCGAGTTCGTTCAGCGTCGGTAGTCATCAGTGGCGATACCGTCGCTGCAATTGACACAGGATTGCTGATCCTCGTCGGCGCGACGCATGGAGACAGCCATGGTGACGCAACGCTCTTGGCGAACAAAGTCGCGAACCTGCGGATATTTGCCGATGACGCGGGTAAGATGAACCTGTCCGCTCTGGATTGCGGTTTCCCCGTGATCGTTGTCTCGCAGTTCACTTTATATGGGGATATCCGTAAGGGACGCCGACCATCGTTCATCGATGCTGCTGCGCCGGATCAGGCGGCTCCACTCGTGGATCTGGTCGTGGAAGCCCTTCGATCGCTTGGTCTTCGCGTCGAAACTGGACGCTTTGGCGCTGAAATGGATGTCCATCTCGTCAACGATGGACCGGTGACGATCTGGATCGACACCGCCGATTTTCGCAGCCCATCCTGACACTGCTTTTCCCTCATACTCCGAAGAAATATCCAGTTGCCGTGAACTCGAGGCGAGCTTCGACCCTGTTGTGTACGTTCACGTCGTCCCTGCACGTTTTCGTTCCTGCCTTTCGTTACTTCTGGGCTAGACTCTGCGCCAAAGTGCCTATGTTATAGTCGGGCAGGTCAGGACAGTTGTACGAATCGTCTGCGAGCATCATCGAGTCGCCTGCAGTGTTCGTACTACGAGCGAAACTCCCTGCAGCTTGCGGAGGTCAGAGTGCAGCCCAATCAAAATCACGCGCCGAAAAAAGCTGGCGAACCAGTTGGTTCTGCTGCTGACTCAAGCGCATTTCAACCCGGTGAGAGCTTCAATGATGCGCCAGCAGCGCCGGGTGAGGCTGGCGAATTACCGTCGTGGCTCCAGAACTTCGCAGGTGAAGCTAGTGGATCGAGTTCGATCGATGGTGCGATCGGCAATAATCCGCAATCGGGCGGGGAGCCTGAAAGTAGTGCTATATCACCCTCCGCTGACCCGCATGCTAGTCCGAGTGCCAGTAACAGCAACGTAGGCTTTTTCAGCGAGGATGATCTTCCGGAGTGGCTCCGAGCACTGAATGCTGATGGTCCATCATCGCCAGGTGGGGAACAGGTGTCTTCCGCTCCGGCCGCTAGCGTTTCTGCCAATGGCACCGTTACCATTCCACCCGTTACAAAAGCCTGGGTGACGACGATGGATCAGCCTGAAGTATCGACTGGCGCCAACCTGTTGTCATCACTGGTCCATGTCGTTGATGAGCGACCGGATGCCATCGACACACCAGCCGGTAGCCCCTCCCAGCAGTCAACACGTGATTCGAAACCAGCATCGAAATCTCGACCTGCTGCGACGGTTGCGCCTGCGCCCGCTGCAGAAACGACAGAAGCAGCAGCGACAGCGGATGCAGTTCGACGAAATCGGATTCGCATGCTGGCGATTGCTGCGCTCATCATCGTCGTCTTGTGGCTCATCGTGATGCTGGTTGGAAACTGAGTTTCAGTTGTCGCGTCTCATCAACCGTTCAACGGTCGTGTTCGCGTAGGGGGCAGTGTGGATCGTTTTCAGAACACGAGTGGGGCGGGAGCCTCTTCTCAGCTGGCAACCGCAGGATCGGGTGGTTCAGCCGCCGGGCATCGCTCTGGACTCGTGATCGATGTGGATTATCAGTCGGCACGCTCGGTCCTCATCGGGCGGGTAGAAGGACAGGGCCGGTTCATTTCCGGATCGACCGTTCCATCGTCGGCAACTCCGCCAATCGACGACGCGTCAGTAGGTGCTCGCCAGAGTCTACGCGGTGTTGAGGACCAAGCAGGCCTGCGCATCAGCGGACCGGACGGTGTCGACATGCCGTCGCGGAGTGACCACGGCGTCGATGTCCTTGCATTCACTGGTCAGCCCGCCGTTCCCGTACGCCTGACTGTCATCGCGCTTGGCGAAACGCCGTTGTCTGCCCCTTTGATCGCAGCGGCGCGACGGACCGTCACCATTCTCGACATTCTGACCGATCGCATACGGACGACAGACGGTACGTTGTCCGGCGCCCTGCTGGAAAGTTCGATCCGGGAGTTTCGGCCTGACGCGCTTGTCCTGTTGCAGGGCGACATGGCGGAAGCCGAGTGGGCAGCCGCGATTGGGACGTTGACTGGACTCATTGGCGAAGAGATCGTAAATCTCATCATCATTGTCGCGGGAGACCAATATCAACAGCAGGCCGCGAAGCTGATTGGCGAGACCGCCGATTTGCGTGGGATTGATCCATCAGAGTTCTCCGTCGCTGATATCGCGGCGGCGCTTGAGACTGAACTCCAGGCGTTGTACGATGCCCGGATCGATACTCAGGCAATCGTTGCTGCATCGCAATCCGCGCCTTTTGTCAGTCGTGTTCGCGCCGCTGAACTCGTTACACGGTTCGTTGCCCGGCGACGAGAGCAATCGATCGTTTCAGTTGACGTTGCTGACGGTGCGATGATCCACTGGGCAACGTCGCAACAGAGTGATGTGCAGGTTCGGCCCGACCTCGACCTCGGGTACAACATTCGGACAATCCTGAACAATGATATGTCTGTGCTGGCTAACTGGTTGCCGGAACCGGTCTCCAATGAGGACCTGTCTCACTGGATTCTCAACCGATCATTGCGACCGAATACGATACCTGAATCAATGCACGACAGACTCGTCGAGCGGGCGATCCTCGTTGACCTACTTCGCACGGTCTGGAACGGAATGTCGGTCAGCCGCAAACCAAATATCGACCTGATCATTGCAGGGCGACCATTTACAACGATGTCCGAGCCGGTCATGGCAATGATGACGTTGCTGGATGCGCTACAGCCTGATCCCGATGGCGGTGTTGTCGATGTCATTTTCGACACCGATGGCCTCGTTGCCGCAGCCGGTGCGCTAGGAGAACAAAGCCCCGCGCTCGCAGCCGATGTTGTCGAGCATGACCTGCTGCAACCGTTTGCGACAGCGGTCATCGTTCGAGGCTCCGTTCCGGATGGACAGCTTGCAGTCAGGGGCGAAGTTCGATACCAGAACGGCGAGATCACGCGATTTACCGTTCCGTACGGCAGTATCCATCGGATCATAGTTGGCGTGGGCCAGACAGCAACGCTGTCGATGACATGCGAGGAGGGTTGCACAATCGGTGGGCACTCGCAGATTGATGGCGTCACGGCTGGACCTGATGGCGACCTGCGGAGCGGACAGTTCGGTATCGTCATCGACGCCCGAGGCCGACCGATGATGCAACAAACGGATCCCGCATCGCGTTCCAGCCGCATGCACCAATGGTTCGACGATCTTGGACTCAAGCTGTAGTGCGACGACGTTTACAACCGTCGTTGAAGCACCCGTAAGGAGCATCACTCGTGTGGACCTTCCCGACTCTTGAACCAGCGATGGTGAATGGTGGAACGTTCGTCATCGACCGGATGCTCGATCGCCAGGGTGAGGTCGTCGTACGCGTTGGCGACCAGATCACTCCGGAAACTATCGTCGCGCGCTCGATGAGTGCCGAGCGAGCAACCGTCCTGTTTGTCGCCAGCGAACTGGGTGTCCCAAACAACACTGTTTCCCGGTACTTAACCAAAAAGGTGGGATCCAAGTTCGAGCAGGGCGAAACGATCGCGCGGACCCGACGTGGGCTGCGCACGGTGTCATTTCCCGCGCCGTCATTGGGAACGTTGACGGGCGTTGATGACTCCAACGGAACCGTCGTCTTCTCGCTGTCATCCGGCCAGAATCAGCTTCGCGCGCTCGTCAGCGGCGAAGTTGAGCGCGTCGTACCGGAACGTGGGGCGACGATTCGCTCTATCGGATCACGGTTGTTTGGGATCATCGGCTTCGGTGATGAGGCGATCGGTGTGGTCACCATCGGAACGGATCGTGGCGACCGTGAAGTGACGCCCGATCAGGTCAAGGATGCCTGGAAGGGTACGGTTGTCGTCTGCGGAATGACCGTTGGTGTCCCAACGCTGAATAAGCTCAAGCAGGTTGGCGTCGCAGGGATCATCGTCGGTAGCGTGGCAGAAGCCGATGTTCGGCGCTTTATCGTGAGCAGCAGTTCCGGTAACACAGAAGAGCGCGTCTCTTCGTTCTGGGGAAGTCGACACCCAGATGCCCCATTCTCCGCGATGTCTGCGAACGCACCGTTTGTCATTGTTGCGACTGAGGGTTTTGGACGACTGCCGATGGCAGAACCCGTCTTTAACTTCCTCCGCGATCACGCAGGCGAAACGGCGTCGATTCAAGCAGCGACGAGTGTCGGCAATCAGTTGCGTCGACCTGAAATCTACTTCGCCGGAAGTGGCAGCCATGACAACGGCCGGGTGTCAGATGAACTAGCGCCTGGGCGGCCTGTTCGCCTTGTTAGTGGGCGTTCGCTTGGGACGATTGGCGTGTGTCAGTCAGCGGCGTACCAGCGCGTCACTGATGCAGGGTTTGCGACGGTCGTTGCTGACGTCATGATGCCGACTGGAGAACTTCGATCGGTTGCGGTTTCCAACATCGAGGTCCTTCACTAACGCGGATGCCAGATGCGTTGCCTGCAGGCCGCCCGTGAGATACCAATGCGCGATGCATACGGCGCAAGCGTTTGCGGACTGTTGGAATCGAGCTGTGTTAAACCAGCGGCCTGCTGGCCGCGGGCAAGTCTGAGAACTGTCCCTACGGGGAATCCAAATCACTGATTCCTGGACGAAGGAACAAGCGAGGCCGGTCTCAGAATCGAGACCGGCCTCGTTGGTTGTCGCGGAATCGGTTAGTTGTCGCCGACTTCGCGGAACTCGCCTTCAACCGTCGTTTCGTCCTGAACAGGTTCGCCTTCAGGTGCGGTGCTGTTCGGGTCGAAGTCTTCCGGTGCGCCAGCCTGCTCGTACATCGACGCGCCGGCCTGCGAGAGCGTCTGCGTCATGTCGTCGTAGGCTGTCCGGAGCCGGTCGATGTTCTCCGGATCGTTGGCGAGGATATCGCGAACCGTCGCGACCTTGGTCTCAAGTTCGAGCTTCGTCTCGCTCGGAATCTTGTCTCCGTAGTCGGAAAGCGTTCGCTCGGCCTGATAGGTCATCGCCTCGGCCTGATTGCGGAACTCGATCGATTCACGACGCTGCTTGTCCTCGGCCGCGTGTGCCTCGGCCTCGGCCATCATCTTGTCGATTTCTTCCTGGCTCAGGCCGCTGGAAGCGGTGATCGTCACCTTCTGCTCGCGACCGGTTGCCTGGTCCTTAGCCGACACGTTCAGAATACCGTTGGCGTCGATGTCGAACGTCACCTCGATCTTCGGGATGCCACGCGGGGCGGGCGGAAGCCCATCGAGAATGAATCGAGCGAGTGTCTTGTTGTCGTTCGCCATCGGTCGTTCGCCTTGGAGGACGTGAATTTCGACCTGATTCTGGTTGTCTGACGCGGTCGTGAAGACCTGGCTCTTGCGAGTCGGGATCGTTGTGTTGCGCTCGATCAATGCCGTCGAAACACTACCGAGCGTTTCGATCGCCAGGGTCAGCGGCGTGACGTCGAGGAGCAAGATGTCCTTGACTTCGCCACCAAGGACACCGGCCTGAATTGCCGCGCCGATGGCAACTACCTCATCAGGGTTGATGCCCTTGTGCGGCTCTTTGCCGAAGAACTCGGTAACCGCCTTCTGGACGGCAGGCATCCGCGTCTGGCCACCGACGAGCAGAATTTCGTCGAGCTGGTCTTTCGTCATACCTGCATCACGCAGAGCAGCCTCCATCGGGCCGATCGTGCGCTTGATCAGGTCGTCGACGAGCTGTTCGAGCTTCGAGCGGGTCATCGAGATGTTCAAGTGCTTCGGACCGCTGGCGTCAGCCGTGATGAACGGCAGGTTGATGTCGGTCTGCTGTGTCGTTGACAGTTCGATCTTTGCTTTCTCGGCTGCTTCCTTCAAGCGCTGAAGTGCCATCCGATCGGATCGAAGGTCAATCCCTTCCTGCTTCTTGAACTCGTCGGCGAGGAAGTCGATGATCCGCTGGTCGAAGTCATCACCACCGAGGTGGGTATCGCCATTCGTCGCCAGCACCTGGAAGACGCCTTCGGAAAGGTCGAGGATCGAGATGTCGTAGGTGCCACCACCGAGGTCGTAGACTGCGACCTTCTCATCGACCTTCTTGTCGAGGCCGTAGGCGAGTGCCGAAGCTGTCGGCTCGTTGATGATGCGCAGCACTTCGAGTCCAGCAATCTGACCGGCGTCTTTTGTCGCCCGGCGCTGACTGTCGTCGAAATAGGCTGGGACGGTGATGACCGCCTTGTCGACCTTTTCTCCCAGATACGCCTCAGCGTCTGCCTTCAGTTTCTGGAGCACCATCGCCGAGATTTCGGCGGGGGTGGACCATTTATCGCCGATTTTGATGTCGATCCCGCCGTGCGCACCCTCGCGGATCTCGTATGGGATCAGTTTGATGTCGCGCTGGACGATTGGGTCGTCAAAGCGGCGACCAATGAATCGCTTGACAGAAAAAATCGTATTCTTCGCGTTCGTTACGGCCTGCCGCTTGGCAAAGCGACCGACGAGTCGCTCGTTCGTCGACGACAATGCAACGACCGACGGAGTTAACCGTTCTCCCTCGGTATTCGTGATGACGGTGGGCTCACCGCCTTCGATGACGGCGACAACGGAGTTTGTCGTCCCCAGGTCGATTCCAATCGTTCTTGCCATTGCTGTGTTCCTCCTGCCATGCCCCACGTCTGAGGGGAATGATCGATCAATGTCTTCTATATCTTCGCGTCGGACGTGCTTGCCGAACTGGTCGTCAGATTCATTGTTTCCACCGAACCGACTTTTACCATTGCTGGTCGGATAACGCTGTCGTTGACCAAATACCCACGTTGAAACTCTTCAACGACGGTATCAGCATTGCCGTCGCCCTCGTCCACCATAACCGCTTCGTGCCGGCTCGGATCGAACGGCTGGCCAACGCTCTCCATGACGGAGATTCCTTCTCCTTCGAGAACTCGCCAGAGCTTTCGTTCGACGAGACGCATTCCTTCGATCCACGGGTTCCCGTCGACTTCGGCAGGAACGGAGCGAAGTGCGCGGTCGAAATCGTCTGCGACAGGAAGAAGCTTGCGAACCAGATCTTCAGTCGCCCGCGATCGCTGCGTTTCGCGCTCCTGCTCAATTCTGCGACGGAAGTTTGCAAACTCGGCGTGCGACCGCTGCAGCCGGTCGAGCATATCGGCCGCATCGGACTTGAACTGCTCGAGTTCTGACAGTACTTCTTCCATCGAGGGCTGGCCGTTTGCCTGGGTATCGGACTGTTGTTCTTCTATTCGTTCCGTGTCCTGTTCTTGAGTCACAAGTGGTATTCCCTCCATCCGTTCCGCTTCTGAACGTCTATCTATGCTCACGCGCTGTATAGATCGCGCATAAGATCACTCATGAGTCGTGCCATATACCGCACTGACGAAATTGAACGCTCGTACGGCATTCGTCGCGGTCCGAGGATTCCGAGCAGTCCAGTCACCTCATCATCGACACCGTAGGTCGCAACAACAACGCCAAAGGGTCGAAGTCCCTCCGAAGCGTTCTCTTCTCCGATGAAGATCTGCAGTCCGTCGCGATCCGAAATCTGCGGTAACAGTTCCGCAAGTAGCGAACCGCCTCGAAGCATTTCCAACAACTGCTGGGCAAGTTGTGCCCCGCCGAATTCCGGCTGTTGCAAGACATGCTCGATGCCCTGGTAATGAACCTCGGTCCGTTCGCTCATCTGAGCGGACTCCATTGTCGCTAGCAGATGCTCACTGACCAGCTTGTCGAGGTCCGCCAGCCCGACAACTTTCCCACGAAGCTCGTCGACGGTCAGATTCTGGAACGCGGTATTCAGGCGGTCTGCCGTTTCACTCAATTTCTCTCGGGTGACTGGCTCCGAAACGTGCAGCATCGCCTGATGCACGGAGCTTTCCTGCGTGACGAGGATGAGCAGGATCACTCGCTCCTGCAACGATAGTAATTCGAAGTGACGAAGCCGCGACACTGCCGTTCGAGGCGAGGTAACGACCGACACATTTCGCGCGAAACCTGCCAGAACACTGGCTGCCAGTTCCAGCCAGGATTCAAGTTGGGTCTCAACCTGCCGGAACTGATGTCGAATCATGATCTGATCGTTTGGCGGTAGCGCTGAGTCAGACGCATACTGTTCGACATAGAACCGGTAACCACGGTCAGTCGGAACCCGGCCAGCAGATGTGTGCATCTGCTCAATGAAGCCGAGTCGTTCCAGTGCCGACATCTCGTTCCGCACTGTGGCCGATGAGACATTGAGTGGGTAGCGGTCAATCAGCGATTGCGAGCCAACGGCTCGCCCACCAACGACGTACTCCTGAATTATCAAGCGCAGGATTTCCCGCTGCCTGCTTGAAAGGTCGTTTTCGTCGCTCATCCGCATCCACCTTTTAGCACTCTTTCCGATTGAGTGCTAACCAGTGGAAATTGTAGCAGGTTGATACAACCAGAGTCAAGGTTCACCGGCAGTACGTACGCGGTCGAGATTTCGATTCCGTCTATCAATGACGTTG
The DNA here is from genome assembly GCA_041751795.1 of Thermomicrobiales bacterium. Lineage (GTDB taxonomy): Bacteria > Chloroflexota > Chloroflexia > Thermomicrobiales > CFX8 > JBBECJ01. Next base: position 12,448 of record JBGSWU010000481.1, read on the forward strand.
ATCGGTGGGAGTATAATCTCGCTGAATCCTTCGAAACGTCGGTAAGCGAGTGGATGGTCAGGAGTTGGAACCACCGAACGACCGAACCTTGCGCAACGCGACGACGAACAATGCAAGTCCTGCCAGCGAGGAGATACCCGTGCAGGCGAGAAAGCCGATCAGTTCGTTTTGCGACAGATCGCTATCGTCAACTCCATCAGTCTGCGATCGGGGCGGAGCGTCAATAGAGTTGCTGCTGTTCGGCGAACTATCGCCCTCGTAGCCGAGCCAGGCTTTCCAGGCGGCGTCTAACTCTTCGACCGTCATACCCAGGGCACGTTCAACCGCTTCGTCGTACGACACTTCATCGCGGAACACGGCGATCATTTCGGCCAATTCGGCTTCGCCGAGTTCCTCGATTATAAATGTCACGATTGAGTGGCTCTCGGCATAGGAGAGGAACGCTTGATCAGGGTCAAGCGGAAAGCTTGAGCCTAGCGCTCGGACTGGAATGAGTTCGCCGTCATCAACGGCATCGTCAAGGATACCGGGCAGGTCGCGGTCGGGCGTTTCCTGGTTGTAGACAGCCAGCCCTTCATCAAGCCAGTTAGGTGGCGAGTTCCACGGGTTCTCGGTTGCCTGATGGAGAATCAGATGGCTGACTTCGTGGGGGACCATGCGCCGGATCTCACGGTCAGCGCCTGTCCCGGGCTGAACTTGCGCGACGATCAGGTTGAGGGCGGGGTGAGCCTGGCCCCCAATCCAATCTGCGGAATTCGGTGGCAGCGCTTCCATGAAATCGTCGTCACTGCCGTAGATCACGAGACGGATCGGCTCATCAGCGGCGACAGCGAAGCGGTCCGCGAGGGTTTCGATCGTCCGGTTAGCTGTTCCGAGGATGTCGTTGGCGAATTCCTCGTTTCCTGAATACCACCAGACCGTGACGAGTCCATTCGTCGTCGATTCCCAGTCCGGTCCATCATCCATATAGAACAGCACCTGCTCCGGGGAGTCGGTCGCGTTCCCTTCGCTGTCGATGACGCGCCAGAAATAGATGATGTCGAGACCAGGTGGCAGGTAATCGAACGTTAGATCAACGTCGTGGTCGATCTCGAGGCGGCGATCTGGCTCGACCTCCAGATATGCTGCGGACAGAGCTTCGTCTCCTTCGGGGTACCAATAGAGTTCGACTTCGTCGATTCTCACCGTGGATTCAATGGTCACTCCGAAGGTGAGCGACTCGCCGAACTCGGCCGCCGCAGTCATCTCCGTGAAGACTGCGTCTGTCTGAGCAGAGACGGGAACGGGAGCGGCAATCGAGATCAACCCGCAGACTGCAACGATCAGTGCAAGAACGATCGCGAGTCGTGGTCGCCGCCCGTTGTTATTCACCGCTGACAATCGTTTCCGTTGCGCCCTGTTCTTCTAGGAGTTGGTGCAGATATGCATCGACCAGTGGATCAATATCCCCATCGAGAACCGCCTGAATATTGGCGGTCGAGAAATCGGTACGGTGGTCGGTCACCATCGTGTACGGCTGGAGGACGTACGATCGGATCCGGCTTCCCCAACCCTCCGAGACGTGATCGCCTTTGATTCGCGAGCGTTCGTCCGCCTGTTCGCGGAGCTTCAGTTCGACGAGCTTTCCGCGCAGGATCTTCATTGCGGACTCGCGATTTTGAAGTTGCGAGCGTTCGTCCTGACAGGTGACGACGATCCCGGTTGGAAAATGGGTAATGCGGATCGCCGATGAGGTCTTGTTGACATGCTGACCGCCAGCGCCCGATGCACGATAGGCATCGACCCGGATGTCTTCGTCGCGGATAACGACCTCGGAATCATCTTCAACGGCTGGCAAGACTTCGACGAGCGCGAATGCAGTATGCCGGCGGTGGGCAGCGTCGAACGGCGAAAGCCGGACAAGCCGGTGTGTTCCTGCCTCGGCCTTGCAGTAGCCATAGGCATATGCGCCCCGAATTTCAATCGTCGCGCTTTTGATGCCGGCTTCTTCACCCTCAGTCCAGTCGAGGATCGTCGATTGGAAGCCACGTTTCTCGGCCCAGCGCATATACATCCGCGCCATCATTTCCGCCCAGTCCTGTGCATCGACTCCGCCGGTGCTGGCATGGACAGCGAGAATTGCGTCGTGGTCGTCGTACTCACCGGAGAGGAGTAGTTGAATCTCCATCCGGTCGAGTTGGTGACCGAGTTCTTCGGTCTGCGAACGAATCTCGTCGTTCATCGACTCGTCTTCCTGGTCGGCGAGTTCGTTGAGTTCGAGCAGGTCGTCGACCTGCTCGCGCATCGTTTCCCAACCGTCGACCTGTGCTCGAAGTCCGGTAATTTGACGCATGATTCGCTGGGCCTTCTGAGAATCGTCCCAGAAACCCGGATCCACCGAAAGCGACTCCAATTCGCCTATGTCACGCCGTTTACTGGCGAGGTCAAAGACGCACCCCAATCTGGTCCAGGCGGGTGCGGATATTTTCGAGCGTGCTACCGATTGTTTGTTCCATCTTCATTGCCCTCTTTGGATTGCGAGACGTCGAGTCAGCGCGATGTTTCCATCCCGCCATTCGCGGAAGTGTAGCAAGCAGCGCGCT